>JBEKFI010000161.1:0-5360 GCA_050013395.1 Verrucomicrobiia bacterium | reverse complement strand
TCGGACGCCGACTTCGTTGTGCTGGCCACGCCGATTGGCGTGATGCGCTCGCTCGCCGAGCAAATCAAACCATCGCTCGCCCACAACTGCGTCGTGACCGACGTCGGCAGCGTGAAGTATCCTGTCGTCACCCACCTGTCGGAGGCGTTGGAGGGCAAAGCGCGTTTCGTCGGTTCGCATCCGATGGCGGGGTCGGAGCAATCCGGCATCGAAGCCGCGCGCCGCGATTTGTTTGACGGCGCGGTGTGCATCGTCACGCCGCGCGAAGACACGGACAAAGCTGCGCTCCAACTCGTGCACGATTTTTGGAAAACGCTTGGCTGCTCCGTGCACACTCTCACGCCGCAGGCACACGACGAAGTGGTGGCGAACATCAGTCATCTTCCGCACATGGTTGCTGCCGCCGTAGTCAACGTGGTCTGCCGTGATGGAGAGCAGCGACTGAATTTCGCTGGCCCTGGCTTCAGGGATTTCACGCGCATTGCCAGCGGGCCGCCTGAAATGTGGACGGAGATTTGCGTGGAAAACCGCCACGAAATCGCCCGCGCGCTGGAGCATTTGATTGAAGAACTCGGCAAACTGCGAGCGACGCTGGAAAACGCGGACGCCATTGAGTTGCGTGCGATGCTCAAACGCGCCAAACATTTCCGGGATGAACTGAGGTTCCGGACGTGAAGGCGCAAATAATCGCTCTGTTATTGGTGTATGGCATGGGTTGCAGCCGTGTCAAAACGGACATCGATCCGCGTTTGAAGATATTTGTCTCACAGAAACGCCAGCAGACGGAGGAACTGGCTGCTAGGCTCCATCTCCATGTCCCACGAGAAACGAGCCAATTCTTCAGGGCGGCAGAAGCAGGTGATTGGGCAGCGGTCTCGAATCGGTTCGCGAGGATTCAACCGCGTGTAGGTCAGTACGAAGGCACAACACTCGATCCGGCATTCAACAACGTGCTCTGGATTCCGGTTCAAGAGACATACAGCGCATACGAACGGTTTGCGTGGGTGGGACAGAGTCTCTTGCAGAAATACGCCGATGGTATTCTCAGTTCGATTCCCGCCGGCAGTATCTACTTCGGCGGAACAGATGCGGGGCGGTTTGCGATCACAATGTTTCGTGACGTGGCGAAATCGCCCGACATCTTTATCATCACGCAGAACGGGCTGGCGGACAGCCGTTACACGGAGTATTTGCGGCTAACTTATGGCAAGCGGCTGTGGTTGCCCGCTATAACGAATGTGCAGGCGGCCTTTCAACAATATGTTGACGAACTGAAAACGCGGCAGCCCTTGCCTTATGAACAAGTTAGCGTTGACAAAGATGGCCGCATAAGCGTGCGTGGCGCAGGCAACGTCATGAAGGTCAACGGTATCTTGGCGAAGACGATTTTTGAGGAGAACAAGTCGCAGCACGAGTTTTATGTCGAGGAAAGCTTCGCCATCCCGTGGATGTATCCCTACCTCGAGCCACACGGGCCGATTATGAAGTTGAACAAGGAGCCGCTGGAAAAACTCGATCCCACGGCCATCGAGCAGGACCGGGAATTCTGGGCCAAGCTGAGCAGGGAACTGCTGTCCGACCCGCACTTTCTCGGCAACGAAATCGCGCGAGGACTCTTTGCCAAACCGCGTTCGGCCATTGCTGGTCTTTACGCCTACCGACATCTGACGAGCGAAGCCGAAGCGGTCTTCAAACAGGCGCTGGATCTTTATCCGGCATCGCGAGAAGTTCCATTCCGCTTGGCACAGTTGTATGTTCAAATGAGTCGCTATGACGAGGCGATCGCAGTTCTGGAACCGGTTCAAAACCAGTTCAGTCCCGGCCCCGACAGAGAAAAGACACGCGAAGCAATCGCGCAGATTCGCGAGATGAAGCGCAAAGCGGAAAGGAAGTCAGCCGAATGACTGAGCCGGTGACAGTCGTGGCGATTGACGGGCCGGCGGCGAGCGGCAAGAGCACCGTGTCACGCGATGTGGCCAAGACGCTCGGTTTCAATTACGTCGATTCGGGAGCGATGTACCGTGCGATCACGTGGAAGGCGTTCCAACTGGACATCGATGTCGAAGACACGATCGCTGTGATCGGGATGATGCGCACCATCAAGGTCAGCTTCGAAATGGTGGACGGCCAAGCGCGGATGTTCATCGACGGCGTGTATCCGGGCGACGCGATCCGCGATCCGCGCGTGACGGGGAAAGTCTCCACCGTCGCCGCGATCCCGGAAGTGCGACACGTCCTCGTTCAGCATCAGCGGTCGCTGACGAAGTTCGGTAATCTGGTGATGGAAGGCCGCGACATCGGGTCGGTGGTGTTCCCCGACACGCCGTACAAATTCTACCTGGACGCCAATCCTGCCGTTCGCGCCCGGCGGCGGGCGCGCGATCTTGAGGCAATGAAGATTCGGGCCAACCAGGAAGGCGTGGCTCAGTCCCTCCAGCAGCGCGACAAGCTTGACTCGCAGCGCAGCGCGTCGCCCCTGCAAATCGCGCTGGGCGCAACGGTGATTGATAATTCCAAGCTCACCGTCGAGGAAACCTCCGAACTCATCGTTGCGCACATCCGGGAGCAGGATCGGCGTCGCAGCAAAGTCGCCGCGGGCGCTTCCTGAGTGGACGATGCGACTCTGGTATCGGTTTTGTCGAGGTCTGTTTCGCGTGTACTTTCGCCTCTATCACCGCGGGAAGATTTACAACGCCGACCGCCTGCCACGTGAGGGCGCGGTCGTTCTGGCGGGCAATCACATGAGCTTTCTCGATCCACCCTTTTTCGGCCTCGCCTGCGAGCGCGACGCCTTTTACCTCGCCCGCGACACGCTGTTTCGCAATCCGATTGCCGGTTGGATTTTGCGAAGCTGGAATTGTGTGCCGATCAACCGCGACCGCGGTGACATCGGCGCGACGCGTGCGGTGCTACTATTGTTGAACGAAGGCAAAGCGGTCTTGATGTTTCCTGAGGGCACGCGCAGCAAGGACGGTCAATTGCAGGAACCGCGTGCGGGCGTTGGGATGATCGTGGCGCGAGCGCAGTGCAGAATCTTGCCCATGCGAATCTTCGGCACGGAGCGCGCACTGCCGCGTGACACATCGTTCCCACGTCCGACGCATGTGATCATCAAGTTTGGCGAACCATTCTCGTATTCCTTCCCCGCCGATTTCGACAAGCTGCGAGGCGAGGAATTGAAAGCCGTGTATCTCGCTGTCGGGCGCGAGGTCATGCGGCGGATCGCCGCCCTGGAGCCCTGCCCAGACGTTTCTTGATTGGGCTAAAATAGGCATTGCCAAGCCGGTCGCCAAACTCTATATTTCCTCGCCTTTTCAAGCGTAGCGCCAATCAGTCGGCCAGCCCAAAGGCAGGAGATAAAATCACAACGAATGTCTAACCCAATGGAAAAACTCTTTTCCGAGGTGAAGGAATTCACCGAGGGAATGATCGTCAAAGGGAAGATCCTGGAAGTGCGCACCAACGAGGTGTTGGTGGATATCGGCTACAAGTCGGAGGGCGTCATCCCGCGATATGAATTTGACAATGCAGACGACCTGAAGAAGGGCGATGAAGTCGAAGTGCTGCTCGAAAAGATCGAGGACGAAGACGGCATGGTTGTCCTCTCGCACGACAAAGCCGAGCAGAAGAAAAACTGGGACCGCATCGTCAGCATTTGCAGCGAAGGCGGCCTGATCGAGGGCAAGGTCAGAGCGAAAGTCAAGGGCGGCCTCACCGTGAACATCGGCGTTGAAGCCTTCCTCCCTGCCTCGCAGATCGACGTCATCCCTCCCCGCAACCTCGACGAGTACATTGGCAAGACCTTCAAATTCAAAGTTGTCAAGATCAACCAGGAACGCAAGAACATCGTCCTCTCCCGTCGCGAGCTGATCGAACAGGAGCGCGAAGACAAGCGCAAGAAGTTGTTCTCCGAGATGCAGGTCGGTCAGATTCGCATGGGTTTCGTGAAAAACCTCACCGATTTCGGGGCGTTCATCGATCTCGACGGCCTCGACGGCCTGTTGCACATCACCGACATGAGTTGGGGCCGGATCAATCACCCCAGCGAACTGCTCAGAGTCGGCGACAAGATCGAAGTGATGATTCTGGAAGTCGACCGCGAAAAGGAGCGCGTTTCACTGGGGCTGAAGCAAAAGAACCGCAACCCATGGGATGACATCGCGTTGAAGTATCCGGTCGGCAGCAAGGTGCACGGCAAGGTGGTCAGCGTTGTCCCCTACGGCGCATTTGTCCAGCTTGAAGATGGCGTGGAAGGAATGGTTCACGTGTCGGAGTTGTCCTGGACCAAGCGCGTAGCCCGTGCCTCCGATGTCTTGAAGCCCGGCGAAGAAATCGATGCGATGGTGCTGGAAATCAAGCGCGACGAGCAAAAGATTTCATTGGGCATTCGTCAGCTCGAAGCCAATCCTTGGTCATACGTGCCCAAGAAGTATCCGCCGGGCACGAGAATCTCCGGCAAGGTTCGCAACCTGACCAACTTCGGCGCGTTCGTCGAAGTCGAGGAAGGCATCGACGGCATGATCCACGTGTCCGACATGTCCTGGACGCGCAAGGTGAACAATCCCGCCGAAATTCTCAAGAAAGGTCAGAAAGTGGACGCGGTGGTGTTGGAAGTCGATGCGGCCAACCAGCGCATGTCGCTCGGCATCAAACAGCTTGATCCTGATCCCTGGAAGAGCATCGAGCAGCGCTACAAGATGGGCGACCTCGTCAAGGGCAAGGTGGTCAAGCTCACCAACTTCGGCGCGTTTGTCGAACTGGAAGACAAAATCGAGGGACTCGTTCACATCTCCCAAATCAGCGAACAGCACATCGAGAAGATCAAAGATGCGCTCAAGGTCGGCGACGAAGTCGTCGCCCGCATCATCAAGATCGATCCGCAGGAACGCCGCCTCGGCCTGAGCATCAAGGCTGCAAACTACACGGCCGACCAGCTCGAGGCGGAAAAACAGATGTTCGAGGACGCGCTCAAGCCTGGCGAAGAGATCGTTGACTTGGAGCACGCGTTCGAGCAAGCCGAGGAAGACAAAAACCAGTAGGCAAATTCACGACGACGGAGGCCGCCGCATTGTTGATCGTGAACATCTCTCCCGCTGTTGACGGGAAGAGTCGATGGCAAATCGCATGTCGGCATCAACTTGCCACAAGCAATAACGACGGTGTCCAAGACGTTGCCAATCCGCTGACCAGCCTGTTCGTCAGCGAGCTTGCCAACTTCTTCGACCTGGCCACCATGCCTCTCACAAAAGACAGCGAGCACACAGCCCTGCACGGTGCGGCCACGACCATCGGCGAAGCTCTGGCGGCGATCCTGCCAGAGGCGGAAAGAGAATGACTTGGTGCGCTCGGGCACCGTGAAG
>JBEKFI010000160.1:0-5413 GCA_050013395.1 Verrucomicrobiia bacterium | reverse complement strand
TCGACCGCATCGAGCGGCACATCGAGTTCATCCGCGATCTCTTGGGCCAACCCGGTGACGATCCCCTGTCCCATTTCAATCTTGCCGGTGTAACACGCGACGCGTCCGTCTTCGCCGATCTTGAGAAACGCGTTGAAATCAGTGGGCAAACCTCGCCCTCCCGCGCGGCCGCCAGCTCGACCTTCCTGGGCTAGGACCGACAGATCACCGATTGTGAAAAAGAGGATGATGCCACCGCCGGTGACCTTGATGAAATCGCGCCGGTTCAGTCCCGTGTCGATCGGGTGATCGGTGAAATCGGTTTCAATGTAGGGATTGTGGTTCATGTTACTTCCCTCCTTGCATTTCTTTCGCCGCCGCTTGAATGGCTCGGACGATCCGGTTGTGGGCTCCACAACGGCACAAGTTGTCCTCCATTCCCTCGACGATTTGTGAAGGGGAAGGTCGAGGGTTCTTACGCAGAAGCGCGTAAGCGTTCATGATCATGCCGGGCGTGCAATACCCGCACTGGAGCGCGTCGTTATCCATGAACGCCTTCTGCAACGGATGCAGAGCGCCATCCTTCGCCAATCCCTCAATAGTGACGACCTCTTTGCCTCGGACGGATTTGACAATGGTTTGGCACGATCGAACGGCCTCGTTGTTGACAAGAACCGTGCAAGCGCCGCAGAAGCTTTCACCGCACCCGTACTTGGTCCCCATCAATCCCAGATCGGTGCGCAAAACCCACAACAACTTCCGGTCGCTGTCCACGGTCAGTTTGGTGGGTTTACCGTTGAGAGTAAACTGCACAGTTTCTTCCATAACAAGCTCCTTGGTTCTTACAGATGAAAGGTTCTCCGAAGCGCGCCTGACGCAATTCGACTTCTGCTTGTAGCCGCACCGTTGCCGCATACCACGGCGGCGTCTCGTCCGACTCGGCTTGGGGTGCGTGAATTGTGCAGCCAGCACAGGCTACAGCCTGCGGCTACAGGTTTCATTCGGGTCCTCAAGGGAAACACAGTCCACCGGCCAGTCAGGTCGGTAACGCCATGCGCCTGAAGCGTTGTTCTCTCCCTCGATTCACAAGCGTCGATCATGAGCCGAGCACGGACAAGACAATTGCACGGGCCAAGCCTTGGCCCCAAACGGGATAACCAGGAAGGTTTATATGCCGACCCAACCGCTGACTGCAAGGTTTTTTCAGCCGCAGGATCGCTGGCGGGCGTATCTTGATACTACCACCGAGGTATTTATGACCGACGGGGTGGTTGTAGCCGCGAACCTGCTCGCGGCCTTTGCGACGGCTGATGGGGTGCGGCTTGCCCCGAAGGCTTTCGGGGCTACAATCCGGTGGCAGCGCACCAACTCCTGCAGGCGTGTCCGAGTTTCGCTGACCGTGGACGATGACGGAGTTTTTAGCCGCAATTGGGAGGTTGGAACTGTTGACTTATGTCAACTCGGACAGAACATGACCGTGCCTAATTGAAAAGGAGGACGGACAAGATCCGCAGCGCCGCAGCCAAAACAACCACGCCGGTCATCTGCCGCACCCGCGCCTGCGACACCCGGTGCGCCCCCAATCGGCTGCCGAGTTGACCACCGACGAACACCGCGCCCACCAGCGCCAGACATTGCCAGTCGTGAAAAGCGGCGGAGTTCTTCAGAAGTTGACCGGCAAGCCCGGACAGCGAGTTTAACAATATGAAGACCGCCGAGAATGCCGCCACCTGTTTCGGCGCGGCCCAACGCAGCAGCAACAGCAGCGGCGCGAGGAAAATTCCGCCGCCAATCCCCACCATGCCGGACAGCAACCCCAGCCCGCCGCCGATCACGATGCTCCCGGCACGATGCGGCGGTCGCGCCACTTCTTCCGCTCGTTTGTTCCCGACCGGCCAGATCAGCAACACGCCGGCCACGAGCAGCGACACCCCCAGCAGCAGCATGAAACTTTCGCGCGTCAGCGGCATTCGTCCGCCCACAAATGCCAGTGGCATCGAGCCCAGCGCGAACGGCCAGAACTGCCGCCAGTTGAAGTGACCGGCCCGCACGAAGTGGTACGTGCCACCCACGCTCACCACGATGTTGCACACCAGCGCGATGACGGGAATGCGGTCATGCGCGATGCTGGACAACGTCAACAACGCGATGTAGGCCGAGCCGCCGCCAAAGCCGGCCATCGAGTAAATCGCCGCCGCCGTGAAAAACAACAATGCGATGAGCCAGATACTCATGAGCCGATCCACCGCCCGTCGCCCGGGCCGTAGAATTCCTTCTTCCAAATCGGCACGCGCCGCTTCACCTCATCAATGACATACCGGCACGCCTGAAATGCCGCGTCGCGGTGCGCCGCCGTCACGCCGATCCACACCGCGAGGTCGCCCACCTGCAGATGCCCGACCCGATGGACGCAGCGGATGTCGAGAACGCCAAACTTCTGCCGCGCTTCCTCCAACACCCGGTTGCCCTCGCGTATCGCCATGTCGGCGTAAGCCTCGTACACCAACGACTGCACCGGCCGACCTTCGTTCTCATTGCGCACCCGGCCTTCGAATGTGACGAACGCGCCTGCCGCCGGATTGCGCGGCGTCTCGGGAGTGATCGGCTTGTCGGAGAGACTGAACACGGTGTCAACCTCCAGCCACCGGCGGGATGAACACCACCGTGTCGCCATCCCGCAACGCGCGCTCTGGCGACACGAACTCCTCGTTCACCGCCACGCTCAACGCCGACAACGGCACACCAAACCCGTGCCGCTGCCGCAACTCCTCCCACAAAGCCGTCGGTGTCGCCGCCGACGTGGAGATGGTCTCCTCGCTCACGCCCGCTTTTTCGCGAAGCATGGCGAAGTACCGGATGCGCAGGGTCATGATTTTGGCGTCGTTGCCGCCCGCTCGTACTCCAGCGGATCGTTCACGTTGTCGAGCGCCCGGTGGTCGGCAAGTTCAACCAGGTGCACCGGCGAATTGATCAGCGCCTTGCGCGGACAATGGAGGCCCTGTGTAACAAACTCCAGCAACCGCGCCCGCGCTGCCGGCTCGTAAATCGCGCACAACGGCTCCGGCAAACCATCATGAGCGCTGCGAAACGCCGTCGCGATTCTTTGCGGATCACGCGCCGCGAGCAATTGACGGAGCGTCTCACGATTCAGAAACGGCAAATCACACGCGACGACGAGCCACGCCGCTTCGCGATGCTCATCCAGCGCCGTCAGGATACCGGCCATCGGCCCGATCTCCTCATACCGGTCAACAAGCTGCGGCCATTCGCTCAGCGTCTCTCGGCGGGTGCGCACGGACAAATACACGCGCCCGCAAAACTCCCGCAGCAGTTCATAAGCGACGACCGCCTGCGGTCGCCCATCGCCGTAGGTCAATAACGCCTTGTCGCGCCCCATTCGTGCGCTCCGGCCACCGGCCAGCACCAGGCCGAACAGTTCACCGGGCGGCGTAATCACGCTTACCTCCCGTCTTGCGGAGCAACCGCGTCCGTTCGATCATGATCTCTGGCGACACCGCCTTGCACATGTCGTACACTGTCAACGCCGCCGCCGCCGCGCCGACGAGTGCTTCCATCTCAACGCCGGTCTTGTGCACCGCGCTCACCCGGCAACGAATCACAACCTTCCGCCCGGCAAGTTTGATGTCGAAATCGCAACCTTCGATTGGCAGCGGATGACAAAACGGAATCAGCGACACCGTGTTCTTCACCGCCATCGTACCGGCCACGATGGCCGTCTGGATGACCGGCCCTTTCGGTCCGTGAATCTCGCCGCCGCGCAACAGCTTTGCCACCGCGGCGGGCAACTTCACCACGCTCTCCGCCACCGCTTCGCGCCGGGTCGCCGTTTTCGCGCCGACGTCCACCATGCGCGGCCGGTTCTTCGCGCTGACGTGTGACAATTTCTTCATGCGATCACTCTGGCAGACCAAAGCCACAACCGGCAGATTGTTCCGCCGCCTTCCTCGACCTGGACAAACCCGTCCGCCGCGACCAACGCCGCGAGATCGCCCGATGTGTTCAAGGCCACCGGCTTCGCCCGCAGCCGTCCGTCCTCGCACCGCACCCGCACCGGTACGAACTGCACGTCGACCGCGGACACCTTTTCGTCAAGGCAAGCCGTCAGCACCGGTACCGGCGCGAGCAACGGCAGCACGTAACGATGCAGCGTCACCAGCGTTGATACCGGATTCCCCGGCAAACCGAACACGAGTTGCCCGCGCGCCGTCTTGCCGGCCCACATGGGGCGACCGGGGCGCTGGCGCACGCGGTGAAAAAGCTTCTGTACACCGAGCGCTTCGAGCGTCTCCGGCACGAAATCAGACCGGCCTCGCGACACGCCACCGGTCACAACTACCATGTCCGCTGTTTCCAGCGCCGCCTGCAGGCCGGCGCGCAATGCGCCCTGCTCGTCGGGCAGATGCATCAGCGTCGCCTCGGCAATACCGGCCAGCGCGGCACGGATGGCATGCGGATTGGAGCACCGAATCTGGTGCGGCGCAGGCGCGGCGTCCACGTTCACGAGTTCATCGCCGGTGCTGATGACGGCGACCGTTGGCAACCGGCTCACGCGCAGTGTTGTCTTGCCGACGGTCGCCGCGACAGCGATCTCGGCGGCGGTGAGTCGCGTGCCGGCTCGCACGAGCATGTCGCTGGGTTTCCGGTCGGAACCGGCAAAATGGATGCACTGGCGTGGCGCGACGTTGCCGGTAACGGTAGCGCGGCCATCGCTCACTTCGATGTCCTCGACCGGCACCACGCAGTCTGTGCCGACCGGCAGGACTGCGCCGGTCATGACTTCGAGGCAGGTGTCGGCGGCGGGTAGGGTCAGCGCAGGTCGGCCGGCGGCCTGGGTGCCGGTGATCTTGAATTCGCGGCGGCCGGACTGCCACGCGGCGAACGAGAGCGCGATGCCGTCCATCGTCACGCGGTCGAACGGCGGAAAGGGGCGGTCGGCGATGAGATCCTCGCGCAAGACGCGGCCGTGGGCATTGGGCAACGCGACCGTGGTTTCCGGGAATCGCGGCGCGACGGCGGCGAGGCGACGGTCGGCTTCGGCGACGGTGATTTCGTCAGCCACCGATCTGGGAGACGGTGCGGTTGGTCGCATAACGGCCCTCCTGGACTTCGTGCCCCCACGGCTTGCGGCGAAGGCTGACGGTAATGAGCGCCGTCTCGTTGTCGCGCCCGATCTGCTGCATGATCGCAGAGAAGGCCAGGGCGCCAGAGGCGCTGGAGACGTCGACAGGGTTCCCGAAGGGCCGGGTCGGCCGGATCACGGTATTCGTTACAGCCGCTCTGGGCATCGGGACACAAACCGACCCAGTAATCGCAGATATTCCCTGACTGACAATCACGATCGCTTTCACAGGCTTGGCCGACATTGCTGGCGACGCCGCCGCAACTGTTTATCTGACAATAACCGCTTGGGCAG
>JBEKFI010000159.1:0-5525 GCA_050013395.1 Verrucomicrobiia bacterium | reverse complement strand
ACGAACTGCCCCTCACCTTGATCCTCTCCCCGCATGCGGGGCGAGGAGATTTCCCCTCTCCCTTTCCAAGGGAGAGGGCCTGCCCGCCGAAGCCTCGGCGCAGGCGGGTCAGGGTGAGGATTCGAGCTGTGACAGACTGTCTAGCTTTCAAGCGCATCGTGAATAATCCGGGTTAGCGGTTCCTAACTCGACAGGCGGGGCGCCTGTCCCACTATGCTGCGTCTTTGGATTGCTTCTTGCGGATCAGCGGTTCGCGGTTGCCTTCGACGACGGCGCGGTTGATGGTGACTTCGGCAATGTCGTCGCGCGACGGAATGTCGTACATCAAATCGAGCATGAGTTTTTCCAGCAACGCACGCAGCGCCCGCGCGCCCGTCCCCTTCTTGAGCGCCTCCTGAGCGAGAGCTTGAAGAGCGTCCTTGGTGAAATTGAGATTCACACCCTCCATTGCGAATAGCTTGCTGTATTGCTTGAGCATCGCGTTCTTCGTTTCGGTGAGAATGGAGATCAGCTCTGCCTCGGTCAGTTCATTCAGCACGGAAACAACCGGCAAGCGACCCACGAACTCGGGAATCATTCCGAACTTCAGCAGGTCTTCCGGTTCGACGTGCTCCGATACCCGCGTGCTGTCGGCAATGTCGGCCGCGCCCTCTGGACCGCCGAAGCCCAGCGCGTGACCGCCAATCCGCCGCTGCACGATCTTGTCCAGCCCGATGAACGTGCCGCCGCAAATGAACAGGATGTGTTCGGTGTTGACTTGGATGTATTCCTGGTGCGGATGTTTGCGGCCGCCTTGCGGCGGGACGTTGCAGACCGTGCCTTCAAGAATTTTCAGCAGCGCCTGTTGGACGCCTTCGCCGGAAACGTCGCGGGTGATGCTCGGCGAATCGCTCTTGCGCCCGATCTTGTCGATCTCGTCGATGTAAACGATGCCCAACTCGGCCCGCTTGACGTCGTAATCGGCGTTCTGCAGCAGCCGCAGCACGATGTTTTCGACGTCTTCGCCGACGTAGCCTGCCTCAGTCAGCGTCGTTGCGTCGGCAATGCAGAACGGCACGTCGAGGACCCGGGCGAGCGTGCGCGCCAGCAATGTCTTGCCTGAGCCTGTCGGGCCGATCAATAGAATATTGCTCTTCTCGATTTCGACATCGCTGTGCTGGCTGAGAACCGTCTGCACGTCGCCGTTCTGTTCGGCGACTGAAGCATCCTGCTGAATCCGTTTGTAGTGATTGTGAACGGCGACGGCGATCGTTTTCTTGGCGCGTTCCTGGCCGACGACGTACTGATCGAGCTGGCGTCTGATCTCGGCCGGCTTGGGAACATTGAGGCGAAAGCCGCTCCTGCCTTTCTGGTGACCGAGTTCCTTGTCGAGAATGCTTTTGCAGACGGTGATGCAATTGTCGCAGATGTAAACGCCAGGACCTGCGATGAGTTTGCGCACTTCGCCGTGGGTTTTTCCACAGAAGCTGCACATCGTCAGGTTGGTCGGGCGCGCCACAACGACTCCTCAGGCTGCCTTCTCCGCTTTCTTCTCAGGCTCGCGTCGCGATTTCACCACGTCGTCCACCAAACCGTAGTCGCGAGCTTCGGCTGCGGACATGAAGAAGTCGCGGTCGGTGTCTTTGGCGATAACGT
The DNA here is from genome assembly GCA_050013395.1 of Verrucomicrobiia bacterium. Taxonomy (GTDB): domain Bacteria; phylum Verrucomicrobiota; class Verrucomicrobiia; order Palsa-1439; family Palsa-1439; genus JBEKZD01. The sequence goes on along the minus strand of JBEKFI010000159.1, from coordinate 3,890 downwards.
CGATGGGTTTGCCCGTGTGCAGAGCGAAAATCTCGTTGAGCCGATCACGGAGGCGGAGAATCTCTCTGGCCTGAATGCTGATGTCCGATGCCTGACCTTGCACGCCGCCCCACGGTTGATGGATCAGGATGCGGGCGTTGGGCAGCGCGAAACGTTTACCTTTTGTGCCCGCGGCGAGCAACACCGCGCCCATGCTGGCGGCCTGGCCGACGCAGTAAGTAGTCACGTCGCATTTGACGAACTGCATCGTGTCGTAGATCGCCAAGCCCGCTGTAACAGAGCCGCCGGGTGAGTTGACGTAAAGGTTGATGTCTTTAGCCGGATCTTCCGACTGCAGGTAGAGCATCTGGGCGATGATCAGGTTTGCCACGTTGTCATCAACCGGTGTGCCGATGAAGACAATGCGGTCCTTGAGCAGCCGCGAATAGATGTCGTAACCGCGTTCGCCGCGGCCGGTTTGTTCGACCACCATCGGAATCAGAATCTGGGCTTTTTCCATAATCATTCCTTCAAACATTCAGCAGTTCCCCTGCCTCCTTGTTGCGCAACGCTCAGTTCTGCGGAACGGCCTCCACTTTAGCATTCGAGACCAAGAAATCAAGGGTCTTGCCCACGAGGATTTGCTCCTCGATTTCCCTCAGTCCATCGCGTTCGGCAAGCTGCGCTTTGAGTTTCTCGGGTGTCACGCGATAGCGTTGCGCGAACTGCCAGATGCGCTCTTCCATTTCCTTCTCCTCGACCTTGATTCCCTCGGCCCGCGCAATCGCGTCGAGGATGAACGAGCTGCGCAGGCGATCCTTGGCGCTCTTCGTGGCGAACCCGAAGATTTCGTTTTTCTTTTCTTCGAGGGTTTCCTTGCTGACGCCGCGCAGACTGTTCTCGCGCACAACATCATAAATGATGCTGCGCGTCTCTTGTGCCACCAACGATTCGGGCAGATCAAACTCGACCCTGCTCAGCAGGTAATCCACAATCTGCTTCCGCAGGTCGGCTCTGATTTGGCTGTCGCGTTCGGTCGTCAGACTCTTGCGGACTTCCTCTTTGAGCTTCTCAACGCCGTCGAGACCGATCTTCCTGCCAAAGTCGTCGTTCAACTCAGGCAATTTCTTCTCCTTGATCGCGATCACGTCGACGAAGTAGGTCGCCTTGCGCCCCGCCAGCGGTTTTTGTGGGAAATCGGCGGGGAAGTCAATCAGCACCTGGCGTTTCTCGCCCGTTTGCGCACCGAGCAGTTGATCACAAAAGCCGGGCAGGAACGAGTCGGACTGAATCAGCAGCCAGAAGTTTTTGTTTTCTCCGAGCGTTTTCGCCTCTGGCACCAATTCGCCAATCGGTTTGCCGTCGGCTACCGCACTGTAGTTCACTACCGCGAAATCACCGGAGCGCAGCCCGCGGCCTTCGACGGCGACGAAGTCGGCCTGTTGCTCACGCAGTGCACCGATGGTCTTGGAAATATCTTCATCACGCACGGGCGCTTCCTTCTTCTCAAGTGGGATGCCTTTGTACTCGGGAAGGCCAAACTCCGGCGCGGTGTCGACGGCGGCACTGTAAACCAGCGGCTGGCCGGGTTTGTATTCGACCGATTCGATCTGTGGGTAACCGACGACCTTTAGTTTGCTCTCAGCCAGCGCCTCGCGATAGGTGTCGGGAATGATTCGCTTGCGTAATTCCTCGTCGATCTCGTGGGCATACCGCTTATCTACCATCGGCTCGGGCGCCTTGCCAGGGCGGAACCCGGGAATGACCGCGTGTTTGCGAAACTCCTGCAGAATCTCCGCACGGGTGCCAGCCACGCGCTCGGCATTGACCTCCACACGCAGTTTCTTGCGGCAAGGCGCTACGTTTTCGATTGTCGCTGACATGCTCTAGCTGAATCTCCCATTTGGGTTTATCGAGCCGCCAACCGTATCGACGGCCAGCAGGCCAGTCAAGAACGCAGTCGCACCAACGCAGTTTCAAAATTGAACATTTCTTCCAGTCCGTCGCAGTTTTGCCGGTCGAATCCGTCATTTTCAGCCCATATTCGGCCCTGATTCAGCCGTTTTGACCACTGGCCCCGAAGGTTTTCGGGGCTGGCATCGCCCCTGCTCAATTGGCAGTCACCCTATACCACACCTCGTCGAAGGCGCTTCTCCACGCCAGCCGACAAAAAGAGGCCGAGGCCCCAAACCTCGGCCTCCCCTCTTTTAAGGGATAATCAAGAATTCGAGCTGATCAGATCGGAGGCCCCGATGGTCAGTTCGGCTTCTGTTGCTCTTCCTGCTTCGCGCCGGAATTGTCGGCAGGCTTCGCCCAGAAGATGCGGATGAACTTGATGAGGATCAGTGTCAGCAGAATGATCAGGTAGATACGCAGGGAATACAGGGCCACTTTGACCATGGGAGTTGTTTGAATGCGCGGCATACCTCAACCTCCCGGCGTGGCCCGCGGCATCGCGCCCACAATGTCGCGGTGATTGATGACACCAAGAATTTGGTCCTGGTCATCCACGACCGGAATGATGCGAAAGTGGTACTTGGCGAACATCTCGGCGATGTCGTCCTGGAGATCATGTTCTTGGGCCGAGACGACGGGCGATACCATCAGGTCCCCCACACTCGTGTCATCCCCAGCCAGCACGAGATCACGCAAATCGACGACACCGACGAGCGTTTTTTCCGGGCTGACCACGTAAATGTAGGAGATGCAGCCCGCGTCGCGCTTCGAGACGCGGATGTTGTTCAACACCTCGCCGACCTTGGACTCTTTCGCCACTGCAACATACTCCGCCGACATCAGGGTCCGCGCGGTCACCTCGCGCTGGGAGATGAGGGCCTGGAGGCGGTCGGCTTGCTCCTTCGGCAACAGCCCCATCAATTCCGTAACGTCGTCGTGCGGCAGCACCGCAAACAGGGCCGCCAGTTGCGGCACCGACATCTCCGAGAGAATCCCACGGGCCCGTTCCTTCCGCAAATTGGCGATGAGTTGCCGCTGCGCGCGCGGCTCGGCTTCGATCAGCACCTCGGCAGCTTTCTCTGAATCCAGGGCGGAGAACACCGCTTGTTGTTCGTTGCCCTTCAATTCTTCCAGCGCATCGGCCAAATCCTCGCTGGGCAGGTTCTTGATCCGTTTGCGGGTGATCGACAGCGAGACAGTGTCTGTGTCTTTATCTTCCACGGACAAAGGCTGAACATACCGCCACGAGATGAATTGGTCCTTGATCCAAGTGAGCCGCCCGAGTCCCCACTTCCGCAGAAAGCCGTTGAAGGAAATGTCCACGTGCACCAGTACCATCCGCCCCTTTGACTCCAGCAAATGCACGTCGTTGACGACTTCCGTGCGCCGCCCGTCAATGTCCAGAATCGTCTGCCCCATCAGGTGTTCGTTCAACAGGATCCAGCCCGGCTGATCGACAAACGGCGGAAATGCTTGTCCGTTCTCGGTCGGGGTCACGAAAATCGCGTCGGCCTCGATCTTCCGCACTTTGTCCCACGTCACGAACTCGTTGGGCTTGCCCCAGCCGTGGTCCAGCAGGATCCCCACCGCCTCGGGGTACGGGTCCGCCATCTTGAAGACGAGATCCGTCACCTTGCCAATGCGGTCCTTAACCTTGCCGGCGCACACCGGTCGTTTGTACAGCTCGGAGAAGAAGTAAAACTCGAAATCCTGCTGCGCGACCGTCGTCGGTCCAGCAGGCTTCGGTTGAGAATTGGGTTGGCCGTTCATAGTTGCCGCCCTAGCCTGACCTATTCATGAACCACCTGAAACGTCCGGCAACCCCTCACCTTAATCCTCTCCCCGCAAGCGGGGCGAGGAGATCTCCCCTCTCCCTTCCCAAGGGAGAGGGCCTGCCCGCCGAAGCCTCGGCGCAGGCGGGTCAGGGTGAGGGTTCGAGCAGTGACACACTGTGG
>JBEKFI010000158.1:0-5556 GCA_050013395.1 Verrucomicrobiia bacterium | reverse complement strand
GGAGACATCTTCAAAGCAATAGTCGGGGACTCGCGCAACCCAAATGTGCTTCCGAGTCGCCGCCTCCACGTCTACATTGTCGTAGCCCACACCATAGCGGGAAATCACACGGCATTTCGCAAGGCTCTCGATTACCCGCTTGTTGAGCGGGAAAAGGTTAACAAGAATCCCGTCCGCGCGAGGAAGCGCCTCCAGAGCTTCCTCCTCGGAGGAAAGATTTCGAATCTCTAGAGTTGACCCGATTTCGTTTAGGATCGCCTCCTCCTCGCGGTAGCTCCCATACCGGTCATCCGTCACTACAACTGTGAACTTGCTCATCCCGTCTTCCTGCCTAGATAACGTTGAAGCCTCAATGAGACGCACCTGTTCTCGCGGAACAAGGGCGAGAGAGGCTAAACCCTCAGCCTCCCGAAGTCACTCTGCGGCCTAGATACATTTCCTGGACCAGTTGTACCTTGCTGAATTCTGCAATGGGTCCGGCCCCGGCAATCTGGCCATTGTTCATGAGGTAGCCACGCTGGGCGACGGCGAATGCCAGACCTGCGTTCTGTTCGACGAGAAGGACAGTGGCGCCGAATTGCTTATAGATATCCGGCACGATGCCACGCACCTCCTTAACGAGCAAAGGGGACAGGCCCAGAGACGGTTCGTCGAGAAGCAAAACATGCGGGCGAGCCATCAAGCCGCGGGCGATGGCCAGCATTTGCTGCTGGCCTCCACTCAATTCACGTCCCTTTGCTGATCGCTTCTGCCCAAGGACCGGGAAATAATCTTCCATCCGCCCCACGTCCTCTTCGATCCGGTCGCGGTCTTTGCGCGAATAAGCACCGAGACGTAGGTTCTCCTGAACGGTCAGTGCGCCAAAAATGTGGCGCCCTTCTGGCACCATGACGATGCCCCGTTTGGCGATCTCGTCCGCCGGCCGGCCGACCACGTTTTCGCCGTTGAGGCGGATCGTTCCGCTTGTCGGGCGCAGAAGCCCTGAGATGGCGCGCAGCAGCGTCGATTTACCCGCACCGTTCGGTCCCAGGATCGTAACGATTTCCCCTTCATCGACGGTGAGCGAGACGCCGCGATTGACCCGGATCGGTCCATAAGAAGTGTGGATGTCAGAGACTTCAAGCAACATCAGAGATCCTCTCCCAGGTAGACTTCGCGAACTTTCGGATCGTTGAGCACTGTGGACGGCGCACCTTCGGCGATCTTGGTTCCGAAATCCAGAACAACCAGCCGATGGCAGAGCGCTGATATCATGTTCATATTATGATCGATGATGCAGACGCCGATCCCCATGCTGTGAAGCTGTTTGATCAGTTCGGTGAGCGGTTCGAGCTCGGCATCGCTGAGACCAGCCCCTGGCTCGTCGAGGAATAGAAGCTTTGGAAGGGTCGCCAGGCAAATGGCGATCCCCAGCTGACGCGCATTGCCAAACGGCAGGGCTCCTGCGATGCTTGAGCGGGCGTCACTCAATCCGACTAGTTCTAGGAGTTCGTCAGGAGATGTCCAAAGCGAACGCATACGCCGTCGCCGACTTCTATGGTCCCATGCGACTTGGACATTTTCTTCAACGGTAAGTCCCGAGAAGGTCATAGCCTGCTGAAAACTGCGGGCGATGCCGAGGCGGGCAATTGCGGATGCTGGTTTTCCGGTGATGTCGACGCCTTCCCATGTGACGTGGCCGGCCGTAGGTGCGAATGTGCCCGTTACTACGTTGACGAGCGTCGTCTTGCCCGATCCATTAGGGCCGACGATCCCGAGAATCTTGTCAAGCGTGACGTCGATGTCGACGCCGGCCAAGGCGACCACTCCATCGAAAGTCTTCTGCAATCCGCTTATCCGGAGCGACATTATTCGGGGTCCTCCCCATACCGTTGTCGTGCGCGTGCCGTCACCCGTCGGTAAAGGTCAATAAAACCTCCGATCAGGCCACTTGGAAGCAGCATGATCACCATGACGAGAGCTGCCCCATATGCGATCCGGGCATCGACTGGGTTGAGGTGCAGGACTTCGGGAAGGAAATAGATGATAATCGCTCCGGCGAGTGGGCCATAAAGCATGCGCGGGCCACCTATCATCACCATGAGCGCTAGATACACGCTTGGGAATGTCTCGTAGAGCGCGGGTGAAATGTGCTGCAGGAAATGGGCCTGCAGTACCCCGGCCAGCCCGGCAAACAATCCGCTCAGCATGAACACTGCGATCTTGTGGAAGTCAGTGACGATTGCGACGGACCTGGCAAGTAACTCGTTCTCCCGGATCGCGCGGAGCGTCCGCCCATACGGAGAGATCGATATTAGATACGTGACAAGAATGCTGGCGAGCACAAAGAATACGGTCAGATAATAGAAATTGCGGATTTTGTTTAAATTGATCCCCAACACGGAGCCGATCGGGCCGACATCGAGCCCTGTAGCGGCGCCGGTAAAACTTCCCCCATTAATCATAATGATGCTGAATAGCGCGCCGAAGGCGAAGGTAACGATAATAAAGTACTGAGCAGAGATGACGCGAAGGGAAAACACCCCTAAAACGCCGGCGACCATCGCCGAGGCGATCATGGCGAACGGAATTGACGACCAGAAGCCGAGCCCGATCGCGCGGGCGAGTATTGTCGCCGTATAGGCACCGACGCCCATAAACGCGGCCTGGGCCATGGACAAGAGGCCTGTTTGGCCAAAAAGAATGGCAAGCCCGTAAAGAGTTATCGTGGCAATGCCCGCGGAAATTGCGATTGACAAGAAGCGGTAGCTGTGGGTGATCCAGGGGGCTGCCAATAGAGCGACAATAACGAAGGCCGCGCCAGCGGCACCTCTGGAGAATCTTATCCGCTTGCTCAACTTGGTGGGGCGCGTCACGACATGCATGATGTTAGGTCCTCCTGATGCTCATCTCCTCAACCAACGCTTGGCCCCTCGGTTCCGCTTAGTAGCCCCTGCGGGCGTACCAGGAGTATGACAATCATGAGCCCGAACGAATAGGCGTCGGTCCATTGCGGCAGGCCGTAGCCAGCACTGAAACCATTAATGAGACCAAGTATGATCCCTGCGACCACGCAACCTGTCACATTGCCGAGCCCGCCGATGAGGGCGACCGCGAAAGCTCTGACGGTTATCGTGGTGCCGAGAAAGGCGGTGACCGGAAAAAGAGCAATGAGCAGTGCACCACCTAAGCCGGCAAGAAAGCTACCATAGGCAAACACAGCCGCAATGTATCGGCGTATAGGGATACCCATTAGGGATGCGGTTTCTCGGTCCGCCAGGCTTGCGCGGAGGGCCATGCCATAGCGACTGCGCTGGATGGTGAAAAAGGTCACCGCAACGACAATGGCGGTAATCACGACGACGACGAGACGCATTGCAACGATCCGCACACTTGCGACCTGCCAGACGACATCGCCCATCGGGTCGAGGATACTCTTCTGATTGGTGTTCAAGGCACGAATGACGATGTGCTGGAGCAGTACGACCAAACCGAGCGAAACGATGAACCCATTCATCGGTCGCTTCAACGTGAACCGGAAGAGCGTGCGCTCCAACAATAACCCGAGCGCGCCAACAACCAGGCCACCGACGAGAAGTGCCACAAAGAAGTTGGCGCCGCTACTCACGAGAACCCAGGTGACCATCCCACCGACCATCACGAATTCGCCATGGGCGAAATTGACGATTCCGGTCAATCCAAATATGATGGTAACTCCAAGGCCCACGAGAATTATGACGCTTCCGACTGAAAGACTGTTGACGATCTGCTGAATGAAGGTTCCCATGAGAATCGACCCTCCGGTTAGAATTGTGGCGAATATTGCATCAAGAACTCGAGGCGGGTGACGCCGCGCCGCGCCGTGGGCGAAGGACAATTTCAGGCTTCCGTTCACCCGCCCCTTTTTTCAGGACCTTCGGTCAGAACCTTTTGGCCATTCGTTCGTTTGTCCAATCGGGCAGAATCCATTTAGGCAGCATGCCCCAGACATCACCCTGCGGCGGCTGCGCCGGAGGCTGCTCGACGGCACAGTTGAACTGGTCGGATGTGTTGGGCGCGACCGAACAGACTTCCGTCGCAACATTCACCACCTGGTGGAGTGGACCGAACTGCAGAGGCGCCGCTGACAGAACGCCGTCATATTTGGAGTGGAGCAGGTACTCTACAACAGCATCCGGGTCATCTAAGCGGCCAACCGCCTCCAGAGCCTTCGCGTACCAGCCTACATAGTCGTAATAGAGAAGCGACACGGAAGCCTGCGGCCCTTTCTCCGCTCCAAGCGCGAAGTACTGTCTGAAGTAGTTGGCGACCCTGGCAGTTGGCGGTTGTCCCCAACAAAGTCCGATGCAGCTGATAACGACCGGTGCCGCGACCTTCAATTGGCGCGCCTGCCAGACACCAGGATCGACACCAATTATGAAATATGATCGGGCTACCTTCAGCTGAACGGCCTGCTGGAGGGCTATCAACGTGAAATCCGGGTTGTACCAGATGTGCAGAATGTCCGGATTCATACTCTTAATCTGGGTGAGAATTGGCGTGAAGTCTTTGGTGTCCGGCGGAAAGTAGATGCGCGTAACCTTCTGGCCCCTTGCCTCGAGCGCCTTGATGTAATGCGCCGTCAGATACGTCCCACCAAGATCGTTTTGGACCAGAATCACTGAGACTTTGGGTGGCGGGGTGAGCTGCTTGTTCAACAGCTTCATGACACCGGCAGCGGTGCTTCCGCTGCGTTGAAATTCCGGAGGTTCAGTCTGGAACGCATAGTGCATAACGCCACCCGGCGCGACTGACGCCTCACTGAGCTCGCCGCCCATCGAGCTGTTTCCGGTGAACTGAATGACTTGGCCTGGGCCGGTGATCTTTGTTATCGCGATGGAGAAGTCGTGAGACTCCGTACCCCAGACAGCCTGGACGCCGACGTCGTTGACCAATTGTTGCGCATTGGCTACCGCTATGTCGATGTCAGTGCGCTCGTCCAGATAGGTGGGTTCGAAAAGGTACGTTTTGCCACCGACTTTAATACCTCCCGCATCGTTGATCTGCTTGACAGCCAACTTCACTGCGGCAGGAATCGTGTTTCCGGCTGATACGAACGAGCCTGACTGGGCTGCGTCCACACCGATTTTAATCACACCTGTCTGCGCGAACACGACCGAAGTCGCACCAATACTGATCAATACAATACTAGCCAAGAGATAAATACGTTTGTTCATCACTTACCTCCTTGTGGTGAACTTTGTTCTCCTCGCCCACGGCGCGCCTGCGGAGTGGAGCGTTTCTCTCCAGTTCCGTCGTATCCTCAGAAAAGTGATTATAATATACTAATCTTTCAGTTGTCAATTGTTTTTTTCTAACGTCATTGACAAACACTTGAGCCTAACATACGATGTTTCCGAAAGATTCGAAGTCGCGGTGAGATCGGCGTTGGTCGCCGGGCAATAGGCGGCGGCTGGGAAACTCAGGGCAAATCGGAGTCGGTCAAGGCATTGTCTTTCATCTCCGGCAGTCGAAACGGAGGTATCTCATGAATGAACGAAGTGATCTGGGGGGCGCTGGCCGCGCGATCGAGACCGC
>JBEKFI010000157.1:0-6363 GCA_050013395.1 Verrucomicrobiia bacterium | reverse complement strand
GATCGCGCTGGGAGCGGCCCTGTGGGACAAACGCGCGACGGTGGTCTGTGCTTTGCTGCTGGCGGCGATGTGTCTCTGCCGATCGCGCGGGGCGTGGTTGGCTCTCGGCGCCACAGCATCGCTTTGGCTCTTCTGGGGAAACTGGGGCAAAGCGACGGCCCGGGTCGCTTGGAGGATTGTTGGCATGGCGCTGGTAATCGCGGCGGTGTTTCTTGGAGGCGGCTATGTGGCTCGTGAGTGGCGGACGGAAGTGCGACCGCTGATCTGGAAATCGACCCTGAGAATGATCGCAGAACACCCATTCCGCGGCCACGGGTTGGGAACTTTTGTAACGGAATACCCGCAGTTTCGGTTGCCGGAGTATTTCCTGCGCAGCCGGGCCGCGAATGTCACCGACCATGCGCACAATGAGGTGCTGGAAATTGCGGCGGAACAAGGTCTCCTCGGTCTTGTGGCAACGCTGTGGCTGTGGGGCGCAATCTTTTACGGCGGAATGCGCTCGCTACCCGCCTGGGCCTGGAGCGAACGGCGGCGATTGGGCTTGGGAATTCTGGGTGCGGCCACGGTGCTGCTGTTGCACGGGATGTTGGATGTCGGGCTGCGGTATCCCCCGAACCAGACCTTGTTTTGGTTCTTGCTGGGGTTGTTGGCGGGCGGCAGCGGACTGACCGGGGATGCGCGAGTGCGGTCTGGCGTGCTCTCAGCCAATTCGGAGGTTACAGTGCGATTCCGCTCGTGGTTCACGCGAATGATCATTGCAGCGGTTTGCGTCTCGGGCAGCGTTTGGATCACGATTGCTTCCGTCGTGCGGCCGGTGATGGCCGAACTCTGGGAGCGCAGGGCACGAATGGCCGAGGAGCGCGGCGAACTGGTGGTGGCGGCGGCGGACGCCCAACGCTCGCTGGACTCCCAGCCTTTTCATCCAACTGTACGCTACCTGTTAGCGGGCGTGCTGGCGCGGTCAGAGGAAATCGAAGCGCGGAAACAGGCCATTGAACAATGCCTGCGCATCGAGGAACTGTCACCCGATTACGCCGACGTCACGTACAACCTCGGCCAGCTTTACCTGGCGCAGGGTCAAGCTCAGCAGGCGCTGCCGTATTTGGGACGAGCAGCCCAGATCAATCCCTATAATGTAGACCGGCAAATCGCGCTCGCGTCTGCATACGTGCAGTTGGGCCAGACAAACTCCGCCCGCACGCATCTTGAAGACGCACTCCATCTCGATCCACAAAACGCGGCGGCGCGTAACTTCTTGGCGGAACTCGAACAAAAGAAGTCACCATGACCGGCGCGCTGATCAACACGGCCACTGTGTTGGCGGGTGGTGCGGCTGGGCTGACGTTCAAATCGAAGCTGCCGGAGCGCGTGCAACGCGCCGGATTGCAGTTGCTGGGGATTGTGACGCTTGTACTCGGGGTGAAGATGGCGGTGGGCACACACAACTTGTTCGTGCTCGTGACGGCGCTGGCGGCAGGCATGGCCAGCGGATCGCTGTTGAAAATCCAACAGAGACTGGAGCGTGCCGCGCAGCGGTTTCAGCAGCGATTCGTCAGCAAGGGAGAACCCTCCAGAATCGCCGAAGGCTTCATCACCACGAGCCTGCTGTTTTGCGTCGGACCAATGACCATCGTCGGCTCGATCCAAGACGGGCTTATCGGCGACTACGGACTCATCGCCATCAAGTCGGCCATGGATGGCATTGCCGCGATGGCGTTCGCCGCCGGGTTGGGCTGGGGCGTGCTCCTGAGCGCGGCGACCGTCCTCGTTGTGCAAGGCGGCATCACGCTCGGAGCAAACGCGTTGAGCGGATTTTTCACCGAACCGCTTATCGCGGAAACGAGCGCAGTCGGTGGCGTGCTGGTTGTTTGCATCGGGATTGGCCTGTTGGGGCTGAAGAAACTGCCGGTGGCCGATTATCTGCCTGCGATTCTTGTTGCTCCGCTTCTGACCCGGTTGTTTCAACGCCTTTGACAATCGCCGCTGCGCTCGCTACTCTACGCAGCGCGTGAGAAGAATGAAACCGGGCAACACCCCCTCACCTTGATCCTCTCCCCCGGTCCCGCGCTGCGGGAGGGGAGAGGAAATCCCTTCTCCCTTGCCATGGAAGGGAGAGGGTCAGTGTGATGGTTCCGACTACCACTTTTAATCACACCCCATCAGGACAAGCCTGCTTGATCCCGTGGTGAATTACTGATTCAATCAGGATCAATGAACTCCGACCAGACTCAACTGGTGACTGGCCGGCCCGCTAGAACGAGAACGCATCTCGAGATGGCCGATTGGCTGTTCGCGTTCGTCCTCGTGGCTTCGACTTTCCTGGTTTATCAACCGGCGTGGCGTGGCCTGCCGATCTGGGACGATGGCGAGCACATCACTCGCGCGGAGTTCGCTTCTCTGAACGGCTTGGGACGGATCTGGTTTGAGCCCGGAGCCACCCGGCACTATTATCCGTTGCTGGACACGGTGTTCTGGATTCAGCAAAAACTTTGGGGTGGCTTGACTTTGGGCTACCACCTCGTCAGCATCGCGTGTCACGCCGCCGGGGCATTGCTGGTTCTGACTATTCTGCGCCGCCTACAGGTGAAGGGGGCTTGGCTCGCGGCGGCGATCTTCGCGTTGCACCCCGTGCACGTCGAATCGGTGGCGTGGATCAGCGAACTGAAGAATACGGTGTCGGGCGTCTTCTATCTCGGCGCGGTGCTGGTGTATCTGACGTTCGACGAAACCCGAAAGCCGTCGTGGCTCGCGACCGCGGCTGGATTGTTTCTGTGCGCTTTGCTGAGCAAGTCGACTACGGTCGTGTGGCCAATCGGGATGCTGGTGATCTTGTGGTGGAAACACGGTGCGCTCCGCTGGAAACGCGATGTGTTGCCTCTGATCCCACTACTGACATTAGCAGTCTTGGACGGATGGGTGGCCCTCCGTGTGGAACACGGAGTGTTGGGCGCGCCGAGCACAGAATTACAGTTCACACTGATGCAGCGGTTTCTTATTGCCGGTCGCGCCTGTTGGTTTTACCTCGGCAAGCTGGTCTGGCCGGTTGCACTCTGCCCGATCTATCCCCGCTGGCAGATAAGCCACGCGGCGGCGATGGACTACCTGTATCCAATCGGAGTGCTGGTATTGTTGGTCGGGCTGTGGGCCGTGCGGAACAGGAATCGGGCTCCCCTCGCCGCGATGCTGTTCTTTATCGGGACGCTCTCTCCACTCCTGGGCATGGTCTCTTTCTCGTATTCTCGGTATTCATTTGTGGCCGATCATTTCCAATACTTGGCGAGTCTGGGCGTCATCACACTGCTGGCGGCAAGCGGCGCACGGCTGCAAGATACATGGCGATTGTTGTCCCGCCCCGCGAGCATCGGCCTCTGCCTCGTGATGCTGGCGGCACTAGGCGGACTTACATGGCGACACAGTCGGGCGTATGCGGACTTGGAGACGTTTGCCCGGACCACGCTGGCGCGAAATCCAGACTGCTGGGTCGCCCACGATCATTTGGGTGTCGTGCTCGCTTCTCAAGGAAAACCGGGGGAAGCGATCGATCAATATAGCCAGGCGCTGCGGGTGAACCCCAAGTATGCCTTGGGGCACTACAATCTCGGCTGCGCTCTGGCCTCTCAGGGCAGGCTCGATGAGGCAATTCAGCAGTATGACCAAGCGGTGCAGTTGCAGCCCGACTTCACTCAAGCTCACTACAATCTCGGTTGTACCCTCGCCTCTCAAGGAAGGTTCGTCGAAGCAATCGAGCAGTACCAGCAAGCGCTTCGGCTGAAGCCCGATGATCCCGAGATCCACAACAATCTCGGAACCGCACTCGCCTCCTCTGGAAAACTCAGCGAGGCAATTGACCAGTTCAAGGAAGCCGTGCGGCTACGGCCCGACTTCAGCGCCGCACACTTCAATCTGGACCTTGCGCTGAGCGCTCAGAAACAACTCGGAGAAACGCGAGCCAGTGGGTCTAACGAGATCGTAGGTTCCGCGCGTCCACCTATTCCTTGAAAAGTCCAGACCATCGAACTGGAAAACCTCAGCTACTTCCGCTCGCTCGCTGAAGGCTGAGGCTGCGAAAACCACACCCAGTCGCCTTTTTCCGTGTCAACTGAGCCGTCTTTCCGCAAGCCGATGACTCCACTATCGTCCGTTTCGTTCCAACCGACAGAGTAGACAATATAGCCGCCTGCCGTTCCGCGATAGCGGAGCGGTTGGCCGTCGATCACGTCGTGCGGAATCTTGTCGATGAAGTGTGGGACAAGTACGTCGAGCGTTTCAGGATATTGTCCCTGAGCGAGGCGGTAACGCTCCAACGCACACGCGATCATCCCCTGATCCACCTGGGCTTGTGCGTTGACAAAGTGCCGAATGGTTTGCGACAGCCCGGGCAAGGACAGCCTTATGTACAGGTTGTAGGGCGTTCGTCGCATCTTTAGGAGTTGGCCCCCGCCGAAGTCCGCTCTCCGAGGGTCAAATCGATGCTCGGTAAGATTGAAAACCGGCAACATCTGTTCTTCGAAAAAACGATTGGCTGCGAGCATGTTTTGGTAAAGGAACCCACGAAATGCCTTCGCGGACGCACAGGCAGATTGCTGGTTTACCATGTCATTGAAAAACGCCCGCTCTCCCTGCATCGCCAGATGTCCACTCGAGAGGAAATCCATCTGCTGAAGTTCACGTTGAAACACCGCGAGTTGGGCGTCCGACCACTGGTGTTGGATAAGTCCCTGCCACAGATCCTGTAGGGCGATCTGCAGAATAGCGATCCGCACAAGTTGGCAAATGAGCAAGGGCTCGTCACGGAGCGAATCCGCCAGGCGGAAGATCGTCTCCACATCTTCTGCGGCAGTCTCAGGTTGGCTCTGTGCTAGCTCAACGGTAGCACGCACTGAGTAGATTCGCGCCAGCATCCTCAGTACTTGGAAGTGAGGCAGCAACGCCGGCACCACTTCCACACCATCTTCGTAAGAGATCGCGAAGCGAGCATACGGACGGCGGCTGGCGTCGGCGATCTCCTTCAATTCGGTTCCGACCGTCTCCAGCCGTTGCACCACGTTGGTCTTGTGGAGATACTCACGCCAAGCATTCCAATCAGCAGGGCGCCCAAACCACCGATTTCCAGTACTCGGGTATGATTGATCATATGTCACATCGGCTGGCTTGAGGCGCTTCTTGAGTTCGTCTGCGTAGTTTGTGCCGTGAGGAAACAGCGGCTTCAGCAACGGCGTCATCGCGAAATTCTGATCGTCGGGCACGGGCGGCGGCGCAAGGGCGGCCAAAATGAGGGGCTCACCTTTCGCTTCCAGCATGTTCTTGTACCGTTCCCACGCGTGTTTGCCGCGCCAGTTCTCCTCGGCGTAGAACAGAATCACGACTACGGCGAGGCAGCCGAGCACCAAGAGCAGGCGACGGAGAAATTTCTTCGTTTGTCACTCCTTTCGGGAAACTACCCGCGTTTCACCCGCGTACCGTCATTGTCGGCGTGGAGGATGTGCGTGTCGCAGCGGATGCGGTCGCGGGCGAAGATGCCGGCCATCGCTTCGGCCACGGCTTTCTCCTTCTGGTCGGTGATGCAAACGATGCCGGGGCCGGAGCCGCTGAGCCAGCCGCCGAGCGCGCCGGCTTCGATGCCGGCTGCGATCATGTCGTCGAGTTGCGGCATGAGCTTTTTGCGGTAGGGCTGATGCAGTTTGTCCCCGAACAGCCCGCGCAACAGCGAGAAATCGCCGGAGGCGAATGTGGCGGTCAACAGCGCGACCCGGTTCAGGTTCTCGACGGCGTCACGCAGAGGAACTTGTTTAGGCAGCAGCACGCGCGCTTTCTCGGTGGACACTTCGAATTCCGGTATGCAGCAGACGAATTTCAGTTGCGGCGGCACGCTGAACCGACGGTAGCGAACAGTGCCGCTGATTCGCCCCGAGACAACAAAGCCGCCGAACAGGGCGGGCGCGCAGTTATCGGAATGTCCTTCCAACTCGGTCACGAGGTCGAGCATCTGCGCGTCGGAGAGCGGGCGGCCGTCGGTTTCGTTGAGCGCGAACACGATGCCGAGACGCAGGGTGACGCTGGAGCCGAAGCCGCGGGAGATGGGCACATCGCCTTTGATTTCGGCCTGGACGCCGTGTTTCTTGACTTTGCTGCGCGAGAAAAACGCGTCGGCGGCCTCGCGCGCCATGGCGAGCGCCAGCGGGGAGTCTTTCGCCGGGGTGGCGCCGACCAACTGCACGACTGGTTCGTCCGCTTCGCGGATGGAAACCTGATTGTGCAACTTCAGAGCAATGCCGAGCGTGTCGAACCCCGGACCGAGATTTCCCGTCGTAGCCGGCACGCGGACGGTAACGGACGGTTTTCTCATCGGGGCGTGATATTGCA
>JBEKFI010000156.1:0-5889 GCA_050013395.1 Verrucomicrobiia bacterium | reverse complement strand
CCCTCTCCCTTGGAAAGGGAGAGGGGAAATCTCCTCGCCCCGCGTGCGGGGAGAGGATCAATCCCGCTCTGAGCGGGATCAAGGTGAGGGGCAGTTCGTTGCGCAAAACTTCATGAATAAGTCAGGTTAGACCTTGTCGCGGAAGTATTCGATCGTCTTCTGCAATCCGATTTCCAAATCCACCTTCGGCTCCCAACCTAGGATTTTTTTGGCGCGCGTGATGTCGGGGCGACGCTGTTTAGGGTCGTCCACAGGCAGCGGTTTAAAGACGATTTCGGACTTGCTTCCCGTGAGCTTGAGGATCAAGCGGGCGAATTCCAGAATGGTGAACTCCGTCGGATTGCCGATGTTGACGGGTTCGTGATAGTCCGATTGCGACAACCGGTAAATTCCGTCGATCAAATCGGTCACGTAACAGAAGCTGCGCGTTTGTGAGCCGTGGCCGAAGACCGTGAGCGGTTCACCCTGCAGCGCCTGGCCGACGAAGGCCGGCACGACGCGACCGTCTCGCAGCCGCATGCGCGGACCGTAGGTGTTGAAGATGCGGACGATTCTGGTGTCAACCTTGTGATAGCGACGATAAGCCATCGCCATCGCCTCGGCGAACCGTTTGGCTTCGTCGTAAACGCCGCGCGGGCCGATCGGATTCACGTGGCCCCAGTAATCTTCCGACTGTGGGTGCTGCAACGGGTCGCCGTACACTTCCGATGTGGAGGCGAGCAAAAACTTGGCGCCCTTGGCCTTGGCCAGACCCAGAGCATTGTGGGTGCCGAGAGAGCCGACTTTGAGGGTCTGAATCGGCAATTCGAGGTAATCAATCGGGCTGGCCGGCGAGGCAAAGTGGAAAACGTACTGCACCGGCTCCGCCAGATAGATGTACTCGGTGACGTTGTGGTGGATGAATTTGAAATTTCGGTTGCCGGCCAGATGCGCGATGTTGTTGATGCTGCCCGTGATCAGGTTGTCCATGGCGATCACCTGATGCCCTTCGGCGAGCAAACACTCGCAGAGGTGCGAGCCGAGAAAGCCCGCACCGCCCGTGACGAGCGAAACCGGAGTTGTTGTGGTTGCTGGCATCGGGTTCAATGCGCTCCAAAACCACTAACCACAACAGGAATGGTACGGAGAAGGATGGTCAGGTCGAGCCAGAGCGACCAATTGTCGATGTACTGAAGATCAAGCTTCATCCACTGCTCAAAGCCGATCTTGTTGCGGCCGCTGATCTGCCACAGGCAGGTCAGGCCCGGTTTCATCGACAGACGGCGGCGATGAGCGAAATTCCGGAACTGATCGATTTCATAATAAGGGAGGGGGCGCGGTCCAACCAGGCTCATATCGCCCATCAGAACGTTCCAGAGCTGCGGGAGTTCATCGATGCTGATCTTGCGCAGGAAGCGGCCCAATGGGGTGATCCTCGGGTCTTCTCTGATTTTGAAGACGGGGCCTGTCATTTCGTTTAATGCCTCCAGTTCGGCACGCACCATTTCGGCGTTGGTAACCATCGAGCGGAACTTGTACATGGTGAACAACCGTCCATGCAAGCCGCTTCGTTTCTGGCGGAAGAGAATCGGCCCCGGCGACGTCAGCTTGATGGCGATGGCGACGGGGACCATGACCAGCGGGCCAAGAACGATCAGCCCGATCGCCGACCCGAGGATATCGATGAGTCGTTTGCAGATCAGTTGCCAAGAAACTTCCGGAGTCGTGCGAAAGACCAGCACTGGTTTGCCGTGGAATTCGTCGATCGTGGCGCGCGCGATGGAAGTTCTCACGAAGTCGGCCACCAACCACGCCTCCACGCCCTCGGTCTCGCACGCAAGGATCGCCCGTTCGACTTCGCTGAAGTACGTCTGGGCGACATTGAAGATCACACAATTGATCGGCTGGCTGTGGAGCATCTCGGGCAGTTTTTCCAGTGATTCACGGCTCGGATCGATCTTGGCCACGACCCCAAAATCCCACTCGGGATGGTCTTCAAGCGCTTTCTCGAATTCGGCATTTCTTTCCTCGGAGCCGACAAGGATGACCGGGCGGGTGATTCTCCCGCGCTTGGCATGAGCCTGTATGTACGCTTGGAAGAGGAGGTCCTTGGCAAAAAGTACCACCACGCTGAACACCGCAAACAACAGGATCACGCCACGGCTCGCAGCGGTCAGCACCAGAAAATAGGTGGCTGCGATGACGATCAACGCGCAGATCGATACGCTTTTGACCAAGATCCAGAGCGTTAGCCGTCGGCGGTAGTGAAGCGGTCGCGTGTAGAATCCGTTCAGGTCGAGCAAGAACGGAAACAACGGCAGAATGATCAGGTACAGCCACTTGTAGTAACGAAATGGAGCAATCAGGCTGAAGTGCAGTGGATACCGGAAAGCAAGTTCCTCACGAAACGCGTGTGACAGCCAGAACACAGCGGCGATCAGCAGCGCGTCGCTGACCTGATTGGACTGAATGAACAACTCTCTTCGCTTGCTTGGCATGAAACCTAAAACGGTACCGACTGCTAGCCCGAAGCCGGCACGGGGTAAATGTTCTGGACGAAGTACCCACAAGAAACCAACCCCGCGAGGGCAGCGCCCAGCACGCGGGATCGGGTTGTCTTGAAAGCCGTAACCTTTATCGCGCCCACAGCGACCCTTGTCTTTCCGTCAGTTTTGGCCGGGAGACAAACTAACCCTGCTCCGCCTGCTGCGCAACCGCCACCACTCTTTCCAAAACAAAGGCACGATGGCCATGTCGTCCACCAAATAGCGTCGCCACATTCGCGCGGGTTCTTGCATCAACCGATACAGCCACTCCAGCCCGGCTTTTTGCATCCATCGAGGCGCCCGTTTCACGCAACCTGCCGCCACATCAAACGATCCGCCCACCCCCATCATAAACGGCACGCCCAACTCTCCTTTCCATCTGCCCAAGAATATCTCTTTTTTGGGTGAACTGATCGCCACAAACAAAATGTCAGCCCGCGAGCGCCGAATCTGCTCGACCACTGCTGGCTCCTCCTCGGCCGACCAGTATCCGTCATGCCAGCCCGCCACACTCAACTGGGGATATCGCGCCTGCAGTGTCTGCGCCAGTTTCGTCACGATTTCCTCTCTTGCCCCCAAAAAAAACGGGCGGTAACCTTTCTCCGCGCTGCGCTCGATCAGTGCCATCATCAGATCCGTGCCGTTCACCCGCTCCTTCAACGGCTGGCCGAGCCATCGTGACATCCAGACCACTGGCTGGCCGTCCACATTGATCAAATCGCAAGAGCGAATGACCTCTCGCAGTTTGGCGTCCCGGTGCGCCTTCACAATTTTGTCCACATTGACCACCACATGTTGGTGGACGCGCCCGCTCCGAATGAATTCCTCGATCTTCTGGAGGGTCTCCTCGACCGTGAGGTTATCAATCGGAATGCCAAAAATCTCGATACGACCGGCCATCGTTTTCAGCCTCTGCTCTCAGGAAGACACTTCGGAGCTCCCGCTCAGTTCATTGATACACGAACGCATTAGAGAATCTTGGTTCAATTCAAAGCTCAAGAACGCCGAGAGTATAGGGTTCGCCTGCTGCGAAGTCAATCCGCGCTTGTGCGCGGACGCGTTCGCTGCCATATCTCTCGGTCGTGAGCTTTCTGCCGATGCGTTCTTCTCCTTGTTGCTCTTGTCCCTTTGGGACGCCGGCAACCGGCCGCTACCAGTCCCGACGCTGTCATTTTTGCTCGCGGCGGCTAGTCCGAGAAAATAGGTTGCCGCGATGACGATCAACGCGCACACCGACACGCTTTTGACCAAGATCCAGAGCGTCAGCCGGCGGCGATAGTGGAGCGGGCGCATGTAGAATCCGTTCGGGGCGAGCAGGAACGGAAACAACGGCAGAACAACCAGATAGAGCCACTTGTAGTATCGAAACGGAGCGATCAAGCTGAAGTGCGGGGGATGCCGGAAAGCGAGTTCCTCACGAAACGCGTGTGACAGCCAGAAGACAGCGGCAATCACCAGCGCGTCGCTCACTTGATTGAACTGGATGAACAACTCTCTTTGCTTGCATGACATGAAACCTAAAACTGTGGCCACTGCTCGTCGTTGCGCGTGGTCAGCCCCACTAGCCCGAAACCAGCGCGGGGTAAATGTCCTGCACAAATCGCGCGATCATCTGCATCGTTTCGTCGTCGGACCGCCCGGAACCGTTTCCCGCCTGCCCCTTCGTCACGGGAGCGTAAATCAGAACGTACGCCCACCGATGATTTGTATTGTGCAGCACGCGGTCCATGGATGTCCAAAGAATCCGCCGCCAGTGGTACGGCGTCACGCGCCCTTTTCCGACAAACCAATAGACAAAAACATATCGAACTGGCATCGCGCGACCGGCCGGCGAATTCACAGCGTGAGTCGTGTTCATCCGCATCACTTTCAACTCACCACCTGCCGCCGCCGCCGTGTGAATGGGTTCGGTGTATTCGTTTTCGATCTTCCAGCCCTGGCCGGGCAGGCAGAGCTCGGGACGATGGATGCTGGCGACTTCCCGGCCGGCGAGTATGATCGAGCAAAACACTTCATCGCCCGCCTTGTCGGTGTACAGTCTCCGCGCCCCTTCCGTGTCAGCGCCCAGAACCTGGCGTTCGTCCTCGCTTAAGCCTTTGAGTTCTCCGCCGGTCCAATCGGCCACTTTTTCAGGTAGAAACGGTTGCTCATCCACCAAGCGCACGCCCGGTTCGGAGGTGCGAGTCACGTCCGACGTCAATGCGGTCACGAGGATTCCTGCTCCCAGAATTGCAACCACGACCGCGATTTGCACCACGCTCGGCCCCCGGTTTCGCGGACGTACCGCGACCGTCGGCTGTGGTTGAGACACGCTTGTCTGCGTGTCCGTAGTTTGTCCGTCACTCATGCGTCTCGTGTTGTTCGATGGGCTTCATCCAGCTTTCCCAGAGGCGACGATAGGGGAAGTTCAACAACAGGCCCAGAATCACCATCGCCGCCAGCGCCACGGGAAACAGAATGAATCCCGACCACCCATGATAAATATTTCCCGCCACTTCTTGGCCGTAGACTTCCGCGACCAGAGCGATCGAGACCACCCGCGCCATGTTGCCCAACACCGCCAGCGGCATGGAACTCAGAAACAGCACCCATCGTTTCCACTGGCTTTTCTGCGTGACGTACGCGTACGCCGCCGTCACCGTCGTCAGCGCCATCAAGGAGCGGATGCCGCTGCACGGATCAGCCACATCGAACCGGAACACCCTCGAATAAATTCCCGTGCCAACTCGGACCGTCTCGATGCCCAGCCAATTCAGCAAAGCCGTGGAAGCTTGCGCCACAAACATCCGAAGGGGGAAACCCACCATCTCATCCAGAAAATTCAGAGGAATCATCAGGAAAAGAAATGTGATCGGGAAAAACAGCACCCGGAACACGTTGCGCCCCGCCAGCGCCAGCGTCAGCCCGTAGAGCAGCACCACGAACGAAGCCACCACGGTGTGCGCCTGCGAGCCCTTGACACCCAAGAAGTACAAAAACATGGCCAGCGCCACCACCACCGCCCCCCAAGTCACGGGCTCGATCTTCGAGCTGCGCAACTCTGTGCGCTTCCACCAGACCAAGCCCAAAGCAATCAGCGGAATCAGCGGACCATGGGAATAATTGGAGACGTTCCTCCAATGCGCCCGCAGCCAATAGTAGCAGGGCACGGTGCCGATGGGTTGCACCCAGTACCCGTAATACACGAATCCCACGATGGCCATGCCCAAAGCCAGTTTCAACCCATCCAGTGCCAAGGCGGGAAAACGATCCGTAGCGGTTAAAGAGATCTTCCTCATCGAGCTGTCTAGAAAAACACCGCGATAGTCTAAAGTCGCCTGCGGGCAAAGTCAAACGAGCAGGTAGGCGGGTAGTGGGTCAGTTT
>JBEKFI010000155.1:0-5984 GCA_050013395.1 Verrucomicrobiia bacterium | reverse complement strand
CAGCGTAGCGTGCCCGACCACGCGAGTTGCCCCGCACAACTCACCGCCGCCACCACGGTCGAGCACCACGCCGCGAACGCCGCCGCCAGCACGGTGCCGCGCAGCCCGGCAAACAACCGCCGCACGCCGCGATAAACCGCGTAGCCGGTGAGCGATCCGAGGACGGCCATGTTGAAGATGTTTGCGCCAAGCGCTGTCACGCCGCCATCGGCGAAGAGAAAACATTGAACAAGCAAGACCGCCGTCAGCACGACAACCGCCGCGCTCGGGCCGAGCAACACCGCCGCCAACGTCGCGCCGACAAGATGTCCCGACGTGCCGACGACGACGGGAAAATTCAACATCTGCGCGGCGAACACAAACGCCGCCGCAAGCCCCATCAACGGCACCCGGCGCGCCGGCAAACTTATGCGCGCCTGCCGCAAGGCCACCCCCAAACCCGCTGCTGACAAGACTGCGGTTGCCGCAGCCGTCTTCGCATCCAGAAATCCATCAGGAATGTGCATGTCGAACCTCGCGTCGATGCCAACGCCCGCTGCCGCCGCCGGACGCGGCATGCCCGACCCCGTGGTGCAAGGGTGGATGGACGGCCTTCGTCATCCCGGCAAATCCTTTCCGGTGCTGGTGACGGTGAGTTTGCCGTGCTTGACGCCTTTGGCGGCGATCAATTCATCGGCCAGTCTCTTGATGGACGCAGCCCTGCCGCGCACCGCCAGCACTTCGAGACAGTGATCGTGATCGAGGTGAACATGAAGGGACGAGATAATCACGTCACGGTGCTCGTGCTGCAGATCGGTCAGCAGTTCCTGCAGATGATGCCGGCGATGGTTGTACACCAGCGTGATGCTGCCGGCGATTTCACGATCACCAAGTTGTTGGCGGTGCTCGACGAGATGGGCGCGGATCATGTCGGCGATGGCCAATGAGCGGTTGTCATAACCTTTCTCGCGTGCCATGCAGTCGAGTTCGCGAAGGAGTTTCTTGCCGAGTGAAACGCTGAATCGGGTGACCTTTTCCATAGTGTTACGATTTTTGACGATTGTAACACTGGGGACGCTTGCGTCAAGCAGTTTGTCACGCGCAACGAACTATTTCGACTGCAGATCGAGATGAAATTTGTGCAGGAAGCGGTGCACGACCGGGACGAATAGAACTCCCACGGTCGTGATGAAGGCCACGCCGCTGAAGAGCGCGTAGAACGCCGCGAACCATTTCCCAGTGTCGCGGTGCAGTTCTTGCACTGGGCCCATTCCCGAAAGAATCATTGAAGCGTTGAGAAGCGAATCCAACCAGCTGAGACCTTCGCAGTAATGATAGCCCAAAATCCCCACGGTGAGGCAGGCGACGACAATCCCCAATGCCATGCAAAAGTGGCGGAGCAGCCGGCGGCGAAACGCTTCCTTGCGCAGCAACGGTTCTTTGTGATGCTCGAACATGCCGCGCTATCCTATACCGTTTTGCACGCGGCGATGCAAACCGCCAAAGCACCACACTTTGATCTGCACGACGGGAGGACGATGCACCTGTTCGTTCCCAGAGATTGCGCGAAGCAAACTTAACGGCAGGGCAAGTGATGGATGCAAGGGGCTTACCTTGGGTGCTCTCGTGATGCCCGGCGTCCGTTTCACGCGGCGATCAATCCCGGCAATTCGGGTGGCCCGCTCATCAACACCCGGGCGCAGCTTGTCGGCATCAACATGGCCATCCTCTCACAGGCGGAAGGCATCGGCTTCGCCATTCCCGCCAAGCGCGTGGCGAACATGTTGGTGATGTGGTTCTCGCCGGAGAAACGCGCGCGCCTGTGGCTGGGACTGCAGTTCAAGCGCGCGGCTGGGAAAGTGGTGATCGCCGATGTGCAAGCGGACAGTCCCGCCGCGAAAGCCGGGCTGGCCGTGAATGACGCCGTCGTGGCGGTGGACAATATGAAATACTCCGCCGTGCTGCCGATGCTGCGGCATTTCCTCCACAAGAAAGCCGGCGACGTGCTTCAGTTCGCCGTCGAACGCGATGGGAAACCGCGCACGTTCGAAGTCAAGCTGGCCGCGCTCCCGAAATTGTCGGCGGACGATCTGATGTGGAACAGATTCGGGCTGCATATTCAGCCGCTCACGCGGGAGCTAGCGGACGCGCTGGGGATTCCCGCGATGCAGGGCGTGCTCGTGTCCGACGTGCAGCGGGGCGGACCCGGCGCAGCCGCGGGGTTCCGCCGTGGCATCGTCATCACGCACGTCGGCGGAGAAGAATTTCAGTCAATGGATCAACTGGCCGAGCAACTGGCCGGCATCAAGTCGGGCGACATGGTCAGCATGGCGGTGTTCATTACCGAGCAACGCGGCGGCTTCATGCTAACCCAAACGACCGGCGTCACGCTTCAAGCGCGGTGAGCCGCTGGTGGTGGTATAGTTTGCTGCGGCGCTCTGCGAGCGCCGAAGCTTGGTCGAGTCCATAATGATGAATAGTTAGATGTGACCCCCTTTCAGTCTTTTTGCTGCGCTCAGTGCATGAGGCAGGCACGATGCCGGATGCGAAAAACGCCGGCTACTTGACGGATGGGTCCTCCGGCAAGCCAAGTTGGCGATAGAGGTTGCGTCGCCCGACTTTGTCGCCTTCGAGAATCTTCCGCGAGTAGGCGGCAACCGTGACGGCTTTGTCGCGCGGCACAACGATGACCCCGTCGCCATCGGCCACAATCACGTCGCCGGGCTTGACGAGCATGCCGCCCACCACGACCGGACGGTTGACGGATTCGACCTCGTTGCGTCCGGGGCGAATGCCCCGTCCCGGACGACGGAAGTAGAGCGGGATTTTCTCCGTGATGACCTCGTCGGTGTCGCGCGCCGTGGCGCCGGTCACGACGCCCACGCAACCCTTCAGCTTCCAACTCATGATGTTGTTGGAACCGATCGAGCCGACGTCAGCCTCGGTCGCGTCTTCGATCACCAACGCGGTTCCCGGACGCAGCAGGGATTGGAATGGCTCGCTTGATTTCTCCTGATACCATTGGCTCACCCAGCGGTCGTAGTCTTCGATGGGACGATTTCCAGCGGGCGGCTCCTGTGTGGGGACGTAGCGCACGGTGACGGCGATCCCGGTGAACCGGTGCGTGAACCGCTCGGTATCACGCCAGAGCGGACGGATCTCCGGATCCATCAAGCCTTTGTTGTGCAATCCCACAGCGTCCATCCCGTCGCACACGTCTGCCACGCGCAGCCCTTCAAACGCCTTCAAGAGCCGCTGGTCTTCTTCAGCCGAGAAGACGCGCGTGGGGATGAAGTTGGTGCCGGCCCGAAACGCGGTTGCATCCGCTGAAAGCTCGGCAGCAGTTGCGCCGGTTAAGATCGACACCGAGGCGAGCGAGGCCCCCAGAACCAGCGAGGGAATGAGATGAGAGATTCGTTTCATGTGAGATGGACGAATACTAACCTCTCCGAGCCGAAAGCAAAGTCAAATCCCGGGCATCGGCGGTCGGAGCGCTGATTTCAGAAACGGTTCAAGGCGGTGGTGGAGCGGGAAGTGATGAGCGAATGGGATCAAATCTGACCAATTCTCCAAGTTACGCAAGCCGTGCTAAACAAGACCAAGCACGAGATTACGGCAAAGCGCCCGCGCTGCTGGCCGACTTTGTGTTATTAGTATTGGTAGGCGGAGGAGCTTCTGGTGGTTATGGAGAAGAGTCGGAATCGACGAGCCGGCATGACGTTGACCGAGCTTTTGTGCGTCATCGCCATCATCTCAATCCTGGCGGCACTTTACTTGGGTGGAGTGGCGAAGGCTTTTGTAAACATCAAGAGATTCCTCGGGCAGATACGGCAAGGCGAGTCTTCTCTCGCGCCTGAGCCATCCGTCCGCACGGGCAGGGACGCCTGTGCCACCAGAGATAGATGAGACCACTTCGAGTTTCGGCTCCCGCCGCCACTTGAACGCGCGAAGTCTTGCCAAAGTCTAACGCGGTGTGTTAAGGAAGAAGCACTCAGCCGTCAGTAGTCAGCATGCGACCAAGGAACGACCGGAGACGCACAAGCTGAAAGCTGAGAACTGACAACTTTCCACGATGCAGCCGATGATTAAAGTTGAGAATTTGACGAAGCGGTACGCAGGCTTGACCGCGCTGAACAACGTCTCGTTTGAAGTGAACCGGGGTGAGATCGTCGGTTTTCTCGGTCCGAACGGCGCGGGCAAGAGCACCACGATGCGCATCCTGACGGGATTCATCCCCGCGTCGTCGGGTCGCGCTGAGGTGGCGGGGCTGGATGTGTTTGAAGACTCGCTGGAGGTGCGCCGCCACATCGGCTACATGGCGGAGAACAATCCGCTGTACGTGGACATGCGCGTGAACGAGTACCTGAAGTTTCGCGCCAAGCTCAAAGGCGTTCCCCGCGCCGACCGCAAAGACCGCATCCAGGAAGTGTTGCAGATGTGTGGCCTGACGGATGTGCGCAACCGTGTCATTGGCCATCTCTCCAAGGGCTATCGCCAACGCGTCGGGCTGGCGGATGCGTTACTGGCCGAGCCCGACTTGCTGGTCCTCGACGAGCCAACCATCGGACTCGACCCCGTGCAGATTCGCCAAGTGCGTGAACTGATCAAAGACCTCGGCAAACGTCACACCATTTTACTTTCGTCGCACATCCTGCCCGAAGTGGAAATGACGTGTAATCGCGTGATCATCATTCATCGCGGCCGGATCCTGGCTTCGGACACGCCCGACAATCTCATGAAGACGTTGCACGCGGGCGGGCTGGTCAATGTCGAGGTGCGCGGGCCCGGGTCGGAAGTGCAGGCGAAACTTCGCGCGGTGGAAGGCGTGAACTCGATCGCGGTGAAGGTCGGTGACGACGGCTACGCGCGCGTGACGGTGCAGCCCAAAGCCGGGGCTGATCCACGCGAGGGGATTTACAAGGCCGTTGCCGGCAGCGGCTGGACGTTGCGCGAGCTTTCGCGGACGCGCACGACGCTGGAGGACATTTTCGTGCAGATCACGCGCGACGAAGACGAAGCCGAGGAGGAACGGCGCGAGCAGCGGAGGAGCTTGTTGCGATGAGAAACGTTCCGGCATTGCTGCGGCGTGAATTGAACGCGTGCTTCGCTTCGGTGCTGGGGTACGTCGTGCTGATGTTTTTCCTGTTGGTGATGGGCGTGACGTTTGGGGTGATCGTGAACTTTCTCAATCGCGGGCCGACGCAACTGACGGCGATGAAGATCATGTTCAGCATGTTCTGGTTGCCGTCGCTGGTGGTGGTTCCGATGATCACGATGCGGTTGCTCGCCGAGGAAAAGCGCGCGGGCACGCTGGAGATGTTGATGACTGCGCCCGTGACGGATTTCGAGGTGGTGTTTGCCAAGTGGCTGGGTGCGGTGGTGCTGTACACGTTGATGTGGGCGCTCACGATGTTGTACGTATTGATCCTGCGCCATTTCTCGGGCGGAACAGCGGCGCTGGATCTCGGGCCAATTGCCACGGGCTACATCGGCGTGCTGATCATCGGCCAATTTCTGATTTCCATCGGCGTGCTGGCATCGTCGATGACGAAGAATCAGGTGGCCGCCGCGTTAATGTCGTTCGCGTTGGTCTTTCTGGTCATCATCGTTTTGAACTGGTTGGGCTTTTTGTTCCAAGGCGGGCCGCTGAGCAAGATCATCCGATCGGTATCTGCCTTTGAGCACATGGATGATTTCTCGCGCGGGATTCTTGATCTGCGTCCGATCGTGTTGTACCTGAGCGGCACGGTGTGGGCGCTGTTCGTGGCGACGCGTGTCGTCGGGTCGAGGAAGTGGAGGTAGTCATGGCTGCCGACACCGCTCCCACGCTTCGTCGTCGCCGTCTAGTGATCAGCGCCAACGTGCTGGTGCAGATCGTCGCCATGCTCGTCCTGATGGTGATGGTCAACTGGCTGGTCTACCGTCACTACACACGCGTCGATTGGACGAAGTCGGGCTACTACAAAATCTCCGACAAGACCAAACAGGTGTTGCAGCATCTGCAG
>JBEKFI010000154.1:0-6143 GCA_050013395.1 Verrucomicrobiia bacterium | reverse complement strand
GTGTAATTAAGATTGATGCGAGCTGTTTCCAGTTCTGCTTCGGCCTGTTTCAGAGCGGCATCCGCATCATCGAAGTCCTGCTGGCTGACCGCTTTGTCAACCAGCGCTTCCTTGTAGCGGTCAGCCCTCAAACGGAGGGCGGGCAGATTAGCCTTGGCTCTCTCAAGCGCCGCCTGAAATGGCGCGGGATCAATCTGATAAAGCTCCTGCCCGGCCTCGACGTTGGAACCTTCTATAAACAGGCGTTTCTGGATGAGGCCGTTGACCTGCGGCCGGATTTCCGCGATGAGATAGGGAGACGTGCGGCCGGGGATCTCCGTAGTCAGCAGCAGCTTCTGCGGCACAACTGTTACCGTTGCCACCTCCGGCGCTGGAGGCGGCATCGCTGCCGTTTTTCCTCTGCAACCCGTTAGACCCATGGCCAAAACCAAACCTAGAACACCTGCCAATAATCGCTTCATCGTCTCACTAATCCTTTCCTCGTGGATGCGCTTGCATCCCTTTCACCCAGATATCCACAAACGTCTCGCAGACATTGCGCACGTCGAACCTGTGAAACCGCCGCTCCCCAAGAACTTCCTGCACCAAAAAATGATGCAAAACCATCCCCAAGAACCCGCGCGCAACCAGCACCGGATCCACCCGCCGAAACACACCCGCCCGGATCCGCCCACGGATGTACTCCGCCAGCAGGTCGTAAAACCCGGTCACGTACGTCTTCACGAACCGTGCTGACAACTCATGTTTCTCCAACGCACTGAACAGCAGTAGCCGCGTCAGCGTCGTGTCCGCCGCGTTCCGTTCGAACAATCCCACTGCCACAGCCGTCAGCACCGTTTTCTCATCCGCCGGGGCCGCCAACTGTTCGACCAACCACTCCCGCACCAACTTCTCTCGGCATTTCTCCTCGATCACCGCCCAATACAGGTCTTCCTTTTGTGGAAAATGACGGAACAGGATCGCCTCATTCACCTGCGCCTGCTCAGCGATCTGCCGCGTCGTCGTGCCGTGGAACCCCTGCCGCGCAAACAATTCCGCGGCAACCGCCAGAATTTGCTGGTGGCGCTGCGCCGCCGGAATCCGTTGGGCTCGTTGCCTCATGCAAGTAACCACTTACTTGCATAGCAGTACAATACGCAGTTGTCAAGCCGGCGGGAACCTCACCGGCGCGGAATCATGCACACGCCGCAGCGGGTTGATTTTACTGCCTGCGCGGGCGCGTTCGACTGCTAGCCGCGGCACGTGCGGCCACAGTCCCGCTTTAGTTTGGTAAATGTGCGCGGGCTGTGTGTTCCACTCGTTCGGGGCATCCTCGGCACCAGTCCGAAGCCGGTTGACCGGGATCACCTGCTCCTTCCCGAACGGTAAATGATCGACCGTCCCAACAACGTTGATGCGGTCATAAAGGCGTTGTTCGACCCAGTCTGGAATGCCTGTTGGCTCCCCCGATCGCAGGACTTCGATGCCGAAGGAAACTGGAAACCGCGAGAGTAGCGAGCGACGAAATTGACGCGCCCCCAAGCGCGACATCATCGCCACCATCTACCGCGCCAGCCAGCCGCCGTCCACGGCAATCGTGTAGGCCTGCACGTAATCCGACGCCGGTGAGGCGAGAAACACGGCGACACCCTGCAAATCCATCGGCGTTCCCCAGCGCCCGGCGGGAATGCGACCCAGGATTTCGGCATTGCGCTTCTCGTCCTCGCGGAGGGCCTTGGTATTGTCCGTGGCCATGTAGCCCGGCGCGATGGCGTTGACGTTGATGCCGTACTGCGCCAGCTCGTTGCCCATGAGCCGGGTCAATCCCATCACGGCGCTCTTGGAAGCCGTATAGGACGGCACGCGGATGCCGCCCTGGAACGAGAGCATCGAGGCGGTGTTGATGATCTTGCCGCCCTTGCCCTGTTTGATCATGACCCGCGCCACTGCCTGGCTGAGGAAAAAGAGCGTGCGCAGGTTGATGTTGATGACGTCATCCCAATCTTTCTCGGAAAACTCGGTCAGCGGCGCGCGCCGAATGATGCCGGCGTTGTTGAACAGGATATCGATGTGACCGAATGCGGCGAGCGTGGCGTCGATGATGTGCGGGACGCAGTCGCTCTTCGACAGATCGGCTTTAATCGTGGCGCAACGCCGCCCGCGTTTCTCCACCCCGGCCTTGGTCTCCGATTGATCTAGAACGTCCACCGCTGCAATATCGGCGCCGGCTTCGGCAAGACCGAAGGCGATCCCCTGACCGAGGCCGCGCCCCGCTCCCGTCACGATGGCAACTTTACCGTCCAGTTTGAATAGATCCAGAATAGCCATGTTCCTATCTCGCTCCTTGATTTGAGTTCAGTTCTACCCGGCGCATCAGGTCGCTAACACCGACATCGTCCACAGTCAATGCGATGGTTGTAGCCGCGAGCCTGCTCGCGGCCTCTGCTGTGGGTATGAGGTGCCGCGAGCAGGCTCGCGGCTACAATCCTGTAAAGGCATCCTCACCGCTCCGTCGTGCGGCCGATTTGCCAAATGACTTTCAACGAGCCGTTTCACTTCAACGCATTCACCGGGATCTGATCCATGTCGGAGAACTCCTGGTTCTCCCCGCCCATCGCCCAGATGAACGAGTAATTGCGCGTCCCGGCGGCGCAGTGCATGGACCACGGCGGCGAGAGCACCGCCTCGCCATTCCGCACCACCAAATGCCGCGTCTCCTGCGCGGTGCCCATGAAGTGGAACACCGCCGCGTCCGGTGCCACGTCGAAATAGAGGTAAACCTCCGTGCGCCGCGCGTGCGTGTGCGGCGGCATCGTGTTCCAAATGCTGCCTTCCTTCAATTCCGTGAAGCCCATCACCAACTGGCAGCTCTGAATGCCTTTGGCGTGAATGTATTTGCGGATCGTTCTCTGGTTCGCGTCCCGTTGTGAACCCAACTCTACCGCCTCCGCGTCCGCCGGCGTGGCCAGCCGCGTCGGATATGCCATGTGCGCCGGATAGCTTACCATGTAGAACCATGCCGGCGCCTGCGCATTGGCGCTGGCAAATTCGATCCGCTGGCTCCCGCGCCCGATGTACAGACAGTCCCGCTTCTCCAGCGCAAACTCCTTGCCGTCCACCGTGATCGCGCCCTTGCCGCCGATGTTGATCACGCCGAGTTCGCGCCGCTCAGTGAAATAACTCGCCGCCAGTTCCTTCGACGTTCCCAGAGACAGCTTCTGGCCCGTCGGCACAATGCCGCCGATGATGGCCCGGTCCACATCCGTGTAAACCAGCCGCACCGTCCCCGGCTGAAACAGGTTTTCGATCAAGTAACCGGCGCGCAGTTCGGCGGTGGTCAACCGCTGGAAGCGCACCAAATCGGGTGCAAATTGGATTTCCATGTTTGCCTTTGTGATGATTCGTCTGCTGATTCGTTTCTGTCCTTCGTAACTCGATCCGCAAGAATACCAATTTCACACCCCGACCGCAACAGGCGAGACGTAGTTTGCCAGAATGATTCATTTGGGGCGTCCCCTCACCCTGACCTTTTGCCGCAGACGACAGCGGCGTCTCGCGGACTCGGCTCCCCCGCTACCGCAGGGCGAGGGAAATCACCGTGGAGACGAAAGCAGCTCACTGTTTTTGATTTCGGTTGCAGCGCCACAAGGCTCCCCCTTCTCTCTTTCCGAAAGGGAGAAGGTCAGGATGAGGGTTTGGTTGTCTGCACCGTTCCGGCTTACGGCGCGGGCTTCAATCCTTCCCATCTCACAACCCATTGGCCGTTGTCAGGGAACCCGGGGGCAGGTTTCTTCGGTGCGCCAGACCAGCCGGCGGCCATCATCGCGGTGGCGTAGAGCAGGCCGCCGTTGCCGGGCAGGTAGATTGTCAAGCCGGGACGCTGGTGGTTGTGACCGTTGAGCCGGTAATGATTCTTCGGTGTGTCGAGCAACAGCGCATCCACGGCGCGTTCCGGCTCGCCCAGACGCGCCGCGCACATGGCTACCATCGGATAATCCCAGCCCCACGTGTCCGGCCAGTTCCAGTTGTCCCAAATCCAGTCCAGCGTGCGGCGCATTGTCTCGCGATCCACGCCCGGCCCCGGCAGCATGCCCAGCGCGGCGGTGACCGATGGATGATCGTTCACCCATTTCTTTTCCGAGTAGGTTCCGGTCGCCGTTTCGGCAAACAGGTACTTGCTGTCTTCGACTGGAGGCTTGGCGAGGCTTTTTAACACATCGTCCCATTTCTCGACGCGCGGCAAGCCGAGCCGTTCCCGCCATTGCTGGGCGGTTTCCAAACCCCAGCGCCAGTACGTCAACTCGAAGGTGGGATTCAACGTGCGGTCCTTCGGGAAAATCTCCTGCGCGCACTGTAATACCGGTCCAAGCACGTAACGTTTCGTAGGCTCGTCCCAAGTGGCGTACGACGCCATGAACTCGGCGGTCTCGAAGACGACATCCTTGAACTTCTCCAGCGTGGCGCGATTGGCCTGCGTGCGGTAGCACAGTTCGGCGTAGAAAATCGGATGCGGCTGTTGCCAGATGAGGAACGGCCCCACGGACGACGGCGATTCGGTGCCGCTCGGGTCAGTCATCTTCGGCCAGCGCGCGCCGGTGTAACCCTGTCGTTTCGCCGTGCCCCGCGCGCGTGGCAGAATGGATTGATAATAACCCAGACTATTTTTCAGGAGCGGCAGACGGTTCCACAGCGCAAAATGCGCCGCGTGCCACCAGTGCATCTCCATGTGAAACTTGCCCTCCCACGTGTTGTACGTCAGCCCGCTTTCCGCCGGCGGATAACTCCCCGCGCATTGGATGGCAGTCAGATATTGCGATAACACGATGCGCCGCTCAAGTTCCCGCCAGCGCGGGTCTTTGCTGCCGGACAAATCAATCGCGCCGCCCGTGCTCCAGAATTGATTCCAATGTTCGCGCGCGGCAGCACGCGTTTGTTCGAAGCTCGGCAACCTGCTGCTCGTTGGCTTCGGTGCGAACGCACAAACAAACTCCAGTGCATCGGCATCCTTTGCCGGTGTGACGACGAACTTGTGCTTCGCCACCTGCGTGAGCTTCGCGCCCGTCGTCCAAGTTGCTCGGACGCTGTAAGTGTCGTTGTCGAGCTTGCGCCGAAACTCCGCGATGTTGGCCCCGCCCCTGCGGGACTGCATCATCACTGTTTCGTGCGCGTCGGGTTTGGTCCAATCCGCTGTCTTGGTGTCGCCCATGCCGTATGGGAAATGAAGCTGAATGGCGATGCGTCCCCGCTTCAGCAGCGGCGACACCACGCGCAGCGCGAGCAAGTCGCGTGTGGGGTGACAAATCGTCTGCACATCGACCGGTTGTCCTTCGAGCTTGAAGTGGCTGACGAGAACGCCATCCCACAGGTCGAGCGTCTGCTCGATGTCGGTCAGATCGTTGGTTTGCGCGGCACTGCCGTCCGCTTTCGTGAGAACGAAACCGATCTTGCCCAAGTGAAGCCGGTGGGGATTGGCGCGCAGCCATTTGATCTCCGGCGTCTGGCGGTTGCCCGGAACGTCGGCGTACGGCACCAACCGCCCGTGCAAGTCGGCGAATTCCTTGAACTGGAACTTGTCGATGTTCCAGCCGTTCGGATTCGGAAACGTGTGCCAGCCCCATTGCGAGAGCGTGCCCAAAGGGGTTGTTTGCTCGAACGCCTCGGCAAAGGTCTGCAAGCCCGTCACGTCAGCAGTAAACGCAAACTCTCCGTTGCCAACGGTCAGCGGGTTCTCGACATCGAACTGCCGCAACACAACATTGTGTCGGGTGACCAGCGCATGGCGGTCGATCAATTGAGCGCCCGCACTCGTCAAAGCGCTCCCCACCAGCGCGTACAGGGCCAACGTGACAATGGTTGTTCTGCTTCTCATCTTGCCGCCTCCGGTTGCTCATGGTTGTTTGGGACGGCTCTTGTTAAAGGTGATCCTCTACCGCACCCGGAAAGGGACTCAGAGTGTGTTTGGAAAGTAGCTTGGACACCCCCACGCCGTTTGAGGGCGAGCCTCGCGCCGTCGCCATAGCGGCTCTGGCGCGTCGGCGACTGGCTTGCCGCGAAGAACGACGGGCTTCCAACCCGTTCGATCTGTCTGTTTCGAGCAGGCTGGCCACCTGCGCGCCATAGCTTTGGCGGCGGCGCGAAGCTCGCTCCACGACTTCGGCAAGCTG
>JBEKFI010000153.1:0-6180 GCA_050013395.1 Verrucomicrobiia bacterium | reverse complement strand
TGAAGTTTGTTCACCACCATCATCCAGTCAAGCCTTTGCGCCGATATGGGTTGCGCACGGCAGAACGTTGGGTCATCGAACACGGACGCGCTCCCGGCGGCTTGGGTGCAATTTTTCCCGCGATGGCCAACTACGTGATGTCGTTGCGGACACTGGGCTACACCAACGAAAGCTATCTTGTCGCCCACGGGATTCGCGAGATGGAGAAGCTGGAAATCGAGGAAGGTGACACATTGCGGCTGCAGCCATGCTTCTCCCCCGTTTGGGACACGGCCCTCAGCGTCAACGCTTTGAATGAATCGGGTTTGCCTGCCGATCATCCGTCGCTGCAAACCGCCACACGCTGGCTGCTCGACAAGGAAGTGCGTCGGCCCGGCGACTGGCGCGTGAAACACTCCGAGAGCCACCGTTACACCGAGCCGAACAAGCCGGTCGGCGCGTGGTTCTTCGAGTACCACAACGAGTTTTATCCCGACGTCGACGACACGCTCATGGTGTTGCTGGCGCTGAACCGCGTGCTAACCGATTTCGACCGCGAGAAGTCGGCCACTATTCGCCGTGGTATTCGCTGGCTGCTCGGCATGCAAGGGCGCGATGGTGGTTGGGCCAGTTTTGACAAAGACAATGACAAATGGCTGTTCACGCAAGTGCCGTTTGCCGACCACAATGCGATGATCGATCCGAGCACGACCGATATCACCGCACGGGCGCTGGAATGCCTGAGTCATTTCGGGTTCACCTGTGAAGACGAATGTGTTCAAGATGCGATCGCCTTTCTGAAACGCGAACAGTGCCCCGACGGATCGTGGTTCGGACGCTGGGGCAACAACTATGTTTATGGCACGTGGCAGATTCTTCGCGGGCTGCGCACGATCGGCGAAGACATGCGGCTGCCTTACGTGCGCCGCGCCGTGGCCTGGCTCAAATTGGTTCAAAATGCCGATGGGGGTTGGGGTGAATCCCTGCGCAGCTATGACGACCCGCAGTTTAAAGGCATCGGCGAAAGCACCGCGTCGCAGACCGCGTGGGCCGTCATGGGACTGATTTCCGCGGGCGAAGTGAACGCGCCCGAGGTGGCGCGCGGGATCGAATACTTGTTGAACACGCGGAATGTGGAAGGCTCGTGGGATGAAGAATCATTCACGGGCACCGGTTTCCCGCGCGTGTTTTATCTGCGCTATCATGATTATCGGCATTACTTCCCGCTGATGGCACTGGGGATGTATTCCCGCCACACGGTGCGCGGATTCCCGCCCGTGCCTCGCAGATGCCAGAAGTCTCGCGCGATCAAAATGTTTTTCAGACAACCTCGGATCCTGCGAAAAGTGGCCCGCCTGCGCGCCTTGGCGCAACTGGATGGTGTCTAGCGGAGCGAACCAGGAGAAGTTCCTAACATGAGATTCCCACTGGCACTTTCTGTAAAGATCGCCAAGCACATCATCACCAACAAGATTAAGAAGACCGGGAAATTCGCACTCGTGCTGCAACTGGAACCGTCGCACACCTGCAACCTGACCTGCACTGGCTGCGGCCGCATCCGCGAGTATTCGACCTCGCTCAAGGACATGATGAGCTTGGAAGATTGCCTGGTGACCGCACAGGAATGCGATGCGCCCATGGTTTCGATCTGCGGCGGTGAACCGACCATTTATCCGAAGCTCGAAGAGCTGGTTGCGGGCCTCCTCAAACAAGGCCGCATCGTTTACATCTGCACGAACGGCATGTTCATGCGCAAGAAAATGCGCGAGTACCTCGCCCGCACCTACAGCGCGAAGACCGAACCGAAGTTGACCGAGTTGCTGGCGAAGAAGCTGATCACCGAAAATGAAGCCGACGAAATTCGCAAGGGCAAATATGATGGCCGTCCGAGTATCAGACCCACCAAATGGTTGTACTGGAATGTCCACTTGGACTCCCTCGAATACGTCCACGACCTCATCGTTGAACGCGAAGGCGTTTTCAAGGAGTGCATCGAAGCGATCAAGATGGCCAAGATTCTCGGTTACCAGGTCGCCACGAACACGACCGTTTACAAGGAAACCGACATGGATGAGATCGAGAAGATGTTCGACTTCCTGTCGAATCTTGGTGTGGACGGCCACACAATCAGCCCCGGCTACGAATACGACGACGCCAAGAAAGACATGATCAAGCGGCTCGGCAAGAAACCCGAAGACTTCTTCCTCACCCGCAAGCTGACGCAGGAAAAATTTGCCAAAGTCGTCGAGTGGGGACAGAAGTACACGCTGTTCGGTTCGCCGGTTTACTTGGAATTCCTCGCGGGCAAACGCGATCTGCATTGCACCGCCTGGGCGATTCCGACCCGCAACGTCAAAGGCTGGAAAGCGCCCTGCCACCTGATGACCGACGGCCATTACAAGCGCTACCAAGACATGCTCGAACAGGTTGACTGGGACAAGTACGGCGTCTTCAATGGCGTCGTCCGCGACCCGCGCTGCGAAAACTGCATGGTCCACTGCGGTTACGAGCCGACGCCATCGCTCGGCATCGACAAGCAGCACGGCGACACATCGAGGCTCATCAAGTATAACTTCGGTCCGAGGCCGCAACCGGTTGCCGACGCCTCCCATGTTGATGCCTATAACGGCGTGAGCACGGGCCGTGGTCATCTCACAGGCAAACGCGATTCGGTGCAGGCCAACATCCAGCAGGTGCTGTCAGACAAGGAAGTCAACGCCGCGATCGCCGCAGTCACCAACGGGAACGGTCACAGTGGGGAAGATCGTTAAAATCGTTTGAATCGGTAAAACCGGTAAAGGACAGAGAGTAAGCGGTATGGCCAAGAAACGGTTGCTTCATCTTTTAATGACTTTAACCTCTTTAACGGTTTTAACGTCAATCGCCGCCCCATGATCGCCATCCTCGTTGCCGTCCGCCAGGAACTGCGCCCGATCCTCAAGCGGGCTGACGCGAACCATGTCGTGCGTCAGGCGCACCTCGATTTCTATGAGGGTACTCTCGCCGGTCAACCCGTGGCCTTGCTCGCGCTGGGCATCGGCAAGGAATGCGCACGCATCGCCGCCGAGATGACAATCCGCTGCTACCGTCCCGACCTACTCATCAGCGCAGGATTCGGCGGCGGACTGCAAGATTCCGTCAGCGATGGCGACATCGTCATCGGCACCGAAGTCCTCGAACTCTATGGAGATTACGGCAACCATGTCCGCTGGCGATCAACATGTCATCTGTCGCAGTGCAGAGAACTGAACATCACTGACGACAGTCTCCGCGTCCATTACGGAAAAATCCTGACCGTGGACGAGATGGTATTGAAGTCCGCCAACAAGAAACGGCTGGGCAAGGCAACAGGCGCGGTCGCTGTGGACATGGAGACCAGTGCCGTCGCCACCGTTGCCGCGGCGCATGACACGGATCTGCTGGCCGTCCGCTGCATTACCGACAACGATCGCGAGGATTTGCCGGACGAGTTCAACGACTTTTTCATTCTTGGCCAGCTTCAGGCCACCCGTATCATCTCGGCTTGTGCCCGACGCCCCCGAATCGTGTGGAAGCTGGCGCGGCTTGGTTACCGTGCGAAAAGCTCGGGAGAAAACCTCGCGCGTTTCCTTGAATCGGCCGTCGGCCAGCTACACCTTCCAGCCCTTGCGGCGCGCGATCTCTAGGAGCGCAGGCAGCAGGACGAGCGCGGCGACCAGGCAGGCGCTCACTCCGATGGTCATCACCAAGCCGAGGCTGCAAATGCCGCGATGCGCGCCGATCAACAGGCTGCCAAACGCAATCACCGCGGTCAGGGCCGACAGCATCACCGCGCGCCCCGTGCTCTTGCCGTAAAACGTCGCTTCGCCATCCTCGCGATACCGTTGGACGATGTAGATTCCGTAGGCGACGCCGATGCCGACCATCAACGGCAGCGTCAGAATGTTGGCTGGGTTGAACCGTATGCCGAACACCGCCATCACCCCGATCATCCAGATCGTACCGACCACCAGCGGCACCAACGTCAGCACCGTCGCCATCGCTCCGCGCAAATCGACAAAGACCATGATTGCAATCACCAGGAACGCCCACAACGCCGCCTTGATGTAGCCGCGTACGAGAATGTTGACAAACTCATGCAACCCCAATGGTGTGCCCGTCGCCTTGGGGGCCACCGACTGCACATCCGCAACGAACCGTTCCAATGGTTCCAGTTCCCAGACGTTTTCCTTCGGGAAAACGCGCACGAGGAATTTGCCGGTCTTGCCCACCAGCACGCGCCGCAGGTCCGGTGTCACATCCGCCACCGTCATCGGACGGTCCGCCTGCTCCGCCAGCAACGCGAGTTGGTCCTGTAGATCATCGTAGAACCGCCGCTCGTAGGTGCCCAACCGCAGCGCCAGCTTGTCCGTCTCCGTCTCCTGCAACCGGGCACGAGTGTCCTTGGCCGCCTCCGCCAGTGGCGCCAATGCCCTCTCCGCAGTGCGGTCGCCGCGCTCGGCGGCGTCGCGCGCCAGCTTGCTCGCTCGAAGGCGTAACGACCCCAGCGCGTTCACCACTGCATCGGCATCGCCGGGCTGGAACGGCGGCACAGTGAATGTGATCTTGCCGACCCGTTCGCGGATTTCGCGAATCAGCGGCACCTTCGCCTCCTGCTCTTCAGGAATCAACTCGGCAATGCTGTGCACAGTCACCACCGTTGGCAACCCGGTCAAGCTGTGCTGCAGGACCCGCGTCTGCGCGAGGTCATCGCAGACCACGGAGGCGAAAATCGAGGACTCGGTGCCGGCCTTCAGCAGGCGCAGTTCGGTGTCCACCGACTCGAGGCCGCGCGACTGGAGCTTGAGTACGTTGAAATCGAACTTCGCGCGCCAGCCGACGACCAATGCCGCGGTCGTGATCGCAGCACAGACGGCCACTGTCACCCACGGACGGCGCAGGAGGGCGCGCTCCACCCCTGACACTTTCACTTGCACGGGCAGATGCGCCGGTTCGTTGCGGCGCCGCACGCTCAACAGCAGCGCGGGCAGCAGCACCGTCATCCCTAGCGTCGCCAACAGCATCCCCCCGCCCGCGATCATGCCCAGTTCGGTCACGCCCTTGAACCCGCTGAGCACCATCGCGAAGAATGCGGCAGCGTTGGTGACACCCGCGGTGACGATGCTGGGACCCGTGGACTGCAACGCGCCGCGCACGGCGTCGAACCGGTTGCCACACCGGCACAATTCCTCCTCGTAACGGGAGATGAATTGCACGCCCAGATCTTCGCCGAGACCGAGAATCATCACGGCGAATGTGATCGTGATGATATTCAGGTGCCCGATGACCAGCGTGGTGTATCCCATCGTTACGGCAATGACCATGATGAGACAGCAGATCGACAAGAGCATCCGCAGCCAGTCCCGGAAGCCGAGCACGATGACGACCGCGATCAGGATCAGGGTCAACACCGACGACTTCGTTGCGTCGCGCTGCGACACCTCCATCTCGTCGTTGTCCAGGACCGGTTCACCGGTCAGGCTCAGTTTTACGTCGGGGAAGTCGCGGCGTACATCGTTGAGGATGCGGCGAATCTTCGGCACCGTCGCTGCATGATGGTCGGGGCCGCTGATCTGGCCCGTCAACCGCGGATGCAGCAGGATCACAAACATCCGTCCGCCCTGAAAGACGTGGTAACCCTGCCATTTCATTTGCTGTTCTGCCTGACCGAGCATCTCCTCGCTGAAGAAGGCGCTGGCCCACGGGGAGAGCAGTCGCCATTTCTCGGCGCTGCCGTCCGGCTCGCCCAATTGGTTCACGATGGCGGTGATTGTCGGGAGAAACGCTTCCATTCGACGCCGTTGGTCCTCGGGCACGGTGGTCATCTGCTCCAGCATCTGGTTCATCGCGTCGAAGAACGTCGCCAACCGGGGGTTCTGCTGGAGCACGCTGACGAGTTGATTGAATTCCTTCAGCGAATCGCCAATCTGCGACAACTCTGCACGGGACAGATAATAGAGGAACCACTTCTGCATCGGTTCAAAGTCCGCCCGATAAAACACGTCCTCGGTGATGAACTGCTGCGCGTTGGGCGAATCACCCGGGAACGGATTATTGGCGGGCGTCAGGAGTTGCTTGACGAGCGCATCCACGGCCGCGCGGTTGCGTTCAGGACGATCGCTTTCGACAACGATCAGATAATCCTCTTCCGCGCGAAACTCCTCGGCGTATTCGCTGTACAAC
>JBEKFI010000152.1:0-6235 GCA_050013395.1 Verrucomicrobiia bacterium | reverse complement strand
AGACCGCCGGGCTGCCCGTCCCCGAAAAACGCGGCGCGCCCGGCGGTCGCGCCCTACCTCGCACAACACCAGTACGTTCGGTGTTCGGTGGGTTACGGTGGTGGTGCTCAGATACGCCCGCTGCTTTCCGACCGACGCGAACCGGATTGCTATTAGTGATGCATCTTGCGATTATGGAATAGAGGAGGGGCGTGAAACTACTTTTTGCAGCCAGCGAAATGACTCCGTTTGCCAAGACGGGCGGATTGGGAGACGTGGTCGGCGCCCTGCCGCCGGCGCTGACGGAACTGGGGCATGAGGTTACCTGCTGTCTGCCGTTTTACCGGTGCGCCCGCCTTCGCGCAGAGGAACTGGCTGCCACCTCCGCCACGGCAGCGCAGGCTGCGGCGGCCGAGTCGGCGTGGCACGCGCGCCTTCTCCAGGATGAAGCGGCGGCTGGATCGGCCACGCAGGCGGGTTTGTCGTTTCGCGTGCCGGTGGGAAGCAATCTGCTCAGCGCAGACATTCTGGAATTGAACACGGCCGCCGGGGTGCGGGTGTTGTTTGTGAGGCGCGACGAATTTTTCGATCGCTCGGACTTGTATCACACCGGCGTGCGCGACTACGAGGACAACGCAGAGCGGTTCATCTTTTTTTCCAAAGCAGTGGTCGAGTTGCTGGGGTATGAACGCTATCGGCCGGACGTGCTGCATTGTCATGACTGGCAGACGGCGTTTGTGCCCGTCGAGGCGCTATATCGGCAACAGACGCGCGGCACGGCGTACGGCGTGAAGACCGTGTTCACGATTCACAACCTGGCGTATCAGGGTCTGTTTCCGGCGACGGATTTTCGGCTGACGGATTTGCCCGGCGAATTCTTCACACCGCGCGCGCTGGAGTTTTACGGGCAGTTGAATCTGATGAAGGGCGGCCTGGTGTTCTCCGATGCGATCACGACGGTAAGCCCGACGTATGCGAAGGAAATCCAGACACCCGAAGGCGGCGTCGGGCTGGACCCGGTGTTGCGGAGCCGCCGCGACCGTATTCATGGCATCCTCAACGGCATCGATGATCGCGAATGGGATCCGGCGACCGATCCGGCTTTGAAGCAGAATTACAGCGCGCAGGATCTTGCCGGCAAACGGGTCTGCCGGGCGGAACTGCTGCGGCGGTTCAAAGTGGCGGCGGACGAGACGACGCCCGTGGCGGCGTTTATTTCCCGACTGGCGGACCAGAAGGGGGTGGATTTGCTCCTGGAAAGCATGGACGATTTACTGCGGCTCGGCTTGGTGCTGGTGATCCTGGGAAGAGGCGAGCGGCGATACGAAGAGCAATTGCAGGAGCGGGCGCGGAAGCACCCGCAGCGGGTGGTGGTGCAGATTGAGTACGACGAGGAAATTTCGCACCAGGTCCAGGGCGGCGCGGACGTGCTGTTGGTGCCGTCCCGATTTGAGCCTTGCGGTCTGACGCAACTGTATGCATTGAAGTATGGCACGATCCCGGTGGTTTATGCGACGGGCGGCCTGGCGGACACGGTGACGCCGTACGACGTGAAATCGGGAACGGGGCACGGTTTTCGCTTTGCGAAGTATTCGCCGCAGGCGTTCGTCAGCGCCGTGCAGCAGGCCGTGTCGGTTTACGAGCAGCCGAAGCAATGGAAGAAGATCATGGAAAACGCGATGGCCTGTGATTTCTCGTGGCGGGCCGCAGCGGTGAAATACGAAGAATTGTACGCAGCGCTGTGACACGCTGCGCACTTGAATAGAGGACATCGATTATGCCAGAGCTACGGAAAGACCCGATCATTGGACGGTGGGTGATCATCGCCACGGAGCGCGGCAAACGGCCCGGCGATTACGCGGAGCCGCCCGTGGAAGTGCCCGATCCCGCCAGGAATCCGTTCGCAGAAGGCAACGAGGCGATGACGCCGCCGGAGATTTTTGCGTTTCGCGATCCGAAAAGCAAACCGAATGGCCGGGGTTGGCAGGTGCGGGTGGTGCCGAACAAGTTTCCCGCGCTGCGGATCGAGGGTGATCTGGGCAAGGAAGGGCAGGGGATCTACGACAAGATGAACGGGATCGGCGCCCACGAGGTCATCATCGAGACGCCCAACCCGACGCTCCAGCTCGAGCAGCAACCCGTGGAAGGCATTGCGCGGGTGCTGGAGACGTACAAGATCCGCGTGACCGACCTGCTGCGCGACACGCGGTTCCGCTACATTTTGGTTTTCAAGAATTTCGGCAAACAAGCGGGCGCGTCTATCGGCCATCCGCATTCGCAGTTGATCGCCATGCCTGTCACGCCGAAACGCGTGAAGGAGAAGCTGGTGGGCGCGATGCAGTACTACGCCTACAAGGAACGCTCGATTTATGAAGACATGCTGAAACAGGAACTCAAGGAGGGCGTGCGTCTGGTGTACGAGAACGCGGGTTTCGTCGCGTTCTGCCCGTTTGCGTCGCGGTTCCCGTTCGAGATCACGATCCTGCCCCGGCGGCAGTCGGCGTATTACGCCGACATCCATCCCGACGAGATTCTGTTGCTGGCGGACGTGTTGAAGGCGACGCTGCTGAAGCTGGCCAAGGCGCTCAATCAGCCACAATACAATTATATCATCAACACCGCCCCGGCCCGCTACGCCCACCACGGCTACTGGGCGACGATCGACCAGGATTTCCGCTGGCACATCGACATTCTGCCGCGATTGACATTGATTGCGGGATTCGAGGTCGGGACGGGGTTCTACATCAATCCAACAGCTCCCGAGGAAGCGGCAAAGTACTTGCGCGAGATTCCCGTGTGAAACGGAGCGAAATTAAAAAGGTTAAAACCGTCAAAACCGTTGAAAGTCAAAACGGAGATTCGTCCTGAGGTTTCAACCTTTTTAACGGTTTTAACGAGGCTTTAGTCATGCCGCTCAACGTCGCGTTTCTCTGGCACATGCATCAGCCGTACTATGTCGACCCGATTCGCGGGACGGCGCTGATGCCGTGGGTGCGTCTGCACGCGACAAAGGGCTACCTCGACATGGTCTGGCTGGTGGACCAATTCCCGGAGTTCCGCTGCACGTTCAATCTCACGCCCGTTCTGCTGAAGCAAATCGAGCAGCTCGCCAATGGCGAGGTCGGCGACCTCTGGTTCGAGCTTGCCGCCACACCCGCCGAGTCGTTGAGCATCGCGCAGAAATGCGGAGTGCTGGAGCATTTTTTCAAGGCGAACTGGCAGAACATGATCAAGCCGTACCCGCGCTACTGGTCGCTGCTTCAGAAGCGCGGACTGGCAGGCGCGCGCCTCGGTTTCGATCG
The DNA here is from genome assembly GCA_050013395.1 of Verrucomicrobiia bacterium. Lineage (GTDB taxonomy): Bacteria > Verrucomicrobiota > Verrucomicrobiia > Palsa-1439 > Palsa-1439 > JBEKZD01. Next base: position 2,954 of record JBEKFI010000152.1, on the reverse strand, counting down.
CATCGCAGGAAGTTTCACTGATCAGGAATATCGCGATCTGCAAGTGTGGTTCAACCTGACGTGGTTCGGTTACGCAGGCGAGCGACTCCACCCCGAGATCGCCGAGTTGAAGCGGAAGGGCAGGGACTTTACCGAGGCAGACAAGCGAGTCCTCTTCGAGCGGCAGCGCGATGTTCTGAAGAACGTCCTGGGCTTCTACAAGGCGCTGAGCGATCGCGGCCAGATCGAGATCAGCACGACGCCGTTTTATCATCCGATCATGCCGCTCGTGCACAACACCGAGTTTGCGCGCCGTTGCATGCCGCAGCGCCAATTACCGCCGACGTTCTCGCACCCCGAAGACGTCCGGGCGCATCTGACGCTGGCACGCGATTACCACACGAAACTCTTTGGCGCGCCGCCACACGGCGTCTGGCCCTCGGAAGGATCAGTTTGCCCCGAGCTGATTCCGATCTTGCAGGAACTCGGCTATCAATGGTTCGCGACCGACGAGGAACTTCTCTGGCGCAGTCTCGCCACGTTGCATCCCGATCAACCTCCGCCACGCGAGTATCTCTTTCAGGGTTTTCGCGCTCAGTTCGGCGACGCAAGCGTGTGCATCGCATTTCGCGAGCGGGCCCTCAGCGATTTCATCGGTTTTACGGCCGCACGCAACGAACCGTGGCGCGCGGCGGAATTCACGGCGGGCCAAATTGAACAGATCGCGCGTAGCACGCAATGCCCGGACCCGTTATGCACGGTGATCCTGGATGGCGAAAACGCCTGGGAACATTTTCCCGACGGTGGAGAAACCTTTTTGCGCGAACTGTATCATCGGCTGAGCACGAGTCCGTCGATGAAGACCACGACCTTTCATGATTATTTCACGGCGCATCCGCCCGGCGCCGTGATTCACACGTTGCATACAGGTTCGTGGATCAATGCCGATTTCCATATCTGGATCGGACATCCGGAACATAATCGCGCCTGGGAATTGCTGGGTCGGACGCGCGATTCTCTCCAAGCCAAGGCCGACCGCAAGGAAATCACTCCCGATCAATACAAGAAAGCCATGGCCGAGATTTACGCCGCCGAAGGCAGCGATTGGTTTTGGTGGTATGGCGACGAGTTCGTGACCGAAAACGATCTGATTTTTGATGAGTTGTTTCGCACGCACCTGCAAAACGTTTACCAGATCGTCGGGGCGCACGTTCCCGACGTGCTGAAGGTCCAGATTGCCCGCTCCGAAGTCGCGGTTGAGACGCGCAAGCCGACCGATCTGATCACGCCGGTGATCGATGGCAGGATCACTTCCTTTTATGAATGGGTTGGCGCCGGCGTCTACGAAGCTGGTCGGGCGATGGTCGCAATGTACCGTAGCGAGCGCTTCGTCGAGGCGATCCACTTCGGTTGCGACCTCCGGAACTTCTATCTGCGGGTCGATTTTCGCCAGAAGGATAAGCTACCCTCAAACGGCGCCCTGCGCGTGACTTTCATCAAACCATATCACCATGCCATCATCGTCCCGGAGTTGCACAGAGGACAACCCGCCTGCGAGTTGTGGGCTACCAATCCCGATGCCGCTCCGAAGAAGCTCGGCCAGGTCAAAGATATCAGATTCGAGGAGATCGTCGAAATTGCGATTCCGCTGGCAACGCTCGGCTGGCCTCAGCGGGAGCAGGTGGCCTTCTTCGTGCGGCTCCTCGAAGGCGAAGTTGAGCTTGAGCGGCTCCCTGACCTGGGCGCGTTGAGTTTTAGCGTGCCAGACGAAAACTTTGAAGTCGAAAACTGGCGGGTTTGAAAGGCAGGGTCTCCGAGAAAGGCTGCCTCCTATGGAGATTGGACATAATATAGATTGTGCGACGTTGCGCTTCCCACAAGAGCCGCCGCTCAAGGCCCGCCCTTCGGGCGCTACGCTTTCGCTGGGATCTTCGGCGTTGGCGGCGGTCGTTCGCAAGGACGCCCACACTTTATCGAAATCTTTTTCCGCGTCAAGAACCTTCTCCGCGTCTCCGACCGCAGCCCAGAACGCCCACTGCAACGTCTGCAACGCCCACGGCGCACCGTGCCTCACAACTTGCAACGCCAGCAGGCTTGCGCCAGGCATCGAACGTCTCCTGAACTCGGCAGCGAATTTTTCGACCCGCAGCTCCTCCGCCGATCCAGAAGTTTGTAGGGAGACGTCAGCAAGAGGTGTGAGAAAATCCAACGCCCTCGGGAAGTTGTCGAGCACGGCTTTCGCGCGAACCTCAGAACCCGCCGCCGCGTCGAGAGACCCAGCGACCACGCGATTCGCATCCGACCCCACCCACTGAAATCGCGCAAGAGCAGAGAAATCTTTTTCGGACTCCTTGCGAGAGCCATCTTGCGACTCCCCTGCCCTTGCGTTAAAATCTTGCTGACCAACGTCCTGCGAAGAATGAAGGAGTGCTGTAGAGACAGGTACATTCAAGGCCCGCGCCCACCGCCGCGCTTCGCGCGGCGGCAGGGGCGCGCCTGGATCATTTCCCTCGCCGTGAGGTTTCACCATCCAGCAGCCGGTGAAGCCAGCGTCGGATTCTGCGCAAGGGCTGACGGTCGGGCCATCTGCTTCGCGCCAAACTTTACCAGCCGACTCGCAGACAGTACCGTCGTGCACCGCAGCGACCTCTTCCGCAGCGTAGCCTTCACCGTCAGCTGGCCACGCTGTCCGATAACTATCCGCTCGCGCACGACATCGCCAGTACTTCCCACGCGCAGCCCTTTCGGACAACGCACTTCGCGGAGCGGGTAACTTCTTTTCTTGGTTTTGCCCTTCACTCCGCATCGTCTTCCCGACCGAACTACGCGTTGCTTGACGATGTTGCCCTGACTTTACCACAGACCCCTTCTGCTTGTCAAGGGCAACGCCCCCGCCCCACTCTATAGATTGTGCGACGTTGGGTCGCTCTCCTCGCCCAATGATGCTGGTGATCGGTTCTGCGCCCCCCCTGCCG
>JBEKFI010000151.1:0-6551 GCA_050013395.1 Verrucomicrobiia bacterium | reverse complement strand
TCTGGTCAGAGCAACCTCCTTCTGAAAGACCAAAAGTGAAACTAGGACGTGATTCATGAGCACGAGCAGGACCATCACGGTTCTGATGTTTGCCTTCGCAGTTTGTTCCATTGGTGGTATCGCCTCGGGAGCCGAAATCCACGACGCCGCGAAGTCGGGCGACTTGGCCAAAGTGAAACAGTTGTTGGCCGACGGCGCTGACGTTAACGTGATGGACGATTATCGCTCGACGCCGCTGCACAAGGCAGCATCGCAAGGCCACAAAGAGGTAGCCGAACTGCTGCTGGCTAAAGGCGCCGATGTCAATGCGAAGGGCAGCAACGACCGGACGCCGCTGTACGGAGCCGCATATAGAGGCCACAAAGAGGTGGCCGAACTGCTGCTGGCAAAAGGTGCCGATGTCAATGCGAAGGACGACCACGGCCGGACGCCGCTGGGCGAGGCGGCATCGGGAGGCCACAAAGAGACGGTCGAACTGCTCCTGGCCAAAGGTGCCGACGTGAATGCGAAGGGGAGCGACGGGGGGACACCGCTGCTCTACGCGGCATCAGCATACAGCAAAGACAGCACAGAGGTGGCCGAACTGCTGCTCGCCAAGGGTGCCGACGTCAATGCGAAGAGCAACACTGGTTGGACACCGCTGCACCGGGCCACACTGACAGGTCACAAGGAGGTGGCCGAATTGCTCCTGGCGAAAGGCGCCGACGTCAATGCGAAGCTCGACAATGGCTGGAGGCCGCTGCATTTGGCGACATCTGAAGAGGTGGCTGAACTGCTGTTGGCGAAAGGCGCCGACGTTAATGCGAAAGACAACGCTGGTTGGACGCCACTGCACTGGGCGGTCGTCAATGGCAACAAAGAGGTGATCGAACTGCTGCTGTCGAAACACGCCGACGTCGATGCGAAGCTCGGCAACGGCTGGACGCCGCTGCATTTGGCGGCATCTAAAGAGGTGGCTGAACTGCTGCTGGCGAAAGGCGCCGACGTTAATGCGAAGGACAAGGGTGGTCAGACGCCGCTGCACGAGGCGCTTCGCAATGGTCACAAAGAACTGGCCGATCTCCTGCGCCAGCATGGCGCCAAGGAGTGATGGCAGAATTGCCGGGCCGCCCTAACTGCCCGTTTCTTCGCGCTACTTTCGGTGAAACCCGCTCATCCGCTACCATCGTCGACCCGCGCCATGAACCGCACCCGCTTCGCCTGAGCCAGCAGATGATCGCGACGGACATCAGCATAGGTTAGGGCAATCGCCGTACGTCTTGGCCACAAGCCCGCTGCTGCTGATACGCCCAGTTACGCCCTGCTACGGGAGCGGCAAAGAAAAATGCGGTGGCAGACCCGAGTCATTTTTTTGGGGGGGTGGAAGAATTGATGGTTGCGTAACATATGGCCACGCAACCCATTAACTGGCTCCCCGAATTGAACGATTTGCGAACCTTGCGCTTTCAGATCCCAAGGCTACTGCAAACCTGCTCTCCGACTCCCGTCTAACGGTTCAAGGTGATTGTCATAAGAAAAAGCGCCTCCCTGCCAATCGCTGTTGGGATTGGCAACACAAGCAACCGAAAGGAGGCACCTATGCTCACATCGTGAGGCACGGTGCTTTCTTGCAGCAACGTATGACTACTCTGGTGGCTACTCAATCCCGACAATGCTCAATGATCGAACCCGACTCTGAAAGACTCCTGCTCCGCCTGTTTCGACGGTCTGAACAACAAGCGGGCGTACCAATAGGCAATCATCTCGTCAGTCACGGTTCGCACGCCATCGCTTGATTCCCACCATCGTTTCGGGTCGTAGTCCCGATTCTCGACGGCGATGATTCCAACTCTGCAACCTTTGCCCAATGCCTTGTCGAAAAGCAAGCGGGTCCGCCGTGAGTGGGCACCAACTGAGACGATATTGAAGTTTGTCTCCGCAACCCCATGTTGGCGCAACCAGTTCTTCAAAGCCACAGCAGAGGCGTAAGTGCGATCCTGGCGAACCTTTGGCGCGGGCACAGCCTGGACAGCGTTTGTGGTTAAGCCGAGGCGAACCAACGTGGCCGTGCCGAGTTCGGCAAAACTCTTGTATTCAGATAACGGCGCACCTTGTTCAATCGGCCCACCGGTCACAAATAGCTTGCTGTAATGGTCTCGCTTGAATTCAGTCATCGCTTCCTCAAGTGCATAATCCGCTAGCCATCCTTCCACCACCAGTACCCCGCCGGGGACCGGATCATTAACCGCCAGAAACGAGTGCGCTCCTCTTGCCGTGAACACAATCAGCGCCGCGCAGGTGAACGACAGCACAATCCACCCCCGCAAAGTCGGAAGTGGACACTCACGGCGCTGAAGCAATCCCCATACAGGTTTGCCCTGTTTCATTTCATTTCAGTGTACAGAATCCGCTGACGGTACACAACGACCTCTTCGAATCTGCGAATCTGGGGTCACGTCTTGTTATTCAACAATTCCTCGGCTTGGGCGACGGCCTTGGCTATACTGTACTCGCGCTGGGCCCGGCGCTCGAACCGTTTGACGGTGGCGCTGACGCTCGCGTAGTCCATTCCGCCCAACTGGAAGCAGACCAGGCCTGCTGGCTTTGGCTGTCAATTAGGTTTGCACGTGCGACGGGGTAAAAGGTGGTGTCCAGAATCTTTCGCACATTCAGTTTTGGTTCTTCGATGGCCAAATGTTGAATGCCAAGATGTGACCCCGTTCCGCTGAAGAGCCACAGCGGTTTGATGTCTCGCCTTGGAAAGAAACCCTCCAAGGTCTCGTCCCCGTCAGCGATCGACAAATCGGGCTGCGGCAGGCTCTGAGGATGAGGCGTTGCCACCGCGATGTCGTAGGGCAATTGATTGTTTTGAATCGTTGCGTTTTAAACAACGACAGCAAACGGGCTGACATTCGGACAACACTCGCTGTTCAACTCCGGATTCAGTGCTGGAGAACGCATCAGGTCGCCCACGACGTGAGCACATGTGAGTAAACAGAAATTCTTGTCGGCCCTAAACTTGTTCTGGAACAGCAACGTGATGGCCCCCCGGCTCCCAAGTGCCTCAATCTGGGATCCCGAACCACACGCCATCCGTATTGCGCCCACTCTGATGACGTCCGTGGGAAACTTGATCTTTCGGTTGACCTTCCCATTTCTAAACCGACCATACACGAATCGAGGCAGAACGGCCTTTCTCAACCTCCCCTTGGGGGGTTTTTGCCTCACATAGAAGTGAATGCAATAATGACTGCCTGTTGCCAATCGCTTTACAAACTTCGTGCCAGCCGCAACACCCACCACATTCGGGTAACTCCGGTAATTTCGCTCTGCGGCTGCTCTTGCTCTCTCAAGTTCATGATCGAGGGTATGAGCGGTCTCTTGGTTAGAAATCTGGCCCTCAGATTTTCTCTGACTGCAATTCATTCCCACTTTTTTCTTAACTCTCATTGCGCCTTCCGCCGCTCAATCTTTATATGGGGCGGCTGCTGCAGAAATGTTGAACATTGTAGGAGTTTTGAGGCCAAATCTCTTCAGATCGCACTCTTTATGATGGCAGCCAACCGGTTTTTTCACAGTTTGTTACTGACTCACAATGCGCTTCTCATCGCTGGTCATGAATTCAGGTGCTCGCGCGGCGGTAGGATACAGTGTGAACCTCCCTCGCTGACGTGAGCACAGTTGCTCACCGACAACAACGAAGACGACTCGACATCCCTTTTGCAGCCATCGTGTTTGTACGCCGATGGGTGCGCCGGCGTCAACGACAAAAACCGCGCCGCACGTCCGGGAGCGGCGTGCTGGCAATGGCAAACGCCCGCAAATCATCGCTTGATTTAACCGGCTACTTGCCTACGATGGCGCTCCTATGCCGCAAGAACAGACAACGAAACGCGATTTCGTCGCCGAGCACGTGCGCGGGATTCCGCGTTCGGGGATTCGGGACTTCTTCGACATCGTGCAGTCGATGGATAACGTGATCTCGCTGGGTATCGGCGAGCCGGGGTTTGTCACGCCGTGGCATATTCGTGAGGCGGCCATCTACGCACTGGAACAAGGCAAGACAGGGTACACGTCGAACTTCGGTTTGATGAAGCTGCGGCGCGCCATCGCGGAGTATGTTCGTAATCACTTTCACGTCAGCTACGATCCGAACAGGGAAATTCTGGTCACCGTTGGCGTGAGCGAGGCGCTGGACATCGCGCTGCGCGCCGTAATCAATCCGGGCGACGAGGTTCTCTATCACGAACCGTGTTACGTGTCCTATCATCCCAGTGTTCGGCTGGTTCACGGAATCGCGAAGCCAATCCGAACGAGTGCCGATGCGCGATTCTCCCTGCGCGCGGAGGACATTGCCGCGGCTGTCACGCCGCGCTGCAAAGCCATCATGCTCAATTTCCCGACGAATCCGACGGGCGCGACGCTGAGCCGCGACGAATTGGAGAAGATCGCGCGCGTCTGCATCGAGAACGACTTACTGGTGCTCACCGACGAGATTTACAGCGAGTTAACCTACTCAGAAGAGCACTGCTCCATCGCGGCTCTGCCGGAAATGAAGGAGCGCACCGTTTTTCTGCACGGGTTTTCGAAGGCGTTTGCGATGACCGGTTTTCGCATCGGCTACGCTTGCGCGCCGCCGGCGCTGACCGAAGCGATGTTGCGCGTGCACCAATACTCGATGCTGTGCGCGTCCATCATCAGTCAGGAGGCCGCCCTCGAAGCGCTCCTGCACGGCGCCGAAGACGTGGTCACGATGCGCGAGCAATATCGGTTGCGCCGCAACTTCATCGTGAAATCCTTCAACGAGATCGGCCTGCCCTGCCACATGCCCAACGGCGCGTTCTATGCGTTCCCGTCGGTCCGTGAAACGGGGTTGACCTCGCGCGAGTTCGCGATCCAGTTGCTCGAACAGCAGCGCGTCGCGCTCGTGCCCGGGGACGCGTTTGGCCCCGGCGGCGAAGGCTATGTGCGGGCGGGTTTCTGCACCGCGATGAGCGATTTGGAAAAGGCCGTCGACCGCATCGCGAAGTTTGTCCAGAGCCTCAAGTAGCCTGCGCGCCCTGTAGCTGCACTCCGACCCGAGAACTTTCGGGATCTGTAACATTCGCCTGGATTGCCAAGCGACGCGGATTTATCGCATGATTTTCGATCCGCCGCAGGAATCAATTGATTCAAGATAGTCTTTTAAGGCGAGCAACTACGTCCTTTACCGCGTGCGGTTCCTCAACAGTACGGACGGAAGAGCGCGTCACGTCCGCACCTGGTTTCAGACCCCATTTCTTGGCCCGTGAAGCATCAAGGATGTACTTACCGGACTTCCATCGGGCATACGCCAAGACTTCGACTTTGGACAATAACCGACTCTTCTTTCGATTGCCGCATATCAGGATTTCCATCTCAGCGCAATCGCGGTCATGCGCAAGATGCGCGTTGTACCTACCGTATTTGCGCCGCATTCGCTTAAAGGCGGGTTTTGAGCCCCTTTTTCTGAGCGTTTCTTGAGGATCGGCTTTACTCCGCTCTGAATCTGAAACACGGAATGCAAGCTGTTTGCGTTTCTCGAAGAGGAAAACCTCCGCTACGACAAGATAAGAAAACACGCCGATGCAACGGCGTTGCTTGCAGCCCCCGTCCGGATCGAATCCGGCATAAAAGACAAGCACATCGTTTTTCCGCGAGGTCTGCAAACTGCGTAATTTGGTCCCACGGTTCACATCTCCGTATGTGAAGCGGCAGAATTCAGGGTCGTTGTGTTGCGGTATCGGGACGAAGTGATAGTAATTGTGCGGGAACATTCTGGACAGGCGACCACCACATCCCATATCTGATCCGACCCGGATGAATTTCACCTGCATGTTGTCCTCCTTGCTTGCCGCCATGATATCACAACCCGCGCCATGCAGTCTAGACAAACCGCCGCGCTGCGGCTAGACTCTGTGCCTTGGTTTTCCCATGAACGAGGCGAAACAACTCAATGTCGGCCTGATCGGTGCCGGCGTCGCCGGCGGCGGCGTGGTGAGGAATCTCACCCGCAACGCCGACCTCATTGCCGACCGGCTTGGCATGCGCATCAATCTCAAATGGGCTTGCGACAAGGACGAATCCAAGCTGAAAAACCTACCGATCCCTGCGAACACTTTGACTCCCGACGCACAAACCGTGCTCCGCGACCCCGACGTGCACGTCGTCATCGAACTCGTGGGCGGAACCGGCTTCGCGAAAACTATCATTCTCGATGCACTCGCTCGCGGCAAGGTCGTCGTGACTGCCAACAAGGCACTCCTCGCTCATCATGGCGAGGAAATCTTTGCCGCCGCAGCGAAGAATTCCACCAACGTCTTCTACGAAGCCAGCGTCTGCGGCGGCATCCCGATCATCAAGGCCTTGCGCGAAGGTTTCGTCGCCAACCGTTTCCCGCTCATCTACGGCATCGTCAACGGCACCTGCAATTACATCCTCTCGCGCATGACCGCCGAAGGAAAAGATTTTGACGAAGTGCTGGCCGAGGCGCAAAAACTGGGCTACGCCGAAGCTGATCCGTCGCTGGACGTCGACGGCGGCGATTCGGCCCA
>JBEKFI010000150.1:0-6607 GCA_050013395.1 Verrucomicrobiia bacterium | reverse complement strand
GAACAAGGCGGGTGCCTTCTTTGCATTGAAGCAATACGCCGACGTCTTGGCATGCGATCAAGAGGTGCTCGACATTCGGCAGAAGCAAGTCGAACAATTTGCACGCGAACAGTTCGGCGGCAGTTTGGCTCGCGCTCTTTGGGGCAAGGCGGTTGCTCTGGACCATCTGGGGCGCTCCGCAGAAGCGCTTACCGTTTACGATTCAGCGATTGCCCTATCTAGGGAGCTAATCCAGCAGCAGCTGACAAACGACCTTGCCGGAATTCTGCTGGACAAGGCCAAGGCCCTTCGGCAACAGGAGCAATGGGAAGCGGCTTCGGACTGCTGTACTGAAAGCGTTGCCCTGTATGAGTCGCAACTAAGCGATGGAAAAAAACAGTTTTTGGCTGACCTGCTCGAAACGCTGCGCGTGCACTTCGATGTTTCACGATTACGGAATGACTGGCAGAAGGCAGCCAGGGATGCGTTGTTGTTGCTAACCTATGCTGATCAATTTCTAACAGGGAAATCCTTCGCAGAAAACGTCGCTGCTGAAATCGACCAGTTCGCCAAGCAACTGAGCGAACTGTCGGAAGAAGAACAGAAGCAACTCTACGACAATCTTGGCGAGCGGGCACAGGATGTTCGGAACCTGCTCTGTCGAGCATCCTGATATTGGATGCAATCAATCGACAAATGTCGCGGCGCACTTCTCGGTTTGGCTGTTGGCGACGCCCTCGGCACAACGTTGGAGTCCTCTCAGCCGGGATCGTTCGCGCCGATTACCGACATGGTTGGCGGCGGTAGATTTCGCCTCAAGCCAGGGGAATGGACAGACGACACCTCGATGGCTCTCTGCCTGGCTGAAAGTCTCATTGAGTGCCATGCCTTTGATCCCATTGACCAACTGAAACGTTACATTTGTTGGTATCGGCATGGGTATCTCAGCAGCACGGGCACATTCTTCGACATTGGGAACGCGACCGAATCAGCACTCCTCCGGTTTGAGTCCACGGGTCAGCCTTATTGCGGCTCAACAGATCCTGACGCGGCCGGGAATGGCTCCATTATGCGGTTGGCTCCAGTTCCGCTATTCTTCACTCGTTCTCCAGAAACCGCTATCGAGAAATCAGGGGAGAGTTCGCGTACAACACACGGCGCAGTTACCGCCGTCGATGCGTGTCGCTACCTTGGCGCTTTGATCGTCGGCGCTGTCAACGGTGCCAGTAAAGACGAATTGCTGTCGGAGCGGTTCAGCCCGGTGGCAGGTTATTGGCAACAGCATCCGCTCACGCCTGAGATTGATGAAATTGCCGCAGGCTCATTCAAACGGCGCAACCCGCCCGAAATTCAGGGGACCGGCCACGTTGTGAAATCGTTGGAGGCAGCGCTGTGGGCATTTCACAAGGAGAACAGCTTCCGCGAAGGTGCATTGCTGGCGGTGAACCTCGGTGATGACGGCGACACGACGGGTGCCGTTTACGGTCAACTCGCAGGTGCTTTCTATGGTGAGACGGGCATCCCAGCAGAATGGGTCAAGAAGCTGGCGTATCGAGAAGTGATTGAATCATACGCAGAGAGCCTGTTTTCCTTGGCGATGCAGAAGAAACGCGGTCAAGTTTAATCATTGAAGAATTTGATCGATCAGCGCGGACAACTCCCTCGCCGACCATCAATCGCGCCGGTCATTCCCCGATGATCTTGACGAGCACTCGCTTGCGGCGCTTTCCGTCGAATTCGCCGTAGAAAATCTGTTCCCACGGACCGAAGTCAAGTTTCCCATCGGTTACTGCCACGACGACTTCGCGGCCCATGATTGTGCGTTTGAGGTGGGCGTCTGCGTTGTCTTCACCCTAGTTATGCGCATTGAAAGGTGAATTATGAAGAAGCCGATGAAAATGCCGCCTGTCAACCTCTCCGACTGGGTCGAGTTCTACTGGCTGCTGCTGATCGATCCAACGTTCCAAGCATGCCGCAACAAACGCAAGGCCTGCTTCGACTACCGTCTCGCCAAGCAGTACAACACACCGTTTTGCTGAGGCGTTGCAGGCCAACCGCTCCGGTTGGCGAGGCACAACAGGCAGCAAGCGGAGCGCTTGACCTATAAACTGGCCGTCATCGGCAGGCTACGACTTCGATCTCCACCAGCGCGTCCTTCGGCAACCGCGCCACCTGCACCGTCGAGCGCGCAGGGAAATCTTTGATGAAATATTTCCCGTACACCTCGTTCATCGCGGCAAAATTGTCCATGTCACTGAGGAACACCGTCGTCTTCACCACGTTCGATAAGCTCAGCCCTTGCGAGCGCAACAACCCGTTGATGTTCTCCAGCACGCGCGTCGTCTGCTCGATGATCCCACCCGCCACCATGTTGCCCGTCGCAGGATCGAGTGGAATCTGTCCCGCGCAGAAGATGTAGTCGCCCGCACACACAGCCTGCGAATACGGACCAATGGCTTTGGGCACGGCGTCGGTCGCCACGATTTGTCGTTTCATGTCAGCTTCTCCTTAATCTTTCTCTCGCCACGCGAGCCAGGCCGCCGCCGCAAGCATGGCTGCGTCCTCTGCCAGAGCAACCAAGCCCACCTTGCGCCCCTCGACTGTGCCAAAGCAACCGCATTCGATGTTGAGCCCACGTCCGACGGCCTGCCCAATGGCGATGATGAACATCACGAGCATCAACGCGATCAGCAGCGCATTCGTGCGCTTCCAAATGCCGATAATCAAGAGCAGCCCCGCAGCGACCTCAACCCACGGCAGCGTGATGGCGAAGGCGTTGATCCACTCGTGCGGAAGCATCCGGTAGTTGGCGATGCTGTCGGCGAATGCGGCGGGATTGACGATCTTGACTGCGCCTGCGGCGACAAAGATTCCGCCGATGATGAGGCGCAACAGGAGATTGATCCACTTCGTCATGGCTTTGCGCCTTTGGTGGTCGGATAGGCCGCCTTGTTCCACTCGGTATAGCCATTCTTGAGAATGCGGACGTTGGTGTAGCCGCGCTGGCGGAGTAGTTCGGCGACGCGGTGGCTGATGTCACACTCGGTGCCGTCGCAATAGCACACGATGACGGAGTCGGTTGTGAGGTACGAGGCGACCTGCGGAAAATGCTGATCGAATGCTTCGGCGGGCAGGCTCAAGGCGTTGGCAATGTGCCCCGCGGCGTAGTCGGCGGACCCCCGCGCGTCGAGAAAGAAGGCGCCGCCGCTACTCCACAGCTCGTGCGCCTGCGTCAGCGGCATGAATTCCTGCTCGGGAATCTCCGCCTTGGGCGGCGTGATGAACGGAATGCGCCGCGGCGACACCGCATTGGCAACCAACCCAAGCGCTGCGCCTAGCACTACGATCACGAGTGACCGCTGGAGGGTGCGCCGCATCAGCACCCGTTTAGCGCCTCAGGACATTGATGTTAACGGGCACCACAACCGTCGGCTGACTCGGGATGTTGGTCTCGAAACTGATCGTCCCTCGCACGGAGTCCTTGGGTGCTTCGGGCAATTTTGCAACGACTTGGTACACTTTGCCCGTCTGCAGCGTCACCAACGTCACGGTCAAATCCTTCAAACTCGTGGTCAGGTTCTTGATCTCCAGCGGCGTGTCGGGTTTGTTGTTAATGACCCTGATGCCGCGGGTGTTCATCAGTTCCGGACGCGGGCCGGGCCAGCGATCGGGATCAGCAATTAGCCAGATAACCGCCTCGGGCATGACGCTGAGGTCAGAGAGTACCTGACCGTAAACAGGAATCGTCAGGGCGGCCATGTTGGGATTGTCTGTGTATGCACGCACTTGGCCGTTGAAGCTGCGTGACATGCCTGTGCTTTCGGTTGCGGCTTCGACCCGGATTTCCGCTTCACTGCCGTTGGAGCTTTCGACCGGCACAAGCTGCGGGCGGATCAAATTGCTGGTCGAGTCTACCTTTGTGAACTCAACCTTCTTGCCGTCGGTTCGCTTGACGCGAATCGTCACGTTGGTGGTCGTGCCCGGCCGCAGACCACCCAGCGCCACTTGCTGGGGACTTACGTCAAAGACGGGAACCACGTCCACCTTGATCGACAAACTGACACTCGGGCTTTGCGGGTCGTTGGAAGGCACGGTGATGTTCTTCTGGAGGCCGCCGCGGTAGCCGTTGCCGATGGTCAGGGTGAACACGAGTTCGCCTTTCTCGCCGGGCTTCAAGGTTTCCGGTTTCACGCCTGCGACCGTGCAGCCGCAGGAGGTCGTCGGTTTCTTCACCCCCAGCACCGCGTCGCCCGTGTTGTGAAACGTAAATGTGCCCGTCACCGACGAGACCATCGAGGTGGTGCCGAAATCGTAAACGGTCTTGTCAAACACGATCTTCGGTGCGCCCGCCGGTTTCGCGGCGGCTTCGGTCTTGTTGGCATCTTCAGCCCAGACAACGCTGCCGAGCATTCCTGCCGACAACATGAACACTACAAAAGTTCGATTCATCGTCTATTCCCTTTCAGAGGTTCAACTCACGCCCCGCATTCTACTGAAACACTTCCGCGCTGACAAGGGCAACTTGTCAGTTCAAAAGAAGTTGCAATTGCCAACATGATGACGGAAAGTTTCGCCTGTTTTTCGACAACAGATATGCGCTTCTTGCTCAATTTTTGTCTGGCCCTGTCGGCGCGATCGATCCCCGCCGTGCCGACGGCCGAGGCAGGGGAAAGCCGCGAGATGATGATTGCGGGCGGCCTGCTGCTTTTGCTTGGGCTGACGTGTGATGTGTACGTGCTGTTTCGTTTTGCTTTCTCGCAAAAGAATCCTCCGCCCGATGGTCATCTTCTGAAGGTCGAACCCAAACCCTGGGGTATTCCAGAATTGATTCTGACCGCCTCGGCCCTTCTGGTCGTTTTTCTTCTCAGCAACGCATTCTACTGGCTGGTGGCGATCATGACGCATCGCGCGGTCACGCAACTCGTGTCGCTTGTCATCACCACCGAAGTGTTCTTGCGCGTCGGCATTCTGGTCGTGTGCGCCGATTTCATGCGGCGACGGAATCTCAATCTGTCGTCCGCATTCGGTTTGCGCGCCCTCCCGCCCATCGACGCCATCAGTTGGGGGATCGTGTTTGGATTGGCGAGCATGCCCCCCGTGCAACTGCTGATCGTCACGAGTGAAAAACTGTTCCGCGCGGTCGGCTTCAGACCATCCGAGCAACCAATCGCTGCACTTTTCGCGACGACCGACTCGCGGTTGCTGCTCTCCCTGCTCGTTGTCTTCGCGCTCGTCATCGCGCCGATGTTCGAAGAGGTTTTCTTCCGCGGACTTGCTTATCCGACACTCAAACAGCGTCTCGGCGCGTGGCCCGCGATGCTCGTCGTCTCCGCCATATTCGCCCTCAGCCACGCCCATCTGCCCTCGCTGGTTCCACTTTTTGCGCTCGCCATCGGCCTTGCTCTGGCCTATGAACTGACCGGCTCACTACTTGTGCCGATCGGCATGCATGCGCTGTTCAATGGCGTCATGGTCGCAAGACTTTTCATCGAGCGAATGCAGTCATGATCACCGTCCGCGATCTCGGGGAGTTTGGCCTGATCCGCAAACTCCAAAAAATAATTGAATCAAACCGCCCGTCGCGATCTTCTGTGGTCGCCGGCATTGGCGACGACTGCGCGGTGCTGCGCAGTGGCGGTCCCGGCAAGCTCCTGCTCTACACGTGCGACCCAGTGGTCGAAGGCGTTCATTACCTCGCGCAAACGCCGCCGCGCCAGATCGGCTGGAAAGCGATGGCCCGCAATCTCAGCGACATCGCGGCCATGGGCGGCTTGCCTCGCTGGGCGGTCGTCAGCATCGGGCTGCGTCCCGCCACACCCGTCAAGTACGTTGAACGGATTTACGATGGCCTGCGCGCCGCCGCCAGCAAATTCGGCTGCCAGATCGTCGGCGGTGACACTGCCCATGTTAGACGCGAACAGTTCGTCGTCGTCGCGTTGCTCGGCGAAGTGGAAAAATCAAAACTGACGTTACGCTCGGGCGCGAAAATCGGCGACTCGGTGTTGGTCACCGGCACGCTGGGCGGCTCGTTGCGGGGGAAACACCTCAAGTTCACCCCGCGGGTGGATGAGGCGCGCTGGCTCGCGCAAAATTTTCCTATTCACGCCATGATCGATCTCAGCGACGGCCTCTCCAGCGATTTGCAGCGGCTGGTTGAAGCCAGCAAGAACCGGGTCGGCTTTGAGATTTTTGCAGCGGAAGTGCCAATCTCCCCGGCGGCGCGCGGCAGTCTCAACGCGGCGCTCAATGACGGCGAAGATTTCGAGCTGCTCTTCACCATCGACCCTCGCAACGTGACGACGTTGCGCAAGCAGTGGCTGAGGAAATTCAAACTCCCGCTCACGGAGATCGGCAGCGTCGTCCGTTCGCCCGGCAAGGTCTCTTTGGTCACAGCGAACGGTCGCAAACGCTTCCTCACCCCCGGCGGCTACGACCATTTCGCTTCATGAGAAAGTGTTGGAGATGTGTTACCGAAGTGCTGGCGGTTGTTGTAGCTGCGCTTCTGCGAAGCGCGGTCATGGATTTACCGAAAAGTTCGGCGCTTCATTCACCCCGAAAGCTTTCGGGGCAGGGAAGCGCCGCTACACCGGAAAGGCAAGGATTTGTTTTTGGCAACACGTCTAGCCCG
>JBEKFI010000149.1:0-6613 GCA_050013395.1 Verrucomicrobiia bacterium | reverse complement strand
CGGAGACACGCCGAAGGATTCACGTTGACGGAACTGCTGGTGCTGGTGGCGATAGGCGCCGTCCTGACGGGCTTGGCTCTGGCTGACTTGAGCCAAGACCGTTCAAAGCTGTTGCAGGAAACCTGCGCCAGCAACCTGAAGCAATGGGGAACGGTCTTCCAGATGTACGCCCATGACTACAACGGGGCGATCGTGCTGTATTACCGTGGCCAGACAAATTACAGTCCGAATTGGTACAACTCCCGCGGCGTTTATGCCAAGTATTGGTCAACCAATCGAGTTGTGAACTCAGAAACTCAAGCCCGGGTGATGAAGGCGAAGTCGTGCCCGGCAATGCAGTTGACTACACCGCCTACAGACAGCACGATGCCCGGCTACAGCATGATCCGGCCAGAACCCGCAACAGCAAATTTTAGGGGCTTTGACCTAAAGGACGTGAAGAAACCCAACGAGCTTTTGGTCATGGTCGATTCCGTCCCCGCGAATAGCCTCGCGTACATAGGCGGGAACGGCGGGGGTGTGAGCGATGTGTTAGCGGCGACCAACCGTCATTCTGGCGGAGCGAATCTCCTGTTCTGTGACGGTCATGTGGACTGGAAACCGTGGGCCGACATCGAGACGAACTTTACAAGCTGGACGTCTCTTTCTCCACCTTAATCGGCTGGGGATGGGCCGGCTGTGCCAGCCTCATCTGAGAGGTTTCTGCCTTTCGTACGCCGCCACTTTCGGCTGACTCATTGACAATAGAGAAGGGGTCGGTTCGATTGTTGTTAGTTGAACCTGCGCGGCATCATGAAAATCGAACTGAACCCCTGCTTGGCGCTGCGTTTGCCGCAGACGACAGCGGCGTCTCGTCTGACTCGGCTCCGGCCCAGGATAGGCTTCCGGTAGATCGGGATTGACGGTGGAAAAGTCCAGACTTAGAGTGTCTGCACGAACATGGACGAGAGACAATTCTCCCTGAACCGCACAGCATCAAAACAGCAATTTCCTGTTACGATCAAGATGATCAAATTTCTGACCAGTCTCTGTGCCTGTTTTTGCCTTTCGCATGCCGTACTGGCTTGGAATGGCGAAGGGCACATGGTCGTAGCGCAAATCGCCTACAACCACCTCGACTCCGAAGTAAAAGCCAAGTGTGACGCGTTGATTGCGCTTCCTACAATATGTGGGAGTTCAAGCCACACATTTGTGAGCGACTCAACTTGGGCTGACCAAAGATGCGAGCCGGGAACGTCTCCGCAGCATTACATTGATTTGCCCATCAGCCTTGATGGCTATCCGACCAACGGCGTTGCCAACGACCCAACCAATGTAGTTTCGGCGATCCGCCAGTACATTGCCACGCTTCAAAACCCGACTGCGACTCTAAGCAATCAAGCGACCGCCTTGCGCTACCTGATCCACTTCGTTGGTGATATCGAGCAACCGCTCCATTGCTCGACGGGCGTGACCACCAACCAGCCGACCGGCGATAGCGGCGGCAATGGGTTTAGTCTTGGCGGGGGTAAGAATCTTCATTCTTTCTGGGATGGCGGCGGCGGCTATCTCACTGACGGTGTCCCACTCAGCAACAAGGTCGCCGCCGTCGAAGCCGCCTACCCCTACAGCTTAAGTGTCGGCACGATTCCAGATCCCATGGACTGGGCCGTAGAAGGATGGGAAATCGCACGGACGAATACCTACGTAGGAATCACTAACGGCCTCCCAGCTTCAGGGAGCTACAGCAATCGCACTCAAGCCACCACGGAGCAGCGCATGGCGATCGGCGGCCAACGCCTCGCCAAGTTGCTCAGTACGATCTTCGTCACCAATGCGCCCAGCCTGACCTCCGTGACTCTCACCAATGGCAATTTCAGTTTGTCGTGGAGCGCCGTTTCCGGCCGATCCTATCGGGTTCAATGGAAGCAGCAACTCGATGACGCAGTCTGGAACGATCTGACCGATATTACCGCTTCAACCAACTCGATTTCGTTCACCGACCCGATCGCGCAAGAGCAGCAGCGGTTTTATCGGGTTATGGTGGTGAATTGAGCCTGTCTGCGATTGGCTGGATCCCCGAGTTGCAAGCGGACGTTCAAAAGGATGGTGAACTATCGGAGACCGCCAACAACAGGTTCTGAAGCCATCGTTTATCGCGGTATCCCACCGAAACAGGATAGCAGGCTCCTCGCAGGACTGCAATGCGCGAAGGGTTTCGGGTTGTGCTGGCGCGGACGGAAGACGATTTGATAGCATGACAAGGGGTCAGTTCGATTGTTGTTAGTTGAACCTGCGCGGCATTATGAAAATCGAACTGACCCCTGCCCAGAATTCTCTCCGGAGTAAGGAATCCGATCTTGGAGCGAAGGCAAAGGCTCAGAATCGGCTTGACAGCATTGTCAACGGTGATTTTATGAGTGCTCGTCCGAGTGAATGGTCCGCGACGGTCGCGGGGCGTAAGTCATATGGGAAATGTCGGTCACGTGAGACAGTTGCCGTGAGTGGGAGGGCATCAAGAACGCCGTCCTTTTTGTGTTGCGGTGACAGCGCAGGCTGCCTAAGCTAAGACTAACCGAACAAGGAGGTTAGACAATTATGAAGCGATTTTTTCCAATTCTTCTCATCGTTTTGGCCGGTTGCATCGTGCAATCTTTCCACCCGTTCTACACTGACAAGTCGAAAGTGGCGCTTCCCCAACTCAATGGCGAGTGGGACGCGGTCACGGCATGGGGCGACAAGGTGGACGCTACGAACCTTCCTCCTTGGCGGATCTCGCACAACGAAATCGTGGCCTATGATAATGACTCGAAGCCCAGCAAGATTCGCGTGACCTTCTTCAAACTGGGCGAACAGTTGTTCTGCGATTCAATCGCCGGCAACATCGATCCTAACGATCCTAACGGTACCAAAGTGCCTTCGTACTGGGTGTGGCACACGTTCGCCGTCCACACGGTCACCAAGGTTGAGACCAACAGGTCCGTGCTTACGTTCAAGCCGCTCGATCTGGACTGGCTTACCAATCGCCTCGCCACGGCAGAGGTTTCGCTGTCGCATCTGACGCGAGCGGAGGAGAAAGATTGGCCGTTGTTCACCGCCAAGTCCGCCGACTGGGAGAAGTTCCTGACGAAGTACGCGAAGAACACCAACGCGTTCCCCACGAATCACGTCTATGTCCTCAAACGGCACACGACCATCCCAGCCAAGTAAACTTACAGATTGAAAGACCCACGCCACGAAAAGCTTGCCCGGTTGCGCCCGCTCGCCTGACACTCATGCGCTATGCCTTCTCGATCGAGTGAATTGCAATTGGGGTCGCGTCTAATTGTGAGCAGGGTTCTATTGTGAGCAGGGGGAGGGGGTCACATCTCACCATTCATCATTTTGGAATTGCTGGCCCGGCAGGCAGCGGGCGACAAGAAACCCGCCGATTCCTTGAACAGGCGAAAGCTCAATTGAAGAATAATGAGACGTGACCCCATTCGCGTTCCGCCTGATTGAAACGAAGGCTTGCCTCGAATCCTTTTCGGGGATTGAAGAAAGGGCCTCGTTTCGCTACACTGCGCGGGCATGACGGCTTTTGCCGATTATCTCGCTGCGATCAAACAGAATCTCGCTCACGGCGATGCTACTGAGCACACTCATCGGCCCGCGCTGAAAACTTTACTCGAAGCGGTTGATAAGGGGATCATCGCCACGAACGAGCCGACACGAATTCTGTGCGGCGCACCTGATTTCAACATCACCCGCAAGAAAGTCCCGCTCGGCCACGTCGAGACCAAAGACATCGACACGAATCTCGCCGAGATCGAGCGCGGCAAAGGGCCGTCAGCTACGACGGCAGCACGCTGACCGTCGAGTTCCACAGCGGGCGCGTGTACGACCATCCGCACGTCCCGTATTCAGTCTTTGAAGGGCTTGTTAAACGCCTCGTCAAAGGGCGCGTACTACAACCGGTACATCCGGGGGAAATATAAATGAGGCAGAAGACAGGAGACAGAAGTCAGAAGTCAGTAGGCTGATAGCTGACAACCGAAAGCTGAGAGCTTGCTGAATCCATGACCCGTAACGGCAAAATCGCTCGTCTGCCGCGCGAAGTCCGCGAGCAACTCAACCGCCGCCTCGACGACGGCGAGAAAGGCAGGAAGTTGGTCAGGTGGCTCAATTCGTTGCCGCCGGTGCAGACCGTGTTGAAGGCCGAGTTCGGCGGCCGGTCGATTAACGAACCCAACCTGACGGAATGGAAAAAAGGCGGCTACCGGGAGTGGCTGGACCAGCAGGAAGCCAAAGAATTGGTCCCGCTGTTGGCCGACGAGGCCGACGAACTCAACCACGCGACCGGCCCGCCGCTCACCGACCGGATGGCGGTCTGGTTGGCCGCCCGCCTCATGGTCGTGGTTCGGCGGTTGGCTGTCGCCGACCTGGACGATGCAGCCAAATGGAAGCTGTTGCACGAAGCGGCTGCCGACATCGTGGCGTTTCGCAAGGGCGATCACAGCGGCGAGCGCCTCAAGCTCGACCGCGAATTGCTCGAACTCGACCGGGAACGGCTCGATCTTGACCGGGAGCGCCTGGTAATCGAAAAGGAACGGACAATCGATGCGTTTGTGAATATATTCAGAGACGCCGCCCGTAAGGATCCCCGTCTGTTGGACGCCGCCGAAATGCTCTGCCATGCCATTGTCGAAAATACGGATCCGGCGGCATTATCCTACGTCTTTCCCAGTGAGCGGAAATCATCAACGGCATCCGCAGCCGGGGAAGCCGCCCAGCCGGGCGCACCGACCGGATCAAGCCAAATCAAGGTAAATTAAACCAAATGAAACCGTGGATGAGTTGGAACGACTGCAACGGCGGCGCAGCGGAGAAGTCGTTCCGCCACCGATCAGCATGGAGATGTCGCATTGATGTTGCATCACGCCAAAGGCTGTTTTTGCGAAACGAACCCAAATCCGGTGGGCGGCCACTCCGACCGAATCAGACCGAATCAAACCAGATCAAACCACAACGGTATCATGAACCTCTTCTTCGGCGCGGCGTTCGGCGAGGTCTGGCCTTCGTCGCGCCGACCGAGGCTGCGCCGATGCGAGAGCGGCTCCGTCCGCGCAGGCGGGAGACCCGCGCACGACGGAGCCCGGTCGCGGCGGGGACGCCGCTCCCACGAGAAGGATCGGACGGCTCTCCGCCTCCGCCGAAGCTACGGCGAGACGGGGGAGAGCCGTCCCTGCCAGCTTTGTGATCTTCGTGCGCTTCGTGGTGAGGTCGTGCGCGGTATTCTTTTTTGCGTCGGAACGAAAGTTCTGGTTGCGTCGCTTTCGAGAATGAGTATAAAAGCTGCGACTCGAGATGTACTGGATCAGCAAGAGCATTCATAAACTGGGACGCGCGCGCCGCCGGCTGTTGATTTTCCTGGCGGTACTCGGGCCGGGCATCATCACGATGGTGGCGGACAACGACGCGGGCGGCATCTCCACCTATGCCCAGACGGGCGCGAAAACCGGCTTCAACCTGCTCTGGGCGTTCATCATCCTGGTCCCGATGGCGTATTACGTGCAGGAGATGACGGTGCGGCTTGGTGCGGTCACGAAGCGCGGCCATGCAGAGGCGATCTTCGACGGGTTCGGTCCGTTCTGGGGCTGGTTCAGCATCTTCGATCTGGCGCTGATCAACTGGCTGACGCTGGTGACCGAGTATATCGGCATGACCCAAGCCATGAAGTTGTTCAACATCCCGACGTCGGTCACGTTCCTCGGCGTGACGGCGTTGTTGTTTGGGATCGTCGTCACCGGCAAGTACTGGACGTTTGAGAAGATTACGCTGTTCTTTTGCCTGTTCAATCTCGTTTATATTCCCGCAGCGATTTGGGCGATGAAGACCGGCAACGTGAACGAGGGTTGGACCGCCGTCGGTCGCGGATTTTTCGCGCCGCACTTTCCCGGTGGCCTGACGGTGGACTTGATCACGCTGATCATGGCCAATATCGGCACGACGATTACGCCGTGGCAGATTTTCTTCCAGCAATCGGCCGTGGTGGACAAGGGGATGGACGTCCGCGATGTCAAGATGGGCAAGCTGGACACGCTTGCAGGATCGTTCCTGACGTGCGTGGTGGCAGTGTTCATTATCGTCGCCACGGCTGGCGTGTTCTACTATCATCCGGGCGGGCAGATCACCGTCGAGTCGGCGGCGGAGACGGCGGCCCAGATGCCGCATGTGATGCCGCAGCATCAGTGGGGTTATTGGGCGCGCGGGCTGTTTGCCATCGGGCTGTTTGATGCAGGATTGCTGGGCGCGCTGTGCATTTCGCTGGCTACCAGTTGGGCGCTGGGTGAAGTCTTTGGCTGGGCGCATTCGCTGAACAAGAGCGTGCGCGAAGCGCCGTGGTTTTACGTGGCGTACGTCGTCATGTAGTTGTCGGCCGGCGTGGTGTCGCTGATCGCCGCCACGAAAGTGCAGGACGTCATCACGATCTTCGTGCCAGTGGTCGCGGTCACGTTGCTGCCGGCGGCGCTATTTTTCTTGATCCTGATTCTCAACGACAAGCAGGTGATGGGCGAGCACACCAACACGCGCTGGCAGAACATCGCCAACTGGTCGATCGCCATCTTCGTGGTGGCCATCTCCACGGTGTACG
>JBEKFI010000148.1:0-6623 GCA_050013395.1 Verrucomicrobiia bacterium | reverse complement strand
AGGCACGGAGAATAATCGCATGCACGCCACGCGGTCAAGATTGGATTCCTTTGACGACGCGATTGTGGGCAACTGGGCACTACCACCGTAGTAGCGCGGGCGTCCCGCCCGTATCTCCACTGCAAGTCGCCAAACCAGCGGGCGGGACGCCCGCGCTACTGTATCCGCAGCCGGCCTCGGTGGCAGTATCAAGAGGCCCACGTCGTGATCACTCCGCCCTCGCACAACGATGCTCGGTTGCATAAAATCGCGCCATGACAGTGCATGTCGCGACCGAAGAATCACGTGGCCAACGATTGGACCGGTTTCTTCAAGTGGAATTACCCGGGTATTCGCGGGCATTCCTGCAAAAGCTGATCGAGCAGGCTAATGTGCTCGTCAACGGCAAGCCGGGCAAGCCGAGTTACCGCGTGCGCACGGGCGACCGAGTTAGCGTCGAAATTCCGCCGCCGCGGCCTCTGGAAGCCGCGCCCGAGGCGATTCCGCTCGACGTGCTGTACGAAGACGACGACCTGATTGTCGTGAACAAACCGGCGGGCACGGTGGTGCATCCTGCTGCGGGGCATGCCGAACACACATTGGTCAACGCGCTGCTGCACCACTGCCGCGGCCAGCTCGCCGGCATCGGCGGCGTCCAACGACCCGGCATCGTGCATCGACTCGACAAAGGCACCAGCGGCTGTCTTGTCGTCGCCAAGACCGACGCGGCGCACCAATCCCTTGTCGCCCAGTTCAAATCGCGCGCGGTGAAGAAAATCTATCGCGCCGTCTGCTGGGGAAACTTCAAGCAACTCAGCGGGAGAATAGAAACGGCTATCGGCCGCAGCGCGCACAATCGCAAGAAAATGTCCGCCCGGGTGGCCCGTGGCCGTCCGTCGCTTACCGAATATCGCGTTCTGAAACAATTCGGCCAATTCGCGCTCGTCGAACTCACGTTGCACACAGGCCGCACGCACCAGATTCGCGTCCACATGGCGCACCTCGGTCATCCCGTCGTCGGCGACACCGTGTACGGTCGTTCACGCTCCACGTTTACCCCGATCCTATCGGGGATCCACGCTCCCCTGTCCGCCGAAGTCGCGCGAAGCGGGACGAAGGCGGGTCCTCGCTCCCTCGCCCGCCGAAGTCCCGCCAATTGGGACGAAGGCGGGACGATTTCCATTGCCCGCCCGCTGTTGCATGCTTATAAACTCGGCTTCACGCACCCGCGAACGGCAAAGCTCATGGAATTTGAGGCGCCGATGCCGGAGGAGATGGAGGAGTTTTTTGCGCAGCGGTAGGGACGGACCGCCGGGCCGTCCGTGATGAGGCGGATCGCCCGCCTGCGTGGCCGAAGCCGCTTCGGCGCGGCGAAGGCCCGGCGGTCGAGCCCTACCAACGACAGAGCACATGCACGAGTTACACCAAATCATCGGCGAAACCATCGCGGCGCTGGAGGAGATGAAACGCTCCGGCGTCACGCACGTCGAGGTCTCGCAGGCGACGCTGGAGGAACTTAGTAGGGCAGGCGTGTCGCCTGCCGCCGGTCCTGCAAAAGCATCGGCGGGCGGTCCAGCCGCCGTAGCCAGTGCTACTTCGGCGGAGGAGGCGACGCCCGCGCTACCAATCTCCGCCGAACTCGCCCGCATCGAAGCCCGCGCGAAAGTCTGCACGAAGTGTGCGGAGTTGGTCCGGTGCCGCCACAGCGTTGTCTTCGGCGTCGGCAACGCGCGCGCCGAGTTGATGTTCATCGGTGAAGCGCCGGGAGCCGACGAAGACGCGCAAGGCGAACCGTTCGTCGGCCGCGCGGGGCAATTGTTGACGAAAATTATTCAGGCAATGGGTTACCAACGCGAAGACGTTTACATCGCCAACGTGCTGAAGTGCCGGCCACCGGAAAACCGCACGCCGTTGCCCGAAGAAGTGGCGAACTGTCTGCCCTACCTGCTCGCACAGATCGAGTTGATCAAGCCGAAGGTGATCGTTGCGCTCGGTGCCATCGCGATGAAAGCGCTGTTGGACATCCAACTCGGCATCACCAAGATGCGCGGCAACTGGTACAATTTTCGCGGCATCCCGATCATGCCGACGTTCCACCCCGCCTACCTGTTGCGCAATCCCGCCGCCAAGAAGGAAGTCTGGCAGGACATGCAGGCCGTGCTCGCCAAGCTGGGCCGTGAAGTGCCGAAGCGATAACGACATACGGTTCTCGCAGAGTGCGCAGAGACGCTGAGTTGTTCGCCTGATTCCTTCCTCTCAAGGAATCAGGCGAAATCTTCTCTGTGAACTCTGTGAGCTCTGCGTGAGATCATCCCACCGAAAGATCTTGATCATTTTCGATCAAAAGTGATCGATCCTGATCATGGCGAGAAAAACGCGCAAATCCGATCACAGTAGGGTGGGCGTCCCGCCCGCCGCCGTTCAGAGTAGGGCGACCGTCCCGGTTGCCGCCGTTAAACCCGCCGTCCGTTACGCCGAAAAGCCTGAGTGCTTGAGTCCTCTCGACGGCATTGTGCTCGAAGATGACGGCTTGTCCGCCGAAGCCGTTGGTAGGGCGCGCTCGCCGAGCGCGCCGCCATCCGAGACCCACGGACGACTGGGCCAGCCATCCCTACCGGACGCCGCTACAATTTCTCTCGAACCCATCTTCCGCGATGACGCCCATGGCATCTGGCTCTACCACGGCAATTGTCTCTCGATATTAGATGCCATCTACGCGAAGCACGGTGAGGCCGGTTGTTTCGACATGATTTTCGCCGACCCGCCCTACTTCTTGTCCAACGGCGGCATCACTTGTCACGCGGGCCGGATGGTCAAGGTGGACAAGGGCGATTGGGATCGCAGCCGGGGCGCGGAGGAGAACCACAACTTCAACCGCGAATGGCTGCGCCGCTGCCAGCGGGTGCTCAAACCCAACGGCACCATCTGGGTGACCGGCACGCACCACGTCATCTTCAGCGTCGGCTACGCCATGCAACAACTCGGGTTCAAGATTTTGAATGACATTGCTTGGGAAAAGCCGAATCCGCCGCCGAATCTGTCGTGCCGTTACTTCACGCACTCGACCGAGACCGTTCTCTGGGCCGCCAAAACCGAGAAGAGCCGTCACATCTTCAACTACAAGGCCATGAAGGCGGTGACCGGGAAACAAATGAAAACGGTCTGGAAGATGCCCGCGCCCGGTAAGACTGAGAAGATTTTCGGGAAACATCCGACACAAAAGCCGGTCGCGCTCGTTGAACGCTGCCTGCTCGCGTCCACACACGAAGGTGACTTGGTGCTCGACGCGTTCATGGGCGCCGGTACGACAGCGGTCGCGTGTTTCCGGCAAGGTCGACATTTCGTCGGCATCGAACTCGACCTCACCTATCTGCTGACCGCCAGCAAGCGAGCAGACAGGGAAGTGATTGAGGTGTGGCTGCGGGAGTTCCGCGTCCGTGTAGGCGTGTCCGTTGTAGGCCACTTCTGCGAAGCGGCGCTGGGGACGGACGCCGACTCATTCACCCCGAAAGCATTCGGGGCAGGGAGTCGGCCTACAACATTTTTGCAGAATGATCTTGATCCGAAGGGCGGATCTATGGATCGGATCGGCTCAATGGCGAACGAGCCCGAAATTGTGACCGAGCGCATCTTCCACGAGACGAAGTTCGTCTTTCTCTCGTGCGCTCAGGTCCGGGCCGGCAGCGTCGTCCACACGACCGTCGATGCCGACGTGCAATCTGCGTGGTCGCACACTCCGCAGTCCATCAAGCTCGCCACCACTCACATTGTGCGGTGCGAGACGGAAATCTTCCGCGTGAAATAATCTGGCGGTTCGGATTGCATCCTGCTATCAGATTTGGCTGATGCCACAGCCTATTTCTTGGAAGGAGCTTGTCGCAGACACTATTCGTCATCTTGGCGGCGAAGCGTCTCTCAAAGACATCACTGCAAGCCTTGCAGGCAATCCTTACAGACCCAAGACGCCTACTTGGCGTGCCACAATCAGACGGGTGGTTCGCCAATACAGCATCTTCGAACCGTTTAAGACGGTCAGTGGTCAGGCAGGGTATAAACTCGCTGAGTTACCTGCACCAACCGGAGTTGGGCTGGGCGAGACTACTGATTTGCACGGAGAACAACAGGGTATGCTTCTTCAGTTGGGCGCGCTCTGTGGTTACGAGACCTTTACGAACTCAACCGACAAGGTTATCCGACGGTTCCAAGGTGAGCCGATCTCAAAGCTCGCTACTGTACGCAACGACGCTGACGACTTGCTTGCGTTGCCACTGGAGAAGATGCGAAACACCGACGTGATGTGGATGGCGGAAGACTCAGAAGGTCTTTACCCAAAGTACGCTTTCGAAGTCGAGCACAGCACCAAAGTCAAAAGTGGCCTGCTTCGTCTTCTCCGAATTCCGGATCGGTTTCGCGCGGAGCTTTATGTTATCGGGCCGGATGACGAAGAGGCCGAATTGTTTGCGAGATACATGCGGGAATCACCCTTCCGCCAGCACGCGAGTCGTTTTCACTTCTTCCGGTATGCGGACGTGAAAACGTTCTACGAAAGCGGGCTTGGTTTTGACAAGTGTCGTTGTGAATGGGGTATCACACTCGCGAGCCATTCGTAGCAGTCCGTATTCTCATGACGGCTAACGACGAAAAGGAATCGCCACTTCGACGACCGCCACTTCGTCAGGCGGGTCAATCGCTTCAAGAGCAGATGGACCGGGTGTGGGACGAGAAAATCGACTTCTACTTGCTCACCGCGTTGGTTGTCGGCGCGTTGGCGTTTTGGGATTGGTGGTTCTGGTTTTTCAAGATACCACGGCTCCCATGGATTACGACGGTGATAGCGATTGGCTACATAGCCTTTGCCGCCATTCGATTGAGACCACTTTACAAAAGGTACTGTCAGTTGAAACTCGGACGCGATGGCGAGCGGACTGTTGGTCAGGAGTTAGAGAAGCTGCGCGCTCATGGGTACCGAGTTTATCACGATTTCCTTGCAGATGGTTTCAACATCGACCACATCGTCATCGGACCCACTGGTGTGTTTACGATTAACACGAAGGCCGTCAGCAAACCCAAGGACCCGAACGCGAAAATCGAATACGACGGAACCAGAGTCACAATTCCCGGCACCAAGCTTGACCGTGACCCGATTGCACAGGCAAAGGCAGAGCGTGATTTCATCCGGAAATGGATTCGTGAGAACGCTAATCGCGACGCGCCGGTAAGACCGGCAGTCGTCTTCGTTGGTTGGTACACAGCCAGGCGACCGGAAGGCGCCGAAGTCTGGGTGCTTAACGTTTCGGGTTTGTTGTCCTTCATCCAAAACGAGCATTCGGAGCTTTCCGAAGACGACATCGTGCATATATGCGGGATTCTCGAAGCGCACATCCTCAAGAAGCAGAGAGACCTCTACGATAAGCTGTCACCATCGTGGATAAACTGATCCGGTAAGAGGCTCTCGCCATTTGTGCCTGCCGTCATCGACGTGTTCGAGAACGCCATCGAATCGCCGGACAAAACCTATCTGACCGGCCACCGGGGAAAGGGATGAGGGCAGAGGGATGAAGGCGGAAGACGGAGTCTCAACAACGCGGTGCGTGCCGGCTATGATGCCGTGGCGATGAAGCCGATTCAGATTTCTAGCCATGCACGGTTCGAGATGCAGCGGCGCGACACCACCGAGGCAGAAGTCGAAGCCGTGGTGCGGAATCCGGAACAGCTATTGCCAGCAAAGAAGGGCCGGCAGATCCGCCAATCCAAGGTCGGTCCGGAAGGGCATCTCCTCCTGCGAGTGATTGTCAAAGACGAGCCGACGGCGTAAGGTTGTCGTCAGCGCCTACAAGACGAGCAAGGTTGGCAAGTACTGGAGACAAACATGAAGGTCATTTACGACAAGGAAACCGACACCCTGTCCATCATCCTCAGCGAGGCCAAGGTCGCTGACAGCGATGAGGTTCGCGAGGGGTTGATCCTAGATTACGACAAGGCCGGTCGTCTCGTCTCCCTCGAACTGCTGGACGCTTCGGAACAAATCCGTCAGCCGGATTCGGTGGAGTTTGCGCTGGCATCTGTCGAAGCCCCCTCGCTCGTCCGCGAGAAGCCAACCAAGAAGTACGGGCGATAACAGTTGATTGTGTGTTCGGCGCTGGCGCGTCAGCTTTTCTCGCTCAACCACGCGGCGATTTCGCCCCAACTGTGCCGGCGCTGGGCTTTCCCATTCGCCGGCAGCCAGCGCAGGCCACCGACACTGACCGTGAGAGTGCCGACCATCCGTTCCTTGCGTTTCCACTTCTCCCAGACCGCAAACTTAAACCCGGTTCTATCCACGTAAATCCCCTGCTCAACGCTGGCGTGAACCCATTTGGTTGGGCGGCCCGGTTGTCTGCCTTTCATGTAGTCCTCCCATTCCGTCGGAAAACGATTCAATCAAACGCGCTTCGGGCGGTCAAGTGTCCTGCGTCACGGCTGGGCGACAGCGTTAGGCAAGCAGCAGTAGGCGGCGACGGCAGGAAACGGCACGTGGGCCGGTTTTGGCGAGGACAAGGAAGAGGAGCTGAGAAGGAAACTACCCTGTCGCGAAATCCCTGCGTGCTCTCTCTCAACTCCTGCAATAACCTACGCCTCATCCAGCCACTCAAGGAGGAGGTCAA
>JBEKFI010000147.1:0-6797 GCA_050013395.1 Verrucomicrobiia bacterium | reverse complement strand
AGCGGCTAATCGTCCTTTCGCTTCTTCCGGAGCGACACCCGCCATTCTTCTTCCTGTTTTGCCATTGCAGCAAGTTGAGAGCGCAGGGCTTGGCCTTCGGGTTTGTCGATCAACTCCTTCAGCCTTGCCGCCGAGAAGTCAGTTAGCTGTGGCCAGAGCGGTGATTGCCGTAGAATGGCGAGCATCTGTTCGTACTCGTCCGGCTGGCTGGTCTTCGTGGGGATATGCAGGGCGGTCTTGTGCGTCACATTCGCTTCGCGGTCGGCACCGAAGAGCCGCAGCACTCCGTGTTCGCGCGCGTACCGGATGATGGCTTCCCTGATCCGTTCCTGCTCGGCTTCAATTTCGCCATCCTGCCGGCCGAGTTCCTTTCGTTGGAAGTCAAGCTCGGCAAGGCGGTTTTCTCGGTGTCCTGCGCGAGTTGCCTAAAAAGATTGACCGCCATTTTGTGGCTCTCCAGCGACCCGTCCTTCCAGCCAAGTATTTCGAGAACGACCCCTCTGCCCGAGAATGCGGTTGCGGCATCGGCGGCTTCAACTTCCGTGAGGTTCTCTCCCAAGTGGGACTCCATAAGCTGGATTGCTTGGTCATAAGAAGTCAGGGCATCCACTAGTCTATTCAAACGACGAGCTACCAGCCCGCGATTGCAGAGCGCTAGAACAAGCTGGTGAGCCAAATCGGTGCGGCCTTCTTGTGTGACGAGGCGGAGGAGAATCTGGATGGCCTGATCTTGGCGCTCCAGTGCTTCCGGCAGCCTGTCCTGCCTGTTTAACGTTTCGCCCCGCGTTGATTAGGTCGACGGCGATGTCGATCTCATCCACTGTTGTCACCATCTGCTGCGGGCAATTATGAGTGCCTGGCTACTGCTTGCTCTAGCGACCGGGCAAGACGTTGAATACACGCATCGGTTGATTCGTCGGCGCTAGCAAACCGCTTTCTTGCTTCCGAGACAATGTCTAAAATGGTCCCCCAAGTGGTCCAGCACACCACGTCATTAACCCGCTGAAGCAGTGAATCCGCTTTGAAATCATGATTTTCTGCCCGCCTGAGAATCGTTTCCAACTGAAGGTCGATGGCTTCGTAAATACTCAATTTCTTCTTTCCCTTTACAGAAACGGGTGGGCGCGAACTCAAAATGAGCCACAGCAATGGTTGGCGCCCTTTCGAGTCTCTCATCACAAGTACAAACTCTTTCGCGAGTTGTTGCGGCTGGAATGAACTCCGCCCAATCTTTTTGGCTTCGATCAGAGCAAAACAGCTCGGTGTTTCAACTAGACCATCAGGTTGAACAGCCAATTTTTGTTGGTAGTATTTTGCGCTCGGAACAAGTTCGGAATTTCCCGGCAACACAGAAAGCCTTGCCCCTTCTATTTCCCGCCTCAGGCTCCTGCGAGCTTGGTCGGCGCCCTGTGAGGCTTCAATAATTGCGCCAAGAAATGCGTTCCTTGGGAGAAAATCGAGAGCTTGAAAAACTTCGGTCGTGAGAACGTTTTCACGTCCTAGTCCGCCATCTCTAAAATTCCTAATACCGCCGTCGAAATTCCATGATATTTGTGACAGTAGCCGTCCAATTGCGCTCTTTTCTTTTTCTCTCATCGACTCCGCCTCCTTCATCGATCACCGCTGTAATCTGGATACTATTCCAGTAACTCCTCAATCTGCAATCGCTTTCGCGCCTACAAACTTGCTCTGCGACCAACCCTTTGGCCTTGCTGCGGCTGCGGTCGGTATGTTAGCGTTCGCGCCGATTTTATGAGGAGCGTGGGGAGAGTTCTCTGGTTCGGTCTTGGCTTCCTTTTTCTCGCTCGGGTTCATGTGTTCGCGGCTGGCGAATCTGCCGGTGCACCCGAGCGCAGTGGCGAGCCGGCCACGATCCAAGCCGATCTTCAGACCTTGGATCAAAAAACGAAAACCATGCTCTTTCAGGGTAACGTCGTCATCACGTACAAAAACTCCACATTGCGGGCTGATCGTGTACGCTTCGACACTGCCACGTCGGAGGCTTGGGCTGAAGGAAATGTGCGACTGAACCGCGCCGACCAGGAATGGGTCGCACCTGCAGCGTACTACAACTTCGACACCCACGCCCTGAAGACCGACCACTTGCAGGGATTTTTCGATCCCGTTTACGTTCGAGGCGATCATCTGGAGACGGTCTCAAGCAATCACTACTCGGCTGTGCGGGCGTCGGTGACGACGTGTGATTACGATCAGCCGCATTTTCGGGTGCAGGCCACGCATGGCGAGATCTATCCCGGAGATCGTGTTGTGCTGTACAACGTCACGATGTTCCTGGGGGACATTCCTGTCTTTTGGTTTCCCGTGATGGTCTGGTCGCTCAAAGGCGACACCCAACCGTTCGCTTTGTCGATCGGCCAGAGTTCGCAGTCGGGATTCTTCTTATTGTCGACCACCTACTGGCGTTTGAACGAGAACGTGCGGTTGGCCATTGACCTTGACGAGCGCACGCGGCGCGGGGTGGGGGGTGGACCGGAGTTGCAGTATCGCCTCGGCTCGGCTGGAGAAGGCATGTTGAGGGGCTATTACATCAACGACGCCGCGCCAGAGACGAGCCGCGACCTCGCGCCGACCGAAGACATTCCATCCAATCGCTACCGCGCCGAATGGCAGCACAAGCAGACGTTCACGAACGGCGTGGACCTAACCATCGATCTCAACAAGCAAAGCGACCCGACGATCATTCACGACTTTTTCAGCAGAGAATTTAACCGGGAGGGCGAACCGGAATCTGTCGCCGATGTGACGAAACGCGGCGACAACTACACGCTCTCCGCGCTCGTGCGTCCGCAGTTCAACGACTTCTTCGCCGAGGTGGAGCGCCTGCCCGAGGTGAAACTGGCGGTGGACCGCACGAAGCTTTGGTCAACACCGCTGTTTTACGAAGGTGAGAGCAGTGCGGGCTATTACAGCAACGTGCCCGGCGACACGAACGATCCGCTCTTTCAGGGCCACACGTTCCGCATGGACACATTCCATCAACTGGTCTTGCCGCAATTTTACTTCGGCTGGCTGTCGATCGTGCCGCGCGCGGGCGGACGCTACACGTACTACGAGAATGCACCAGACACGGCGGCGCGCACCAACGAGGTGCGCCGTATCGTCGGCGACCTCGGCACTGAGGCGTCATTCAAATTGTCACGCACTTGGAACGATGCGCAGTTTCGTCCGCTTGGCATCGACGGCCTGCGTCATATCATCCAGCCGTTTGCGGACTATCAATGGGTGCCGACGCCAAACATAACCAGCAACGAATTGTTTCAGTTTGACACCATTCGCATGGCAACCAACGCGATCGGTGAAGCGTTTTCGGTGACGCGCTGGTCGCCGCTGGATTTTCCAGCGTTCAATTCCATCGACGCCATCAGCCGCGAGAACATTTTGAGGCTCGGCCTTCGGCAGAAGTTGCAGACGCAACGCGACGGCACGCCATGGGACCTGGTCGAAGTGGAAGGCTGGACCGATTGGCACATTCAGCAGAACGAGGGCGAAAAAGATTTCTCGGAGTTTTTCGGCACGCTGCGGCTGCGGCCCACGCAGTGGATTGCCGCGGACGCGTTTACTCGGTATGATATGCTCTCTGGCCAACTGAAGGAATTGAACACCGATGCTCGAATCTTGAACGGCGACCGCTGGAGCCTCGGGATCGGGACGAGGTTGCTGCAGCACGACAGCAGCCTTGTGACCGCCGAAGCGGCGTATCGGCTCAGCCGTTATTGGACGGCGCAGACGTATCAGCGATTTGATTTCCGGGATGGAACGTGGGAAGAACAGGATTACATGCTCAGACAAGAAACGCACGATTGGTACATCAGCTACGGCTTCCGGTACCTGAATCAGCGGACGCAAGGCCACGACATGGCGGTGTTTGTCTCGCTCACGCTCAAGGCCTATCCATCTGTGCAATTGTCCGCGAACCGCATCGATCTGGGCGCGGGCACAGGAACCGGAGATTAGCGAATGGTCAAGATCTGCATTGTCGGCACAGGATACGTCGGCCTGGTCACAGGCGCTTGCTTCGCCGAGGTTGTCGAATTCTGCAACAGTGCCTATGCCGCCGCCTCGGGCGCGGACGCGTTGATTCTCTGCACGGAGTGGGACGAATTTCACAAGCTCGACCTCGAAAAACTCCGCTCCGTCATGGCGCAACCCATTGTGCTCGACGGTCGCAACGTTTTCGACCCGAAGAAAATGGCCGCACTGGGATTTGTTTACAAAAGCGTCGGTCGGTAGTAGAGTCTCCGCGCTTCTGATGTACCGATTCCTTGTTACTCTCTGGCTTATCATCGCGACAGCGGCGAGCGCCGTCGCGCAAACCAGCCTGCCGCCATTCACTGCCAATGACCGCGTCGTCATCGTCGCGCCGCATCCGGATGACGAGGTGCTGGGCACGGGCGGCGTGATTCAACAGGCGTTGGCGGCAGGCGCGGACGTGCGCGTTATTTATCTCACCTACGGCGATCACAATCAGATTGCTTTCAAGCTGTACCGGCACACCCTGTTTCTACGGGCGCGCCAGTATCTGGCGTTCGGCGAGCAACGCCACGCGGAGGGGACCTCGGCCACCAACCTGCTCGGGTTACCGGCGGATCATCTGACCTTCTTGGGCTACCCCGACTGGTTCACGTTGGAGATTTGGCGCGACTCTTGGGATCCGGCTGATCTGGTACGCAGCGATGCGACGCGCGCCACGGCGGTTCCGTACAAGGATGCATTCGGGTACCAGCACCCGTACCGGGCGGCGAGCATCGAAGCCGACATGGTAACGCTGTTGCGGAAGTTTCGGCCGACGATGATCTTCGTGCCTCATCCCGCCGACACCAATCGCGATCACCGCTCCGCCGCCAACTTCCTGCGCCTGGCGGCGCTGGATGTCGTGGCCGACGGATTGCATCCAACGATTTATTACTACTTGGTTCACTTCGGTCACTGGTCGCGGCCGTATCATTATCATCCCGAATTGGAGTTGAAACCGCCGACGCTATTGCTCGACGATGGCGACTGGCAGACAGTGCCGTTGACGCGAGATCAGACGGAGAAGAAATACAAAGCGATCCTGCTCAATCGTACCCAAACGACCATCGGGCAGTATTTCCTCGTCTCGCTGGCGCGCGCCAATGAATTGTTCGCGACGATTGATGTAACAACAGTACCCAATCTTCCGCTTGATCTGCCGCTGGACTGGCGCAAGGCTGTCCGCAACAAGGCGCTGGTGTTCGTGCCGGGCGAACCCGCACAAAAACTCAGCGAACATGTCTCCACCACCCCCGCTGTCGCGGAGTCCATCGCTCTGGAGCAGACGATGTTTTTGCGGCAGGGAAGCGGCCTGATCGCGCAGATCGAATTGAAGAACCGGCTGGGCAAACGCACCAACGTCCATCTCCTGCTGTACGGTTACAAGCGCGGCGAGGATTTTGCCAAGCTGCCGAAGATCAAGATTGACATCACTCCGTTTGGCGACCTGCATGTGTACGATGGTGACAAGCGCCTGTCCAATCACGGCATCACCGTGACGAGCGTCGCGAACCGACTGTTCGTTCGCGTGCCGTTGCAACTGCTGGGCGGGGATGCCATCGATCACGTGTTCACGGCGACGCGCGCCAACTTCGGCGAGATCACGCCCGACGACACGGCGTGGCGATTGTTCGCGCTCTCCGACGGCCAAACCGGCCCGACGGCCTTCCTTATCGTCCCAACGCATCAACCGAGACTTGCCCCGAACGCGTTCAGGGCTCGCCTATGACTGATTATCTCATCACCGGCGGCGCAGGATTCATCGGGTCGAATCTCGCAGAGCACCTCGTCAACCAAGGCCACCGCGTGCGCGTGTTCGACAATTTTTCCACGGGCAAACGCCAGAACCTGCGCAGCTTTGAGAAGCAGGCGGAAATCATCGAAGGCGATCTGTGCGACCTCGATCAGATCAGGCGTGCCGTCGCCGGCGTGCGCCACGTCCTGCACCTCGCGGCGATCCCCAGCGTGCCCCGCTCAGTCGCAAACCCGCAGTTGACCAACGAGACCAACGTGACCGGCACTTTGAACGTTCTCTTGGCAGCCCGGGACGCCAAGTGCAAGCGTGTCGTCTTTAGTTCCTCCTCAAGCGTGTATGGCGACACGCCGAAGCTTCCGAAGAGCGAGGATATGCCGCCCTCACCGCTCTCGCCCTACGCCGTGCACAAGGTCACCGGCGAATACTACTGCCGCATCTTCTGGCGGCTTTACGGTTTGGAAACGCTCTCCCTCCGCTACTTCAACGTCTTCGGCCCGCGCCAGGACCCGCAATCGCAGTACGCCGCCGTCATCCCGCGATTCATCACCGCAATCCTTGCAGGCCAGCCGCCGACGATCTTCGGCGACGGCAAACAATCCCGCGATTTCTCCCACGTCGAAAACGTCATTACCGCCAACCTCGCCGCCTGCGCAGCCCCGCAGCAAGCGCTCGGCGAATCCTTCAACATCGCTTGCGGCGACCGCATCACGTTGCTCGACCTCGTCGCCACCATCAACGGCATCGTCGGCAAGAACATCGCCCCGAAGTTCGATCCGCCGCGCCCCGGCGACATCCTCCACAGCCAGGCCGACATCGGGAAAGCAGCGAAACTTCTCGGCTGGACGCCCAGCGTCGATTTCCGCGAAGGAATCGAGAAAGCCATCGCGTGGTATCGGCAGCACCGGTAATGCAGCCGCGTTCGCCAGAATGCGCAGGCGGCGAGACCAAGTATTTTTCGCTTGCTCGGTTGCGGGCGCGGGACTATTATCGAGCGTGTCAGGCGAGGCGC
>JBEKFI010000146.1:0-7184 GCA_050013395.1 Verrucomicrobiia bacterium | reverse complement strand
GCCTCGTCGTGAACGCCGACAATCTGGTCCAGGGCCTGAAAAAACATTGGCTGTTACGCGGCGTCTTCCAGAAGATGAACACCACGACCAACACGACGCCCGCAAACGTCCAGCCTGCCCGGCCGGCAGACCTGCGGAAGTAGCTTGGAGTTTACCTCGCGAACGCCCGCCGGGACGCGGGAGATTAACGCCGAAGGATAACCTGTGTCAGCGGACAAGCCAAAACTATTCGATGCGGGTTGAGATAGGGAAGAAGCTGGCCGCTGACAGTCATCCGTCTCCTGTAGTATGCTGGCGAGGTGAGCGCTGCCATTGCCAAGGTCGTCGTGGATCTCGCGCTGGATCGCGAGTTCGATTACCGCATTCCCGCACATTTGGCGGAAGCGGTGCACATCGGGTCGCGCGTGGCGGTGCCATTCGGACGAACAACGGCGCGGGGGTACGTGGTCGGGCTGGCGGACTCGTCGGCTTACGACAAGCTCAAAGAGATCGGCGACGTCATCGGCAAGAAACCGCTGCTGGGCGACAAAATCCTCGAACTCACCCGCTGGATGGGCAAGTACTATTGTTGCCCCGTCGAGTTGGCGGTGAAATGCGCCCTGCCGGAAGTCGTCCGCAAAGCGAAGATCAGTTGGAAGGAACGGCAGTTCGTCAAGGCGAAGAAAATCTCGAACGAAGAATTCGCCAGGCTGCTGAAGAAGGCGAAGAAACAGGCCAAAGTGTTGCAGGTGTTGCACGACTCGGACGGGATGTTCGTTTCCAAGCTCATCGAGTGGGCTGACACCGACGCGGCGACCGTCAAGCGGCTCGCGGCGAAGGGGTACGTCGAGATCAGCGAGCGGACGGAGGAACGCGACCCGTTCGGCGGCGAGGTTTTTCTGCCGACCGAGCCGTTGCCGCTCACGGCGGAACAGCAGACGGCGCTCGATCTGTGCAAGGCAGCGATTGATGGGGCAACAGAAAGTGGGAGCGACCTCAGCGCCGCGATGGTCGGGGCACCAAGGCCCCTCCCACATTCAGCTTCTTCTAAACCCATCCTCATCCACGGCGTGACGGGCAGCGGCAAGACGGAAGTCTATTTGCAGGCGATCGAATACGCCTTGCATCAAGGCAAGGACTCGATCGTGCTCGTTCCCGAAATCTCGCTGACGCCGCAGACGGTCGAACGGTTCCGCGCACGCTTTCCGAAACAGCAGGTCACCGTGCTGCACAGCCATCTCAGCGAAGGCGAGCGGCACGATCAATGGCACAAGATTCGGGACGGCCACTCGCACATTGTGATTGGCGCACGCTCGGCGGTGTTTGCGCCCGTGCAGGCATTGGGGTTGATCGTGGTGGACGAGGAACACGAGACGACCTACAAGCAGGAGGAAGCGCCGCGCTACAACGCCCGCGACGTGGCGGTAATGCGCGGCAAGCTCGAGCGCGCCGTCGTCGTGCTCGGCTCGGCCACGCCGTCGCTGGAATCGTTCTACAACGCGCGGCGGGGCCGCTACGCGCTGGCGACGTTGTCGCGCCGCGTTGATCACAAGAAGATGCCGCTGATGCGCATCGTGGACATGCGGCAGGAGGCGATTCTAGCAAAGGGCCTCTACGTGCTGTCGCACAGGTTGCGGGACGCGATCCATGCGCGGTTGGAGAAGAGCGAGCAGGTGATTCTGTTTCTGAATCGACGCGGTTACGCGACGCATCTTTTCTGTCCGAAGTGCGGGTACGTGGCGAGCTGCCCGAATTGCAGCATCACGCTGACCTATCATCGCAAGGCGGAGCAGTTGCTTTGTCACCTGTGCGGTCACGTGGCGGGCGTGCCGAAGGTGTGTCCGAATCCCGAATGCCGCGATCCTGCGATCCGCTATTCGGGAATGGGCACGGAGAAGGTCGAGGCGGCGATTCAAAAGGCGTTCCCGAAGGCGCGCGTGCAACGGATGGACTCGGACATGATGACGAGGAAGACGTTGTATCGGGAAATTCTCGGCGCGTTTCGCGTCGGCAAGATCGACATCCTCGTCGGCACGCAGATGATTGCGAAGGGATTGCACTTTCCCAACGTGACCCTGGTCGGCATCATTTACGCCGACATGGCCCTGCATCTGCCGGATTTTCGGGCCGGCGAACGGACGTTTCAGTTGCTGGTGCAGGTGGCGGGCCGAGCGGGCCGGGGCGACGTCGAAGGCGAAGTCATCGTGCAGAGTTTCACGCCGTATCATGGCGCCGTCCAGTATGCACGCCAGCATGACTACCTCGGCTTCTACGAACAGGAGATCGAATTTCGGCAGCAATTGCGCTATCCGCCTATCACGCGCCTGGTGTGCATCACGGTGCGCGGACGCAGCGAAGACAAGGCGAAGTTCGTGGCTGAGGCACTAGCCAGAGATTTGAAGAAACAAGCGGCACCCGACGTGTTGATGGGCGGACCGACACCGGCGCCGCTGGCGAAAATCCAGAACCAGTATCGGTTTCAAATCATTCTGCGCGGCGAGCAGATCGTGCGGTTGACGGAGGCAGTTGGCAGAGTGGCATCCTCCACGAAACTTCCAGACGATGTGAACATGACCATCGACGTGGATCCAGTTTCGCTGTTATGAGTGCCAAACCCTCAGCGCCTCTGGGGCCGGGTTCTATGGGAGACGAATCCGTGGGAGCGGATTGTATCCGCGACCGGCCCGGCATGGGATCGCGGTTGAAAACCGCTTCCACAACAACCAGGATTTGCCTTGCAGTTTTTGCCGTTGCCCTCGCCGTTCGGCTGCTCACCCTTACCTTTTGGTTGCCGAGGCTGAGGCCCGATGTCGACTTGGATTCGTACCGCTCGTTGGCGCAACACGTGGCGGCAGGGAAAGGATTTGTCGCAATCTCAGACGCTGGACAGGAATTGCCAAACGTCAGTCGAACGCCGGTGTACCCGCTGTTTTTGGCGGCACTGATGCGCGTCGGTGGCGACAAACTCGGGCTGTTTCTGGCAGTCCAATGCGTGTTGGGGGCGGTAGCCTGCTTGTTGACGGTGATGCTTGCTTCCCGCTGGCTGTCTTGGGCAGGCGCGACCGTAGCGGGCTTGGTGGTGGCGGTCGATCCTAACTCGATTGTGCGCTGCGTGGATTTGCGGACAGAAACCTTGTTCACGCTGCTGCTGATTGGGGGTGCGTGCGTGCTCACGTGGCGAGACAAGCAATTGTGGGGTTGGGTGCTCGGCGGATTCCTGTGGTCGCTCGCCGCGCTGTGTCGGCCCATTGCGGTGTGGTTGTGGGTCGTGGCCCTGATTCTGGCATTCACGACGCGGGCGAGTTGGCCCAAGCGATTCTCTTATCTCGCCCTGTTTCTCATTGTCTACCTGCCGCTGGAAGGTGTGTGGGCAGCACGCAACATGAGGTTGACAGGGCGATGCTTTGTCTCGACGATTGCGACCTACAATTTACTCATGTATCGCACAGCCGGGGTGGAGGCGGATCGAACGCGCCAGCCGCTGGAGGTCGTTCAGCGACGGTTTCTGACGGACTTCGGAGACATTCAATTTTTCGATGGCCGCGCAGCTTTCGACTCGAAGTTGCAGACCTACAAGCGAACGGCGGCCCGCATTCTTTCCTCAGCCACTGCGCTGGTGGCGAAGCAGACCATCGTGGGCTGGGTCAAAGTGCTGTTTGGCCCGGGCGCACGCAGCATTGACAATATGTTGCGGGAAGCCGGCAGTCCGCCGCGATGGTGGCCGCCGCTGTACACGTTGGGGTTGATCGTCGCGGCTTTGCTGAGCCTCGTTGGTGTAATCAAGCTCGGTCGCGAAGCGACTATGATGTGCGCGGTCGCGCTCTATTTGGTTTTGCTGGCCGGCGGACCAGAGAGCAACAGCCGGTTTCGTGTGCCGATGACGCCAGTACTGGCGATCTTGGCGGTTGCGGGCGCGGTTTCCGTTTGTAGCCGCGAAGCGTCTTCACGGCAGAACCCGAAGAATGGCGAGGCCCGCGAATGAGACCCGCAATTGTCATAGTGGAGTGAGGCGATGGCTACCGGAATCTTTATCACGGGAACCGACACTGGCGTTGGCAAGACGTACGTAGTGGCGGCCATCCTCGCCGAATTGCGGCAAGGCGGTGTGAAGGCAGCGGCATACAAACCAATCTCGTGCGGTGAGGGGGGCCGAGCCGATGCAAAAATCTACTGGGAACTGATGGATCGCGAGCAGCCGCTTGATGTCCTCAACCCGGTTTATCTCAAGCATCCGCTTGCGCCCAGCGTGGCGGCCAAGCTGGATCGGCAGCGAATCGATCTGGCAAAGATCCGCTGCGCCCACTCACTACTCACCACTCACTACTCACTCGTTCTGGTCGAGGGTGCCGGTGGGTTGCTAGTGCCGATCAAGCGAAACTATTTCGTGGCAGACCTGGCGAAGGAGTTGCGGTTGCCGTTGGTGATTGTCAGTCGGCTCGGCTTGGGAACGATCAACCACAGTTTGCTCACCGTGCGGCAAGCGCAGGCGATGGGATTGAGGGTGAAAGGCATTGTGCTGAACGACACCCTCGGGCGGCGCGGGCTGGCGGAGAGAACCAACGTCACCGCCGTTCCTGAGTTGTGTGGTGTGCCCCTGCTCGGCGTGATGCCGCATGGGCCGAAGCGACGTCGCGCGGCAGCCAAGCGCATCTGCCGCGCGCTGTTCCG
Source organism: Verrucomicrobiia bacterium (assembly GCA_050013395.1). Lineage (GTDB taxonomy): Bacteria > Verrucomicrobiota > Verrucomicrobiia > Palsa-1439 > Palsa-1439 > JBEKZD01. The sequence continues at coordinate 2,537 of JBEKFI010000146.1, read as the reverse complement.
CTGATTCGCCCGCTAAGCCGAAATCAAGCAAACGGAATTCCCCTCAACCTGACCTTCTCCCCGTAGAACGGGGAGAAGGGATGCACTGCTGGTCTCCAACACCAGTCACTAAACGGTGAACACCGACAACAAAGAAGATCTCCTCTCCCCGCTTTGCGGGGAGAGGATGAAGGTGAGGGGCCTCCATAACCCAACTGCATCGTCCCCGCTACGAGCCTTTGGCTGGCCCTTCCATCTTCTTGATGAACGCCGAGAACAGGTCAATCGGCACCGGCAGGAATGTCGTGGTGTTGTGCTCGCTGGAAATCTCCCGCATCGTCTGGAGAAACCGCAACTGCAGCGCGATCGGTTGCGTCGCGATCATCGCGGCGGCCTGCACCATCTTTTCCGCGGCTTGGAATTCGCCCTCGGCGTTGACGATCTTGGCGCGGCGTTCGCGCTCGGCCTCGGCCTGTTTGGCCATCGCGCGCTTCATGCTGTCGGGCAGCACCACGTCCTTGACCTCCACCGCCGTGACCTTGATACCCCACGGCTCGGTCTGACGGTCAATGATCTCCTGAAGCTGCAGGTTGATCTTGTCGCGCTGGGCCAGCAACTCGTCAAGCTGCGACTGGCCGAGCACGCTGCGCAGCGTCGTCTGCGAAATCAACGAACTGGCCTTGAGAAAGTTCTCCACCTTGACCACCGCCGCCGCCGGGTCCACCACGCGGAAATACACCACGGCATCCACGGTCACCGGCACGTTGTCGCGGGTCATGACCTCCTGCTTCGGCACGTCAATCGTCACCACGCGCAGGTCCATCCTCACCATGCGATCCACGATCGGGATCAGGAAGATCAGTCCCGGGCCTTTCGCGGCCTGCAGCCGGCCGAGTCGGAAAATGACACCGCGTTCGTACTCGCGCAGAATGCGAATCATCTGCGGCAGTACGATCGAGCCTAACACGAAGACGACAACGACCCACGGGATCAACTTGAGTAATGAACTGATTGCGTCTGGCATGACTGCGCCTCCTGTCAACTAGTTTTTGGTTTCACCTGTAACGTCAGCCCCTGCGCGCCCGTAATCTCGGCATCCTGACCCTGCTCAATCGGCACCTCGCTGACCGCATTCCAATACTCTCCTTCGACAAACACCTTGCCACCCTGCGCGTCAATTCGCGTCAGTGCCTTCACTGTCTTACCATGCAGGGTTTCCTTGCCTGTCTTCACGGGCAGTTGCTGCGCTCGGAGTCCCGCCCCGACCACGAAGATGAAAAACAACGCCGTCACGACGGTGGCCGGGATGATCCAGCTCAACGACAGCCGTAGAAACGGGTCCGAGCGGTCAAACAGCATGAGCGCCCCAAGGAAGAATGCGGCCACGCCGCCCGCGGTCAGCACCCCGTGCGTCGGCGCGAAGACGTCGATGATAAACAACGCCGCCGCCACCGCGATCAAGGCCAAGCCAGCCGCATTCATCGGCAGCACCGCCGCCAGGTACAACAGCACCACTAGCGCGATCACGCCGGCCACCCCCGGTAAAATCGCGCCAGGACTTGTCAACTCACCGATGATGCCGTACATCACGATTAGCGTCAGCACAAGCATCATCTGCGGATGCGCCACGACCTGAAACACCTTTTCGCGAATTGACATCGAAATCTCCGTCACCGTGGCCGCTGCCGTCTTCAGCTTCTTGGAGTTGACCTCGCGTCCGTCCAGTTGTTTTAGCAAGTCGTCGCGGTCTTTGGCGATGAAATCAATGACGTTCAAATCCAGCGCCTTTTCCGCCGTAATGGCCGAGCTTTCGCGCACCGAGGACTTGGCCCAGTCGGCGTTGCGCTTGCGTTTCGCGGCGATGGTCTCGATGTAACTGCCGTAGAAGTTTTCTAGCTTCTCCTTCATCGTCTTGTCGACTTCGCCGACGCCGACCGTGACGGGGTGCGCTGCGCCGATCGCAGTTGCCGGCGCCATTGCGGCCACGTCTGCCGCGATGGTGATGAAACAACCCGCACTGCCCGCCTGCGCCCCCGGCGGCGCGACATACACGACCGTTGGGACAGGTGAATTGAGGAATTTCTGGACGATGACCTTGGTGGAATCCAGCAACCCGCCCGGTGTATCGAGTTGGATGATCAGGCACTGCGCGCCGTCAGCGGATGCTTCGTCAATCGCGCGCGAAATGTAGCTGGCCGTGGCGGGCCCGATCGCGCCTTCCACCTTGATCAGGCACACGTTTTCGCCGCGCGCCGGAAAGGCCGACGCAACGAACAGCAGAACAACCGCAATCAAGCCCCACCGTTTCATAGTTTCGCCATACTACCATAACGCCCACGTTGAATAACAGAAAATTTTCCAACGCTCCCACGACGACGGCGGATCTGGACACTGCCACCAGGCGAGATGGGGCAGATGTAGCCACGGCGCTCTGTCGCCGTGCCGGGATGCGCCCCCGCGATGGCCGCGCGCATCTTGTTACTACCACCGGATTGTAGCCCCGAACGCGTTCGGGGCAAGTCGTACCTCATCGGCCATCACAAAGGCCGCGAGCAGGC
>JBEKFI010000145.1:0-17664 GCA_050013395.1 Verrucomicrobiia bacterium | reverse complement strand
GGTGGCGATCTTCCTTGTCGAGGTCGAGGCCGGAGTCCTGCAAGCCAAGGTAGGAAGCTACAAGGGCAAGTTGCGCGAAGCGGTCCATCCGATTGGCATCCTTGCGGCCAAGCCATTCTTTGGGTTTAAAACCCTTGACTTCGCCCGCAATCTTCCAATGACAACCTGAGTCAACCAAGATGGGTGAACGATCGACTCCTGAGACGCCCGCCACAATATTCTTCCAGAAGGTTTCTATACCGCTGCCAACTGGGCTTACTACGCCAATCCCAGTTATGACCACACGTCTCTTCTGCATTAACTGCATGCGCTTCCAGCCTTCCCGCGGACAAAAAACGTACACCCGCCGGCAGCAACCAACGCTGCCCGCCTCCAGACAAAGTTCCCCACTGCCAGCACACTATAAAAAACCACAGGATTTGTAAAGACTTAGTTTACACCCGTGCAAATTTGTACACCGGAAGCTTGGAGGACCACGCTCGCGCCGTCGCCATAGCAGCTTCTGCGCGTCGGCGACCGTCGTGGCCGCTGGGATTTCGGGATCACCTCACGCCAAGACGCGAAGACGCCAAGAACGGCGAACACAAACGCTGTTTGTTCTTTGCGACTTTGCGTGAGGCTAACGACAGTCAGTGGCCGTATGCCAGGGCGCTTAATTCAGCGGGAGGTTGACTTGGAACGTGGTGCCCTTGCCCTCGATGCTGGAAACCGTGATGATGCCGCCGTGGTCACGGGCAATCTTCTGCGAGATGGAAAGGCCGAGGCCCGTGCCTTCCTTCTTTGTGGTGAAAAATGGGTCGAAGAGCCGGTTACGAACGGCGGCGGGGATCCCCGGCCCGTTGTCAGCGACCTCAATCACGCCGTAGCGTCGGCTTCCATTCCCTTCCTGGGCGTCTTCCATGACACGGACGCCCGTGGCGACGCGGATCTTGCCGTGCTCGGGCAGCGCGTCGACGGCGTTGTTCAGCAGATTCACCAACACTTGGAGAATTTGCTGCTTGTCCACTCGCAACACTGGCTGTTCGTGGAATTGCTTCGTCAGTTCGATGCTCTTGGACTTCAGTCTTGATTGCACCAGCAGCACGGCTTCCTCGACCAACTCCGCCGCCGAGTAATTCGCCACTTTCACCTCGGGGGGCCGCGCGAAGGCCAGCATCGTTTCCACGACCTTCGTGATCCGCTCGACATCCTTCACGACGAGTCTGCTGAACTCGTTCTTGAACTCCGGATCGTCCGCTTTTGTCGGTAAGAGTTGCGCGAATGTTTTGATGGACGCCAAGGGATTGCGAATCTCGTGGGCCACACCAGCGGCAATCGTGCCGAGTTCGGTCAGCTTGTTCTTGCGGAGAATCTCTTCTTCCATGCGGCGGTACTTCACCGCCAGCGCCACTTCCGTGCCGAGGTTCTCCAGCAGTCTCAAATCGCTCACGAAAAACATGTCTTTGCTGGTTTTTTCTCCCAGCCCGATCAAGCCCACCAGTTGCCCATCCAGAATCATCGGGACGCAGACGGTGACTTTCAGTCGATCCAAGTCCTTGGCCAGTTCTTGGAACGTATGCGCCGGCACGCGCCGCTGCACTTCATCACGAACCAGCGCATCCTTGTTTTCACCGAGCCTGCGAATCGCCGGTGAGTTCTCCGGCAGACTAAGTCCAGCCGCTTCCTGAGCGGCGAGTCCGCTTTCGGCCTGCAACTGATACTCCCCGGACAACGGATTCTGCATCAAAATCACTACCCGTGTCAGTTGCATCTGCGAGTGAACGGTGGCGACCACCTTGCTTAGGATTTCATCAATGTTCGCCAGCAGACTCAGTTCATTCACGAGTCCTGCCAGCGCATCCTGATAACCGTATCGTTTCCCAAACATCCGCTCCTGCATCATCCGCTCCGCCCGCGGCAACCATCGCGGCAACGCGACCGCCAGTCCCAGCCCGATCGTTACCACCAGCAACATCGTGAACACAATCTGCTCTTGGTTCATGAAGCCCGGGGACACCAGCGTCATTCCGCCGACAAACAACAAGCTGATGCCGACAACGACCAGCAGGGTCAGGGTATTCAGTAATACCCGTGCGATCACCACGTTGAAATCAGCCAGTCGCGCCTTCGCCAGCACGTAGACTAGGAAAGCTAAATTCAGCGGCATGATGAAAAACCCAACCGGCTGAATGTAGATGCCCTGCTCCAGCGGGAGAATAATCGAGCTGGTCGTGAGGAATGCTGTCAAAATGACCAAGATGAAGTAACTAAGCTGGGTTCGTTTGTAGCCCTTTTCCTGCCGCACGGCACGGATGAGCGCCACACCAGCCAGAAACGGCCAAGTCGTCTCATGAAAACCCACCAAAGGATAGATTCTCCTATTGTAAACGACATAGTGATCCATGTTCGGCGTGGGTTTGACACCAGCAACCACCCAGCCTTGCCACGTCAAGACGATAAGAACCGCTGTCATCAGGTAAGAGATCAGGAGCCACCACCGAAATTGTCGTTGTCCGCCAACCATTGCACAGGAACTGTGGAAAAACGTCGGCATGTTCAGAAACGAGGCGGTCAATGTGATCTTGGCCCAAGTCACGCCAACGGGCTCACTCAGTGGGCGAAAGTACTGCGCGAACGCTATCGCCCAAACACCCAATGCCAGAAAGGTCAACCCCCAGAGCGGACCAACGATCTGGTAACGGTTCTTCCACCAGACTGCGCCGGCCGCCGCCAAACTCACCGCGGCGCTGATGAGAACCAAGTAATAATAGATCTGATTCATCAATCCTACGGCTCAATTCTCCTGCGATAAAATGCCGACAACCTTGGCAGCAGTGCACCAACATTTCGTTGGTAGGCGCAATAGATCTCACCAAAGCTTTCGATCATCGCGCGCTCTTCATGCACCAATCGCCACATCAAGAGCGGGACATAAACGAAGACTGCGCCCCCTAACGCCCCCCAAGCGTTGGCGACCAACGGCACTGATACCAGTTCCATAATCACTGCAATGTAAATTGGATGACGCACCCAACTGTACACACCATGGGTGATCAACTTGTGCTGTTCGCGGATTTCAATATGCAGGCTGAAGTAATGCCCTAGCGTGCGGATGGCAACATTCCGCAGGACCACGGAGACAACGTAAAGAACTAGCCCCACTGCGCTAATCCAGTAGCGAACCTGACGTTGCATCCAGAAATATTCCACCACCGAACCAGCGAACACCCCCACGTGCACCGTCATCAATACGGGGAATGACAATCGCAGGCACCGGTTTCCCTGGATCGTTGGCCGCCGCCCGAAGGTCTCCATTAGACGTTGAGCGACAACGAACACCATGAACACAACGAAACCAGCGGTGAACCAGTTCTGTTCCATTTGAGCTTTACCTATTCTACCCGCACTCCCTTCTAAGAGATTTCTCGGCAAGAGTGTAGCAAAAATTCCTCGAATCAAGTATGAATTCGTTTCCCAGAACCAATGCACGCTGTTATCACAGGAGCCGCAGGGCTTTTGGGCCGCCACCTGACCAGCCGCCTCGTCGCCCAAGGCTGGTCGGTCACCGCCGTCGTGCGCGAAACCTCCCGCCGCAACCTCATCGAATTGCCCAGCGTGAAGGTCCATGTCTGCGATTTGAGCCGGGACGAACTCGATGCCGGCGTGTTTCGCAATGCGGACGTCATGTTCCACGCCGCTGCTGCGGTTACCGACTGGGCCCCGTGGTCCTACTTCGTTGCCAACACCATCGAGGCCACCCGACGGGTTTGCCGTGGCATGATTGCAGGCGGTTGCCGCCGTCTCGTGCATATTAGCACGGTCGGCGTGTATGGACGCCCGCGCCCCACCGAGCCATTGCGGGAGGATTGCCCTTACGCATCCATCGGGCGGTGGGATTACTACACCAACAGCAAAATCCAAGCTGAACAGATTGTCTGGGGCCATCAGCATGATCGCAGTCTCGATGTTACCGTCATCCGCCCAGCCATGCTGTACGGACCAGGCGACCGCGGTTTGATTGGCCGCGTCATCCCTCTTTGCCAACAACGTAAGCTTGCGCTGGTCGGTAACCCGCAAACACTTCTGCCGCTGGTCAATGTCCAGGATGTCGTGGATGCACTGGTGCGCACTGCGATGTCCAGTTCAGCGATCGGTGAAGCCTTTAACGTCGTCAACCCTGAGCCAGTGACCCAAATTGATTTCTTCAACACCCTCGCCGCCCTTGTCGGTGCGTCTCCTGTGCGGCGCTGTGTGCCTTACCGGCTGGCCTACGCAGCAGGTCTTGCGGCCGAAATTATCGCGCATGTGCGGAAGTCGGGGCGTCCACCTATGATCACTCGCTACCGTGTCTCACTCTTTGGCCATCCGCGCATCTATTCCACAGATAAAATCCAGAGCAAGCTCGGTTGGGAACCAAAGATCAGTTTTCGGGAAGGGATTCAACAGGCGGTGCGTTGGTATCTGACTCAGGAACATGGATCACGCTAAAGCGCGCCTGATGCTCCTCTGGCTTCCGGCTCCCTGCTGTAGGCGGGATTGGCACTTTTTTGTCCGCGAGGCCCAAGCTGACGGTAACCACGCTGCATGAACAATGCAGAAATGCTTGTCGAGCGAGCCAACATCGGCCAACATACTTCCATGACGCGCGTGCGAAAAATCGCCTTGTGCGTACCGGCCTTGTTTTGGGGCGGGCTGATCTTTTTTTTGTCCGCGCAATCCAAACTGCCGGAGATCGGGCCGGCATTTCCCAACAAGGACAAGGTCGAACATTTTGTTTTTTATTCCATCTTCTGGTTTTGCATCCTGCTGCCGTTGCGATATGGCCACCGCTTATCGTTGGCAAAGGCTATCATCCTGGCTTTTGTGATCACGTCTGCCTACGGCGCGTCGGACGAATTCCACCAGCGATTCGTGCCGAACCGCTCCTGCGACGTGTGGGACTGGGCGGCGGACACATTTGGCGGGTTCATCGCGGCCAACTGCCTATTGGGTTTATGAATCGCACAGAAGCTCAAAAACGAATCGCTGACCTCCGCGAGCGAATCCGCCGCCACGATTATCTCTACTACGTGCTGGCCAAACCGGAGATTTCCGATTTCGAGTACGACAAACTCTACGCGGAGCTTAAGAAGCTCGAAGAACAATTCCCCGGCCTCGTCACGCCCGACTCCCCCACTCAACGCGTCGGCGGCCACCCGCTCAAGGAATTCAAGCCGGTCCGCCACGCCGTCCCGATGATGTCGCTCGACAACACGTACAACGTCGAGGAACTGCGCGAGTTCGACAATCGCGTCCGCAAACTTTTGCCCGGCGAAACGGTCGAATACGTGCTCGAGCCTAAGATTGACGGCGTGTCCATCACGCTGATCTACGAAGACGGGAAATTCATGACCGGCGCGACGCGCGGCGATGGCACGACGGGCGATGACATTACGGCAAACCTCAAGACCATTCGCTCCATCCCTCTCACGCTCGGCGGGCCTGGCAGTCCCGCCCTACCAAGGCGAGGTAGGGCTCGACCGCCGGGCGAGCCGCAGGATGTGCCCCGCCTTTTGGAAGTGCGCGGTGAGGTCTACATGAGAATCGCTGACTTCCAGAAGTTGAACGCCGAGCGCGAGAAAGCGGGCGAACCGCTCTTCCAAAACCCGCGCAACACCACCGCGGGCTCGCTCAAACAACTCGATCCCGCCATCGTCGCCCAGCGCCCCCTCAACGCCGTCTTCTACGCCATCGCCGACGTAGGGCAAGCTTCCAGCTTGTCCATTCGCACCCAAGCCGACGTTTTGGAATCGCTTAAGAAACTCGGCTTGCCCACGCACCACTATTGGTGGGTGTGCAAAGGCATCGAGGAAGTCATCGCGCACGCGGAGGAACTGCAGAAGCTCGAATCGAAGCTGCCGTTCGAAATTGACGGCGCGGTGGTGAAAGTCAACGACCTCACGCAATGGGAGCGGCTCGGCTCAACAGCGAAAGCTCCGCGCTACGCCATCGCCTACAAGTATTCGCACGAACAAGCGCAGACGTTGCTCAAAGCCATCACCGTGCAAGTCGGCCGCACGGGCACGTTGACGCCCGTCGCAGAACTCGAACCCGTGTTCCTCGCCGGCTCGACGATCTCCCGCGCCACACTCCACAACGAAGAGGAAATCAAACGCAAAGACATCCGCATCGGCGACACCGTGATCATCGAGAAAGCGGGCGAAGTCATTCCCGCCGTCGTCGGCGTCGTGATGGAAAAACGTCCACGCGGTACAAAAGAGTTCAAACTCGACGAACACATCGGCGGCAAGTGTCCCGCCTGCGGCGGACCGGTGCGACGCGACCCCGAGTTTGTCGCCTGGCGCTGCGAGAACATCGCCTGCCCCGCGCAACTCAAGCGCACCCTGGAACATTTCGCCGCGCGCGCCGCAATGGACATCGAAGGCATGGGCGAAGTCTTGGTGACTCAGCTTGTGGGCAAAAACCTGGTTCACGACGTCGCCGACATCTACTCACTGACCGTCGAACAACTCGCCGAGCTGGAGCGCATGGCGGAGAAGTCCGCGACCAACGTCGTCAACGCGATCGCCGAGAGCAAGAACCGCGAATTATGGCGGTTGATCAACGGTCTGGGGATTCTCCACGTAGGCGAAGGTGCGGCCCGCAAATTGTCCGGCCACTTCCGCGATCTGGACGCGCTCGCGGCCGCCAATGTTGAAAAATTGCAGCAGGCCGAAGACGTCGGCCCAGTGATGGCCGAAAGCATCCACGACTTCTTCCGCAATCCGCGCAACAAGGCTGTCATCGAGAAGCTGCGCGAAGCGAGAGTGAGGATGGAGGAGTCAGGAGTCAGGAGTCAGAAGTCAGAAGGGGCATTTGTAGGGAAAACAGTTGTGGTCACGGGGACGCTGAGCAAATTCTCCCGCGACGCGGCGAAGGAAGAGTTACGAAAACGCGGCGCAAACGTGACCGACAGCGTGAGCAAGAAGACCGACTACCTCATCGTGGGCAAAGACGCCGGCTCGAAGCTCGACAAAGCCCGCGCGCTCGGCGTGAAGACGCTGACCGAGCAGGAGTTTCTAAAGATGTTGTAGCTGCGCTTCTGTGAAGCGCAGAGCTGGATTTCAATACGGGACGGCGCTTCGCAGAAGCGCCTCTACAAAGGAGAAACTCAAATGTCTGATTGGCGATTGACTCCGCAGAACACCGCGCTCGTCGTGATCGACGTGCAGGAGAAATTGATGAACGTCATGCCCCGACGAGCAGAACTCATCGGGGCGATCCAACGGCTGATTGGTGCAGCGCGCGTGTTGAATCTCCCCACGCTGGTCACGGCCCAATACATCAAGGGACTGGGTACGGTGTGCCCGGAAATCATGGAAGCCGCGCCCGGCATCCAGCCGATTGAAAAGACGGCGTTCTCCTGCTGCGGCTCGGAGGAATTCATGCGGGCCGTGAAAGAACTGCGGCGGCAGCGTCTCCTGCTCTGCGGTATCGAGGCCCACGTCTGCGTCCAGCAAACGGCCATCGATCTGATGAAGGACTATTTCGTTTACGTGGCTGCCGACGCGGTCTGCTCCCGGCACGAGATTGACCATCCAGTTGCCATTGAGCGAATCCGGGACTGCGGCGCGGTGATCACGACGGTTGAGTCCGCTGTCTTCGAACTCCTCCGCGAAGCGGGCACGGAGCAGTTCAAGCAGATTCTCCCGTTGTTCAAATAACAGCTTGGCTTGGTACAACTTTTCACAAATACGCCAACGAAACGACACCCCCCTATCCCCTCCAAGGAGGGGAATCGGACGGTATCGGTATCCCCTCCCACGAAGGGTGGCCGCAACCGCTGTCGTGTGCGGGCGCGGACGGGGTGGGTCCGTCGCGGATACGTGAGCGGATTTATGAAACGGGGCACTTAGTTGTGGTGATGCGGGCCGGAGCAGCCGCAGCCGCCGCTACCAGGATTCATGGCGCAGGATGGCGCGGCAGAGGTTGACGAGGCGACCGACGCGGCGAAAACGGACAGTGTCTTGGACAGTTTTTTCGAGCCGCAGTGCGGGCACGGCGTGCCTTCCCAACGGCCCGACCGCACCAGCAACTCGAAGTCCTTTTCACAATCCGAACAATTCATCACGCTCAGAGCGTGATGAAATCCGGACAATGGCATGGCGCGATTTTATCCCCTTACTGAGTACCGTCAAGAATCTCTTTCGTTTGCTCGCTCTGGCGTTCCTGCGCTTGAATCTGCTTGAGCTTGCTATCGCCGATCTTCTGATGGAGCGAGATCCCCACGAGGCGCGCGTTGTAGCTGAGCTGGATCACGGCGCGCTTGTTGATGAACGTGGCGATCTTGGAGGTATACCGCTGCGCCATGGAACGGATATCAGTGTCCTCGTACGTGATATGGATGTCGTCGGGGGCCAGATCGATTCCGAGTTTGCGCGCCTCGTCCACCAGCCGCTGCTTCACGGCAGCTTGCGAGTTCTCATCGACAAAATTCAACTGCTGCGTGACGACCTTGGCCAGATCGCTTCTCGCCTTGTAGACGTTGGCCCATTGCACCGTGACGTAACCGATCAGTGCCACCACGACAACCACCGCAATGAAGTTCCTCATGTGAGAGCATCCTCCAAAACTTTTTGCGCCGTTCGAAAATGCATCTTCGCAACGCGGGACAGCGCCTCGCGACCGCTTTTCCCAACCAGTTCACGCCCGGCTTCCACGACCGCCGCCGACGCGCCCTTCGGGAGCTTCACGCCGAACTCCTTGCCCAGCGCGCGGAGCCGATGGACGAATCCATCGCGTGCGATGATCGAAGCCGCGGCCACGGCCAGATCGCTCTCGGCCTTGTGCCGCTGCACCAACTCGATCTTCTTGCCCCGCTCCATCAACGCGCGCTTGACGATGTTCTTGTTGCCGAACTGATCTGAAATCGCCTTCTTGCAGACTGCCCCTCTCCCAGCGGGGTCAACCTTCGCCAGAAGATTCTCGATCACGCGAGCGTGGCCCCAACCGAGGATGTCGTTCACGTTGCGCATCTTCGCATGCAACCGGTTGTAGGCTTCGACCCCAATCGGGACCACGTCTAACACGCAGCCCGGCGTCGCGCGAATCTGTTTCGCGATCTCGGCAATGCGCGCGTCGCTCGTGATCAGCTTACTATCGCGCACGCCGATTCCCATGAAATTTTTCACGACCGCCTCGGTGACGTACACGCCCGCCACCACCAGCGGCCCGAAGAAATCGCCCTTGCCGCTTTCGTCCACGCCGATGCGCGGCTCGAGCATCGTCGGGTCGAGCAGGTGCTCGTAACCGAGCCGCGCTTCGCCGAGCAGAATCGGTTCGAGATAGAATTGCACAAAGTCCGTTGTCCCTTTTCCCTGCACGACGAGTTTGCCGCTGGTGTACACCGCCACGTTGACCTTCTCGCTCTCCGACGACGCGCCGAAATGCGCGTACGGCACGTCACGAAACTCAAACCCGCGCTCGCGCAGGTAGCGTTTCAGGCGCGCGATCTTGTCTGCGTCCAGCGGACACGTGTAAGATGTGCGCTCGGCCATGGCGACACGATTCCACAGCCCGGTGGTGCAGGTCAACGGAAAAACTGACAGTCCACAAGGACTGCCACCCCGAGCTTGTCGAGGGGTCTCCTTGGCCACGCTGCGGGCGCCAGCGCCAGCAATCGCCTTTGGTCAAGCTGCGCCGCTGGTGGACGGCAACGTCGCACGAGTCTTTGCCAGGATCTTCGGCATCCGCTCTGACGTGACGAAGCCGGGGTCGAACAGGAGTCTGCGCTGGGTGTCGCCCAAGGATTTGGCGCGGCTGATCTTGCCCGCAGCGCACCGGCGCGCGCTGCGGCGGATTTTCTCAGCGCAACGGTAGGATGGGAGTTCTTCACGCGCAGCGGATTCAGACGAGTGGCAACTGCTCTTCACCCACGGGCACGATGCCTTTTTGCAACGCCGGAAATCTCGTGAGCAAAGTAACGGGGGCACGGACCGGCGACTGGGGCTGAACGCGAAGCTTCATTTGCAGCGCGTTGGCGAACGCCTTCGCGTCCTTGTGGTTGTTGAAAATCACAAACGTCTTCTTCGTCTGCGCGGCGATCTTTCGGATGTGACGAAGAACCTCGTCCAGTTCGGACTCGGCGTACAGATAATCGTACCGGCCGCCATACGCCTCCTGCTCGTCGCGAAACCAATTCTTCGCGTTGCGTCCGTGCAGCCTGAAGTAACCGACATCGCTCGTGACATACGAACTGGGATGCAGGCAGTGCGCCAGCGCCGGTTGGTCGATATTGCAATAGGTGAACTTGTGCGAACGGAAAAAACTCTGGACCTCGTCGTCGAGCCACGAATCGTGCCGCAGCTCAACGGCGACTGGCCAATCCGCAAACCAGTCGGCAATCAGCTTCAGCCAGTCACGATTTTCTGGCAGATTGCGAAACGACCAAGGGAATTGAAACAACAGCCCATCCAGCCGTTCCGCCTCGCGCAGTGGCGACAGGCCGCCGGTAAACAGATCACAAGCTTTGGCCAAGAACCGAAAACGGGGCTGCTGCGCGGCGCTGCGCAACCAGTTCGTCGCCATCCGCGCGGTGGGCGGACGGTAAAACGAGCTGTCCACTTCCACGCAATCGAGGTAATCCACTACGGTTCGGAGTCGTTGCCCGGACTTGGCTGGCGGATACACCGCGCCCTCCCAATCGGGGTAGCTCCAGCCCGCTGTGCCGACGAGGATTTGGTTTTCCGACATTGGCGTGTCAACAGATATTACGATCAAGCCGTCAAAAGCAAAAGCGCGAGCCACAGCCACCAAATCTCTTTTGACTTTGGCTGCTGCGGCTGACACACTTTTAGCAGGCAACACGCGCGAACAGGTTCAGATGATTCGCGCGAGTCGCGATCGCGGTCAATACTATGGACACGCACCGAAAGGAAGGAGCGGCTCTGACTGCCGAGGTACACGCATCTGTTCCGGAACTACCTCGGAAGACGGCGCTGTGGCTTTCCATCGGCCTCATACCGCATCTGGCTGTTGTGTTTGCGTTGGGCGCCATTGTCCAGTTAACCTTCTCGAACACGCTGCGCAACACGGGATTCGCGCTCGACAACAAATTCATCATTTTGGACGACCCACGCCTGCGCGAAGCCAACCGTACGAATCTCCGGTTGGTTTTCCAAGAAGATTACTGGTGGCCGAAGGCGGTCAGCGGCTTGTACCGACCGTTGACAACGCTGTCGTACATGTTCAACTACGCCGTCCTTGGCAACGGCACCAACTCCACGGGTTATCACTGGTTCAACTTTTCCCTGCATTGGCTCAACGCGGTTCTTGTGTACTTCATGGCGCTCGTCCTCATGGAAAACCTCTGGCATGCATTGTTCACGGCAGCGCTGTTTGCCACGCACCCTATCGTCACGGAGTCCGTGAGCAACATCATAGGGCGAGCCGACCTGTTTGCGACAGCGGCGATCGTGGGAGGTCTCCTGTGTTACGCCAAGAGCACCACCATGAACGGCTGGCGCAAGGTGCCCTGGCTGGCGGCTTTGATGGTGGTGACGACCGTCGGAGAGTTCTGCAAGGAAAGCGCAGTTGTGGTTCTGGGTGTGATGGCTCTCTACGATTTCACCTACCGCATGCAGCGAAGGCATCCGAACTGGTTTGCGAATCTGATCGCCAACTTCTCGGAATTCACAATCAAAGGTTACGTGGCCCTGATCCCGCCGTTTGCAGGCCTGTGGTACGTGCGCAGCTTGGTGTTTGAAAAACTGCGGCCGCCCGAACTCCCGTTTGTGGACAATCCGCTCGTGGGTTGGGACTTCTGGACAGCCCGCATGACCGCCATCAAAGTGATCGGTAAATACCTCTGGCTGTTGCTGTGGCCGCAGACTCTGTCGTGCGATTATTCGTACAACCAGATTCCGATGGTGAACTGGCACTTCAGCACTTGGGAAGATTTGAAGGCGTTGGTTGCACTGATCAGCGTCATCACGGTGATTCTGGTGACAATCCGCAATCATCACCGCAACAAACCGCTGTTCTTCTTCATGCTCTTTTTCTTCGGAACGTTCCTGCCCACATCGAACCTGATAGTAATCATCGGCAGCATCATGGCCGAGCGGTTCATGTATTTGCCGTCGATCGGGTTTGCGGGCTGCGTCGTGATCGCCGTCTACGCCGTTTCCCAACGAATCATTCCGCAACTGAGTATTTCTGCGCGGGCGCGACTGATCTCGCCACCGGTGCTCTCCTGCAGCGCCTTGAGCCTGATCGTGCTCGCCTACGGCGTGCGGGCGTTCATTCGCAATTTCGATTGGGACAACGACATCGCGCTGTGGAGCGCCGACGTCAAGGTGTGTCCCAATAGTTTTAAGACCCACAAGTCGCTCGCCTACGCGCTCTACGAGCGCGACCAACAGAAGACTCCCCCTGATTTCCCAGACATCGACCGTATCATCGAAGAGGGCGAGAAGACGCGGGCGGTGATGGAAGACAAACCGTTGCCTCCCCTTTATCGGACAGGCATCGTCTATCTACACCTCGGCGCGTACTACCGAATCAAGGGTGACGTCATTGCCCAGCGCGCCCTTGACGCCGGCCGGCCTTGGTATCAGAAATCCGCTGAGGCACTCAACGCCGCTATTCAGCCGGATCGGGCCTTCAACGATGATAATCGCAAGAAAGAGCTGGCCCGTGGCCACACACTTGACCAGATTCCCGACATCGGCAATCAGGAGATTTACTGGAATCTCGGCTTGGCCTACATACGAACGGGGCAATATCAAAACGCGCTCAAGGCCTATCTCTACATGCGCCACCTCGCGCCGACCAACCCCGATGCCTACCTGAGCATCGCCTCGGTCTACGTTGTTGACGGCAAAACGGAGGATGCGGCCATTTCTTTATTGCAGGCTCTGCTGCTGGATGGCAATCGCCAGGAAGCGTTGCGATTGCTCCTCGACCTCTATCGTCAAATCGACCGCGAAGGCTGTGCTGTAGCCCCCAATCAACCTCAGCTCAAGCTCAACGCTGATTGCCCACTCGTACACAATCACATTTGCTCCGCCTACTCCGGGCTTGTCCAGGTGTTTCTGGATGCCAAGCAAGTTGCGCTGGCCCAGCAATCCAAGCAAGTCGCTTTGAAGACTTACAATTGTGCGGCTGAACAATTCCAGAAACTACTGCCCGATTCAACAACCACCACAAGCCCAGGAAAATGAATAGCTTGATCCATCGTCTGCTGACCGTTCTCATCACAGTTTGCATCGCCCAGCCCCTGTATGCCGACAATCCGCCGCCGCCGTCAGACCTGACCCTCGATCAGTGTCTCGACCTGGCGCTCAAGAAAAACCCGTCCGTACTCAAAGCCAAGCAGGAACTGCAGCGAGCCCGTGGCCTTGTCGTCGAGGCGCGCGCCGCGTTCATCCCGCAGCTCACGGCCTCGGGCCGCTATAGCCAGGTTGACAAGAATGTAATCGACATCCCCACCATCACCAACTTTCCGTCCGTGCCCGGCCTCACTGCCGTCAGCGGCAACCAGGAACGCCCCTGGGCTGCGCAAATCGAAGTGTCGCAACTGGTCTATTCGGGCGGTCGCGCCAGCGGCAACCTCCGCGTGGCACGCCTGAGCGATCAAATCGCCGTGCTCGGGTTCCAGCAGACCGTGGCGGACACGATTCTCGCCGTGCGCAAGGCGTTCTACCAAATCCTGATCAACAAGGCCCAGGTCACCGTGCGAGAGCAATCCGTCAAATTGATCGAGCAGCAACTCGAAGACGCGCGGCATCGGTTTGACGCCGGAACCGTCCCGCGTTTCGATGTGTTGCGCGCCGAAGTCGAGTTGGCCAACGCCAAGCCGCCGCTCATTCGCGCTCAAAACGATCTCCGCCTCTCGCGCGAAGCGTTGGTCAGACTGCTGGCCATCGATACGCCGGGACAGCGCACGGAATTCACCGCGATCAACTTCGTTGGCGAACTTACCTACGAACATCGCACCTGGGATCTGCCGACGGCGCTTTCCAGGGCGCTGGACCAGCGGCCCGAATTGCAGCAGGCGGAAAAACGCGTGACCGTGTCCAAGGAAAACATCAAGCTGGCCTCTTCCGGTTACCAACCGCAGATTTCGGTCTTCGGCAATTACGGCATCCACGACACGCCCTTCTCGGACGATCTCGATAGCACAGTCCATGGCTGGACAGTCGGCGCGCAGGGTTCCTGGTCGATTTTTGATGGCATGCTGACTCGCGGCAAGATGTTGGACGCTCGCGCCCAGTCTGAGCAGGCCCAGTTGGACTATGAGGACTCGCGCCGCGCGATCGAATTGGACGTTCGTCAGGCATACTCTGATTACCTGCAGGCGCTCGAACTGTTCGAAGCGCAAGAGAAGACGGTCGAACAAGCCGAAGAAAGTCTGCGCCTGGCCGAGGCTCGTTTCCGGGCGGGCACAGGCACTCAGCTCGAAGTTCTCAGCGCGCAAACCGCTTTGACTGAAGCACGCTCGAACGAAATCCAGGCGCTCTACGATTACAATGTCGCCAATGCCACCCTCGACCGCGTGACAGGCAGCACCGTGCGGCTGGCACAGTGAAGGCGGAAGGATGAGGGATGAAGGATGAAATCCCATTCGAAACTTTTCCACCGCTGACCGCATTGCCTTTCATCCGTCACGCCTTCACGCTTCGCACGACGCAAGACACCAAGAGCGACGAGTTCCAACGGCGATTTGTCCAAACGCGCGGCTTCACACAATTTGCCGCAGCGGAACAAACACACGGCAACGGCGTCGCCATCGTCACCGAGGCAGCCCCGCACGTTCCCGCCGTGGACGCGCTCGTCACGCGGGTGGCCCGCTTGCCGCTGGTGATTCGCTGCGCCGACTGCGCCGCGGTGTACATCGTGGACCGCGCCACGCCTGCCATCGCGCTCATCCACTCGGGCAAGAAGGGCACACTGGCAAACGTCGTGGGAAACACGGTGCTGCGCATGCAAGTTGCTTTCGACACACGCCCGCGCGACTGCCTCGCATTTATCAGCCCCTCCATCGGCCCATGCCATTACGAAATGGACATCTGGGACGGCATCGGACGCCAACTCCGCGACGCGGGCGTGACGGACATTCACAACCCGCACGTGTGCACCGCCTGTCATCTCGACCGTTATTTTTCCTACCGGGCCGAACGCGGCAAGACGGGTCGGATGCTTGCGGTGCTATCGCTCACACCGCGATAGGCGCACACCTGGGGCGATAGCGAGGCGATTCTCTCCTTGCGAAGCGGCGGTGGTCGCGTTTCAACTCCGGCCGCCGTCTGCTTGATCCGGTTTTGAATTCCATTAAACTAAACGATGGCAGCAGTCGTTTGTCTCGTTCAGCGACCGGTCATCTGCTCCAGCTTTTCCGGATACCGAGCCCCTTGCACCTTGATCTTGGAGGCGGCGCTTTCGATTTCACGAAGGTCGTCGGGCCTCAACTCGACGGCCGCTGCTCCGATGTTCTCGTCCAAGCGATGCAGCTTCGTGGTGCCGGGGATCGGAACAATCCACGGCTTTTGAGCAAGCAGCCAGGCGAGCGCGATCTGAGCAGGTGTCGCCTTCTTCCGTTCTGCGATGCTGCCGAGCAGTTTAATCAGGGCCTGATTCGCCTTGAGAGCCTCCGGCGTGAATCGAGGCAGGGTGCTGCGAAAGTCGGAGCTGTCGAAGGTCGCGTTTTCGTCGATCTTGCCCGTGAGAAAACCCTTGCCCAAAGGGCTGTACGGAACGAGGCCGATTCCGAGTTCCTCAAGGGTCGGTATCACTTCCTTTTCGGGGGTTCTCGTCCACAGCGAGTACTCGCTCTGGAGAGCAGTGAGCGGCTGGACTTTGTGCGCGCGTCGGATTGTTTGCACGCCTGCTTCAGAAAGGCCGAAGTGTTTGACCTTACCTTGCTGAATCAGTTCCTTCACCGCCCCCGCAACGTCTTCGATGGGCACGTTCGGGTCAACCCGATGCTGATAGAGCAGATCGATTGTCTCGACCTTGAGTCGCTTGAGCGATCCCTCGGCGGCCTGCTTGATGTGCTCGGGCCGGCTATTCAGGCCCGCCGCACCGGGCCGCGTATCGCTGCCACTGAGGTCGAAACCGAATTTGGTCGCGATCACCACTCGTCCACGGAACGGAGCGAGAGCTTCGCCCACGAGCGCTTCGTTTGTGAACGGGCCGTACACTTCGGCGGTGTCGAAGAATGTGATGCCGCGTTCGACGGCGGCGTGAAGAAGAGCGGTCATCTCCTGCTTATCTTTGGGCGGGCCGTAGGAAAAGCTCATTCCCATGCAGCCGAGTCCGACAGCCGAGACTTCCAAGTTACTTTTTCCAAGTCTGCGCTTCTGCATTATTGAATCCCCCATTTTGATTAAAGGCTGGAGCAAATTTACGTCACATGGGCGTGGTTGTCGCACCCAATCTTGCTCGACCTGTTGCGGTATTGCTCGAAAGTGCGGATCGGAGCCCGGGCGCCAGCGCAACGGAGTGTCACCGGCTGGATTGCCGGCTACAGCAAGCTTGATGAAGGATTTCCGAACCGCTACACTCGCGCGCATGAATCATCAACCCCAGCCACACCAGTCCGGGGCATCCAAAGCTCCGGGAGTGATCTTCAAGAAAATCGAAATCAATGAGGAGCGGAATCTTGAACATCTCGTCGTTCAAAATCCGGAATCGGTCGAAAAGGGGCTCGTGTATCTCTCACATCAACACCGGGCTGGCGGCAAATTCATCGATGTTCTCGCCGTAGATGCGAATGGCATTTTCGTCATCCTTGAGTTGAAGGTCGGTCAGGACGACGAAATGCTTTTGCAGGCGCTTGAATACTACGATTACGTTTCTTCCAACCGGGATCGGCTCGCGAAGGAATATGAAAAGAGGGCGAAGATCGTCGCAGCAGAAGATCCGCGAATAATTCTTGTTGCTTCCGCTTTCACCGACCGACTCCGGAAGGCTGTGCAATACTTCAAGCCGCGCACTGCCCTGATGGAATACGCCTACTTAGAGGGCAAGCCCGGCGAACGTGGGTTGTTCTGCCGGGAAGTACAGTTTGATGTTGAAGGCGGATTCACTCCCCCGGTATCCTTGGATAATGCCCTTTCTTACATTAACCAGCCAAAAGCAAGGCAGGCCGCAGAAAAGGTACATGCCGAGCTTTGCAAGATCGGACGAAATATTGAAGCGAGCCCGCGCGATGGATACGTGCGCTATATGTGCAAGAATCGCGTTGTTGGTGATGTCTCGCTAAGACGCACTTTTTTCCACGTCTCGTGGAAGCTTGATCAGGACAACTGGGACGGAGTGAAAATCGCAAGCCTCCACGACTGGTCCAAGCATAAACAGCAAGTCTTGAAGGGTTTCGCGAAGCAGTATCGGGCCGTGGGCGGAGAATGAAACGCAAGGCTTCGAAGAGCCAGTTAAGCATGGGTAGCGGTCAGCCAATACGCTGCACCAACCGGTAAGACTACGTTGCGCTGGCGTCCGGCGTGCTCACCGCCGTGAGCCTGCCACTGGTCTTCTGGGGCCAGGACGCCCGCGCCTACATCATCCCCGACGCCGGCTCAGTCGTGCCGGTACTGACTCAGTAAGACCGCCAAGAGCGCCAGGGTCCGCGCGGACCAACCGCAGATTACGCAGATGCGGCAGACGGCCCGGCCGGAGAGAAAGGGAATCCGCAGATTACGCAGATGG
>JBEKFI010000144.1:0-7186 GCA_050013395.1 Verrucomicrobiia bacterium | reverse complement strand
CGGCGTCACAAAAAGGCGGGTTCGTCGATTATCTCGATCACGAGGCGGTGGCGAAGTACATCGCGCTCAACTTCGACCCGTACTACGCGCACCTCAAGGAATTCTTCGGGACCGTGATCAAGCGGACGATGTATGACGAGCCGGCCATGCACCTGATGGACGGGCGCATGTGGACCCCCAACTTCAACAAGGAGTTCGAGAAGAAGTACGGCTACTCGCCGATGACGAATTATCCGGCGCTGTGGTATGACATCGGCCCGGAAACGGCTGCTGCGCGCAATGCGCTGTTCGGGTTCCACGCCAAGCTGTTCGCGGAGAATTACATCGGCCAACTCGCCCAGTGGTGCGAGGCGCATGGCATCAAGCTCGGGGGACACATGGACCAGGAGGAAGCCCGCAATCCGGTCGCGATCAACGGCGACCTGATGAAGGTGTTCGAACACCAGCAAGTTCCCGGGATCGACGACATCTACTACCCCGGACGGTCACTTGTCTCCTACAAGATCGTGACGTCGGCGGCGTACAACTACGACCGGCCGGAGTGCTTCGCCGAGACGTATGCGGCCTACCGCGCGATGAATCCGACGATCGCATTGCGGACGGCGATGGACCAGTTCGCGATGGGGATCAATATCCAGCTTGGCACCCGGCCGCCTGAGATCGGGCCGGAAATGGATCGCTTCGTCGGCCGCATGAGTTATCTGCTGCGGGGCGGCCGGCATGTGGCGGACGTCGCCGTGCTCTACCCGATCGCCGCGCTGCAGGCCGCTTACGCGTTTGCCAAGCCGCCGACCAGCAGCAGGCGGGGGAGTTCGCCCGACCTTTACTACGCGCTGGAGGGGGGCATCGTGCCGCCGGAGATCGACTACATGGATCTGGGCGAGATGCTGTATCGCGCGCTGCGCGTGGATTACACCTACCTGCACCCGGAGGTTCTGGTGAGCCGCTGCAGCGTCGAGCAGCAGAAGGTCGTGCTGAACAACAAGGAGAACCGGGAGGAATTCCGCGTGTTGATCCTCCCCGGCGGCGACACGCTTTCGGCCGACGCCGCCAAAAAGGTCCTGGAGTTTTATCGCGGCGGCGGGACGATCATCGCGACCCGCAAACTGCCCTCCAGGTCGGCGGAGTTCAAGCGGGACAAGGAAGTGCAGGAGATGGCCACCGAGGTGTTCGGCATCTCGAACGACAATCCGATGACGGCCGAAATCACGATTGTCGTCGACGATTTCAAGAGCTACTTCATGAACCGCAACAGCGCCGGCGGGCGCGGCTGCTTTCTCCCGCAGCCGGACATCAATATCCTGAACGCGATTCTGAAGGAAGCGGATCCGGTCCGGGACGTCGATATCCAGGAGGCGCCGATGTGGCCGGTGAAGATGGGGCCGGCTTACGACGGGGCGCTGACGTACCTCCACAAGGTGAAGGGGGGACGGGACATTTACTTTTTCGCCAACTCCTTGGGGAAGCCCGTCGACACGCAGGTGGTTTTGCGCGGCGACAAGAACCTGGCGATCTGGAATCCGCATACGGGCGAGAAGGAGAAAGCCGAGGTCGCGAAATCGGAAACGGGCGGCCAGCCGGTGACGACCGTGCACCTGGTCCTGCCACCGGTCAGATCCACATTTGTCGTCCAAGAGTGAATTTAACAGGGTCGGGCTTGGTGAGGCTTTTGCCCGAACGCTGTTTGCTGTTGTAGCCGCGCTTCGCGCCGTCGCCAAAGCGCTATGGCGCGTCGGCGACTGTGAAGCGCGGGTCGTTCATTTGTTGAAGGAATTCGGCGTTTCACAGAAACGCTGCTACATCGAAACGCGCCAGACCCGATTTGAGCAACAGCCTCTGGTCGTACGACAATTACCGCTTCACCTCTTCCACGACTGCTGCCGTGGCCGTGATTCGCTCAAGGATCGGGTGGCAGGTCGGCAGACGGCGGCGGGATGCTTTTCAAACTTGAGTTCACTGGCTCCGGCACTCGTCGGATGCGCAACGCCATGTAGGGTTTTCCCGGCAGCGCGACGGCTCGCCCTTTCTCGTCCATGAAATGGTAATTGTCCTTTTTCTTCGTCACGAACTCGCCCTCGACCGGTGTGATCGTCATTGCCCAAGTGTCGATCACCTCGACCTTGAACTTCAAGCCGTTGGTGATACGGTCCTTATAGAGTTGAAAAGGCCACGCTGTCGGCGCTTCCTTGCCAAAGTAGAGCAGATAGTATTCGCCGAGTTGTCCGCCCATGTTTGTGTCCTGCCATTTGTCAATCGGGTCGATGCCTTCAGGCGGACTGTCGGCCAGCACCTTGGCCAAGAACGCGAGCCGAGGCGGACTTTGGCCGCGAAGCCGGCCACCTTCCGATGTCCATGAGATGTGTTCTGGGTTCGAGAACGTTTCGCCGTGGGTCACGTACGTGCCGGCGACGGTGCCTTGCCAGAACCGTAACACCATTTCTTCCGCCGGCAGTTGTCCCCAGCGTCTCGAAATGTTGCCCTCGTATTTCACCTCATCGTAAACGATCGGCTTCCGATACACATCGCGATACAACTCGGCCCGCCCGGCGTCTTCCACCGCCGAGCCGTTCTGGATGCTGGCGTGTGTGACCCAAGGCTTCGTGTGGTTGTAAATGTAAAAACCGTTGTGAATGGACCGCAGATGCCCATAAGGATCGGCCGCTTGCACGACTTGGAACAGGCGGTCCCAGTCCGCCTCGGTCTTTTGTTTGTTGAAATCGTATTCATTGGACAGCGACCACCAGACGTTGCGATAGGCGGCCAGGCGGCTGACGATGTAGCGCACGTACCGGTCGTCCACTTCCGCCGGCATACGGTCGAAGCCCCAACGGCCTTTGTCGTAAGGATCGAACAGAATCAGGTCCGCCTCGATGCCTCGGTCGCGCAGATCGCCGATGCGTTTTTCCAGATGCCGGAAACATTTCGGATCGAAACGGGAAAAGTCCCACGTCTTCGGCGGCGTTCCTTCAAACGGATAAAGCGCCAGCTCGTTGGTTTTGTCCGGCTGATGCTTTGGGAAGACGCACATCCGGACTTTGTTGAAGGGCGAAGCCGCGAGGCTGGCGAGCGTTTCCTCTTCCAGTTCGTCGGCCATGTGATGCCAATTGTAACTAGTCGTGCCAATCGGCCGGTAGGGAGTGCCGTCAGCGTAGGCAAAGTGATACGTGTTGGTCACATGCACCGGTCCGTGGTTACCAGTGGCGGGCGCGGTGACGGTGAACCCGCCCGTTTTGCCGTCCAGCTCGGGGTGGTTGCTGCGCGTCGTGTAACGCCAGCGCCCCGGCTTGTCCGGCATGAAGCGCACACGGTAAATCCCGTCGCCGTCATAAAATCCGGCCGCCTCGACCACTGAGGCATCGAGCGAAAAACGGGCGGAAAACTGGACATCCAGAAACGGATTGCCGTTGGTGGGGCCGGCGAGCGAGACTTCAAGAACACCCCATTGCTCAACGGTTGCATCGGCAGCAACGACCGACCCGGCCAGTGCAATCAGCAACGTGAGACTGCCGATACAGGGCTTGAGACACTTGATGAATACGCGCGGCATGGCAGCCCGAATCCATACAGGTTTGTGAACAGAATTGACAGCCCTATCTGTCTTTGGGGGCGTATCTGAGCACCACCACCGTAACCCACCGAACACCGAACGTACTGGTGTTGTGCGAGGTGGGGCGCGACCGCTGGGCGCGCCGCGTTTGTCGGGGACGGGCAGCCCGGCGGTCTGCCCCTACCTACAGCCCTGCAAAACGCCCGACGCTGGCTATGGTGGTAGTGTCCAGATGCGCCCTGTCTTTGGGCTCAACGCGGTCCTCGTTACACAGCCGTCATCCAAACGACCACGTTCGGCTTTGGTCACCGAAGAGCCACAAAGTAAATCCGAAATCCGAGTTTGCTCCGCATGTCTCGCGGACTCGGCTTCGTCCTTCGAATTTCGAGTTTAGAGAAAGAGACTTTGGTTGGAACCTCTGCTCCTCTGGCTGGGATGAGTTCACGATGGAACACTGTGGTCGGCCGCGGGCGGAGGGAGTTTATCAATGCCGGTCTCCCAGAGACAGCTTCCCTTCCGCTGCCGCCCGCTCATGTGAAACGGGGTGAACCGCGTATTACGTGGTGAACCTCGCGCCTCGACAAGGCATTCAAAGGCGACCTATAATGTGCCGCTCTTATGACTTCAACCGTTACGTCCAAAACCCGCATGACCTCACGATTCAGCCTCTTGTTTGCGCTGGCTCTCTGTGTCGCCCCGCTCCTGCCAGCCGCGATCATCGGCACCAATCCGCCGGCGCAGTCGCTCACGGCCGAGCGCATTGCCGCACTGCCCGCGGCACAGCAGCCTGCATGGAAAAAATATCTGGAGCGTTCGGGCCGGCAGTTGCGGGCGGACCGGAATTTTCTCCAGAAGGAAATGCGCGGGCACGGCATGAAGGAATCCGTTGTTCCGCCGTCGGGCAGCGCGGCGAGATCGGTTCCTCTGAACAGACCTGCCGCTTGGTGCGGCGGGGCCGAAGGACGGCATATCGCCGATATCGTGGTCTCGTTTCAGACCCCGGCCGGAGGATGGAGCAAGAATCTGGACATGACGCGTCACCCACGCGCGCCGGGCGAGAGTTTCGCGGCCAACAACAGCTCGCGTTACCTTGGCCAGGTTGACTTTGACACACCCCACGACACGAACTGGAATTACGTTGGCACGTTCGACAATGACGCCACGACCACCCAACTGCGCTATCTCGCGAAGGTGATTGCCACCATCGGAACTTTCCGTGGGGCGGCTTATCGCGCGGCGTTCTTGCGCGGTCTCGATTACATCTTTGCCGCGCAATACCCAAACGGCGGCTGGCCCCAGGTGTGGCCGCTCCAGGGCGGCTACCACGACGCGATCACCTACAACGACAACGCAATGATTAACGTCCTCAGCTTGTTGCGCGACGTTTCGGAGGGGACCAACGAATTCGCCTTCGTGTCCGCTTACACCCGCGCGCTTGCGGCCGCCAGTCTCAAGCGCGGGATCGATTGCATCCTGACGAGTCAGATCATCGTAAACGGCCGCCGCACCGTGTGGTGCCAGCAACACGACCCGCTCACGCTGCAACCCGTGTCCGCCCGCAATTACGAGATGCCGTCGCAGGCCGCGGGCGAGAGCGCGAGGATCATGATGTTCCTGATGCAATTGCCCAAGCCCGGCCCGCAGATCGTCACCGCCCTGCAGGCCGCCGCCGCATGGTTCGAGAAAACCAAAATCTCCGACGTGGCCTTCAGGCGCGACGGTGACGATGGTCGCCGTCTCGTTCCGGCGCCAGGCAACGGACCGCTCTGGTCCCGCTATTATGAAATCGGCACCGACCGTCCGATCTTTGGGGATCGGGACAAGAGCATTCACGACAACGTGAACGAGATTTCGCTGGAGCGTCGCAACGGGTATTCCTGGTACGGAGATTCAGGCACGCGGGCGCTCCAGCAGTACGCCCTTTGGAGCAAAACGCACCAGTAGGTGATTTTGGAGGATTGCCAGCACCGCATGCCTTTGGTATTCTCGGGAACGGAGCAAGCCAACATGAAGGAACCACTAGGTAAGCCTCTCTCTCGGGCTCCCCACGCTCCCCGGAGTTACCGATTGCGTCGCGGTGCAGGACTGCTTGTCTCGCTCCTTTTGTCGGTAGCTCTTCCCTCCTTCGCAGATTCAATTGCGCTAAAGAACGGGGAAACGGTCCAAGGGGAAATCATTTCCGAAACAGAGTCCCAAGTTGTCATCAAGGTAAGCAACTATAACCGCACAATTGCCTCCAAACAGGTCATCCTCAAATCCGACATCAAGGCCGTTGATCGGGAATCTGACCAACAGAAACAGGAACGGCACGCCTATGAGACCTTGGTTGATTCTTGGAAGCTTGATCCAAATAACGAGTTCACTAAAGCCAAGTATGAACAGGCAATAAAAGCTTTCAACGAATACGTGGCGACGCACCCCAAATCGAGATTTGCGAACGATGCACAAGGGATTGTCACTGTGCTGACAAATGAATTGGGTCACATTGAACGGGGAGAGGTGAAGTTCAACAATGAATGGATGACGCCCGGTAAAAAATGGCTGCTAGTAGCATCAATTCTCAGACAACGTGTGAGTGACCTGCAAAAACAACATGAGCAAGTGGTTAGTCGTCTATGCGGTCATTCACGCCGCACGGCATGACCGGCGCTGGAAAGAGCGCGTATAAGCGATGCACTTCCAGAAGGTGCGATCCAGTTCGGCCACAGAACATCGTAACGGAGCAGACCGGAAAGAAGCCCGCCGCCGCGAACTCACTCGCTGCCTTTGAACTGGTCCTGTTTGTTCTTGAAGAGAATGTTGAAAGTGGTCAGCGAGCCGTACGAGCGCGTGATGTATTGCTGCAACTCCACCTTGTCGGCATCGCTGAGCGTGGCGTGGCTGTTGATCTTTTGTTCCAGCACCCGCAGATTGTTGCGCACCATGACGATTTTGTGGAAGAAGACGTCCAGCGGCACTTCCTTCGCCTGTAGCGCCGTGTCCGCAGGATGCAGCAGCATGCGCCCGCCGCGCCACCGACTGGCAAGTTGCTCGACAACCTCATCGGACTTTTCAATGCCGAGTTCAGCCAGCACCACCTTGGCGGTTTGTTCGATGAACTGACGCAGCGGTATCTCCAATCCGTTGACGGTGGCGCGGGCTTCGGCGACTTCCATGCCGCTGTTTTCGGGTGCGATCGTCCGCGTGGCGTCATCGAACCGGATCTCCGCCGTGTGCTCGGTGATCGACTTGACGACACCGATGCCATGATGCGGATGCCTGACCTTCATTCCGACGTGCAAGGATTCGATCTTCATATTTTCACCGCCAACACAACTAACTCACCGACGCCGCGACTGTCCATTCTGAAAATACCAGCTGCTTCGGAGAGGAATGGCTCCCCGAATCTTGATACCGCCACCACGAAATCATCGGTTTCGGTGTAGCGGCGCATCCCTGCCCCGAAAGCTTTCGGGGTGAATGAAGCGCCGAGTCGTTCGTTTCCTGGGGATTTCGGCGGCTCGTTCACCCCGACATTGGATGTCGGGGCAGGGAGCGCCGCTACACCGGCGCAGTCACGACATCGGTGACAGTGCCAAGAGGGTATCAGATGTGCCCGGTGGCTCAGGGCGCATCTGAGCACCACCACCGTAACCCACC
>JBEKFI010000143.1:0-7484 GCA_050013395.1 Verrucomicrobiia bacterium | reverse complement strand
TCGGCAGCGATGTGCCCGTCGCCCAAGTGATGGACACCGATCCACCTGCCGTCACGCCACAAACGGCGTTGTCGCGCGTGTACGAAGTGATGATGACCGAAGGCCCGACCAGCATTCCGGTAATGCGGGACGGACATCTCGTGGGCCTGTTGAGCCTCGACAACGTCAGCCGCTACCTGCTCGTGCAGTCGAGCCTCAAGTCGTCGCGCCAGCCGCGAGTTCAACGAATCGTTTACGCGCGTACTCCAACGCCTCCTCCCGTGATTTCAACTGTTCCTCCAGTTGTAACTCATCCACCTCACGCAGAACCTTCCCCACCGTCGGGCCCGGCTTGAAACCCAGCGCCAGCAGGTCGTGCCCCGTCAGCAACGGAGCGGGTTTGATCCCGCCGTGGCGGGACAACTCGGCGGCCTTCGCTTTCAGAAACTCGTAGTTCTCCAGATTGCGGTGGCTGGCCTCGCAATCAATTCGATGCAGTTCCAATTCATCGGTGAACGTCTCCCGCGCCAGGATTCGTTTCAGCTTGGCTGGACGCATTTGTTGCACGTGTTGAAATCGCATGTGTTCGCCGACGCACACGAGGATCTTATCGATCTGCTCGTTGGGAAACCGCAACCGCTGGAGAATGTCTCTTGAGATCTCTGCGCCCACTTGGTCGTGCCCGTTGAAACGAATGCGATCCATTGCGCGCTCGAACGTCGGCGGCTTGCCCACGTCGTGTAGCAACACCGAGAAGGCCAGCACCACGCTCGGATAATCCGTCGTAGGAGCACCATTCTGGGCGCGATCCGACATCAAATCCAGCATCAGCTTCGTGTGTTGAAACACGTCGCCTTCGGGATGAAACTCAGGTGGCTGCTCGACGCCTTTCATGGCAGCAACCTCGGGTAGCACCTCGCGCAGCAACCCGCTTTCGTCGAGCAACTCCAGCCCTCGCCCCGTCCCGCCGTGGCGGGAGCGCGTGAAACTCTTGATCAACTCGTCGCGGATTCGCTCCGCGCTGACGAGATGAATCTGCGCCGCCGTCGTTTTGACGGCGTCGAACGTCTTGTCTTCAATCTCAAATCTCAAATTCGTTGCGAACCGAATACACCTGAGCATCCGCAGCTTGTCTTCCGCGAACCGTTGCGCTGGCTCTCCAATCGTGCGCACCAGCTTGCGCTCGATGTCCGCGCGGCCGCCGACGAAGTCGATAATCTCACCAGCGATCGGATCGAAGAACAATCCGTTGATCGTGAAGTCGCGCCGCTGCGCGTCTTGTTCTGGTGAACCATAGCGCACCGAAGTCGGGCGGCGTCCGTCGATATAGGCCTCATCGCTGCGGAAGGTGGCGACTTCAAACTGGTAGCCGCCCTCCAGCACCAGCACCACGCCAAACTGCGCGCCCACGGGAATGGTCTTCGCGAATAGCGCCTGCACTTGTTCGGGCGTGGCGCTGGTGGCGATGTCATAGTCGTGCGGCTCGACGCCGCGCACCATGTCTCGCACGCAGCCCCCGGCGAAGCAGGCGACATGTCCCGCCTCCCGCAGCCTGCGGACAATCCCAATGGCCGTTTCGTTCATCTTGAGTATAGTAGCACAGGCGTCCCGCCTGTGGGCGGTTTTGGGAAAAGGTCTGCGTTATCTAGCTTTTCTTGCCACAGCGTTTCTGGTAGAAACTTCCCTAACGCGTGTAAGGAATACCATGAACCGCATCTACCAAGGCAAAGTCACCACGGTCGAAATCCTGAAGGGCAAAGACGGCAAACCGGAACCATTGCCGGACTGGCAGGACGCACTCTGGCAGCACCACCAACTCTTCCAAGACGCCGTAAACTACTACACCCTCGCCCTCGCCGCCTAATTTAAGGAGGAATCAGTCATGCCTACTTTAACTCGCGTTTATCAAGGCCGCGTCACGAAAGTCGAAGTTCGCAATGCCAAGGCTCTTGACGAGACATCGCAATGGTCTTTGCTCGGCTTCACGCCGGAAAAAGCCGCCCGACTGGAAACCGAACGGGAGAAGTTGCGCCCACGCACAAAGCAGAATACACCGGAAGGAAACCAAGCACGGCAACGGCTGGCCGAGATCAATCGCAAGTTGAACGAGCCGTGGCAAACCGCCCTTTGGCAGCACCACGAACTGTTTCAGGACGCGGTGAATTACTACTTGTCCGCCTTTGCTGCCATGGTCGGGCCAAACGCACCGCCGGGTGTGAGAGAATTTCGGCAAGCCGTCATAGCGTCTTGGGAAAAGAACGCTCATTCCAACGGAAGCTTGCAGATGCACGTTCTTGGTCTAGCTCTTTCAGGGCGGCCCGCATGGAGGGCGTTCGAGAAACGAATCTTCAACATGACCGGTTCAAGAGCTTCGGCAGCCCAAAGAGCCGCTGCGGTGGAAGCAATCTTCCTCACCGCAACAGAACTCGCCGACGAAATGGAGGATGCTGGGGCGGCTCTTGAAAATAAGTTGCGGGGTAAGGGGCGAAGCTTGTTTCCAAAGTTGAAACTGCTCTGTGCGCGCTCCACCGGAACTACGCCTGACAATGTTGTACTCGCGCAAGAGAGGCTGGCGCGCCGGGCAACCAAGCGAGTCGAGCAAGGCGGCAGACTCGCTTGGAAGGATGTCTATGCATTCAAGACCAATGCTGACAAACGACCATGGACACGCGAGCAGGCTGTCGAGCGGGTTCAAAAGGCATTTGACGACTTGTGCGCGGAACTAGTCGATCGCGCGGATGAAGCAAAGAAGCGTGAAGCAAATCGTGCGCAGGCCAATCAGTCGGCAGGACGTTATCAGCAAGGACCGACGGCTGCCGATTTGGAAAAGTTACATAGCCGCTTCAAGAAGGAGGCAGAGGAGTTTGCTAAGTTCCTCGCAAGCTCTGCGTTCAAACCCCCGCCCGATGAGCCTGTGCGGGCCGGCAGTGGCGGCTACGACATGAAGGCTGCGATGGTTCTTGCATGTGAACCCAACGACCGCGTCTTTAGAGAGGTTTTCTTATTTTTCAATCGCAGCCGCCTTGAAGCCCCGGCATCAACCACCGGCACAGAAACTGACCCGGTTTACGAAGCACGCAATGCTGGCGGCAGTGAGTGCCGCGTGTTTCCTTTCTTCTGCGACCTTTGGGCGGGGCGTCTCGATGATCCCTCGGTTGAACTGGGCGTTTGGGCGGATTTTGAGAAACAAGCCTTTATCGAGGTCTGCAACAAAATCGGACAGTTCATCATCACCACACGCCGCTTTGAACTGCGGCTCGACAAAGCCAACAAAAAGATCGCGGAAACAAAGACGCTACTGAAACATGAGAAGCGTCTCACGAAGGTGAAAGAGCTTGTCGAGGAACTTGGCGGCGCACGGGTTGATGCCAACGGTCTACCGAAACCTTACACGGTTCGGGATCGCACCTTAAAGGCTTGGCCAAAGGTCCGGCAAGACTGGCGTGGTATCTTGAAAGACGCGGCAGAGAAAGTGTCCGCGGAGGCTCTCGTAGCTGCCATGAACCGACTTCAAACCAAGTTTCGCGAGCGATTCGGAAGCGCTGCCCTTTTTGATCTTCTGGCGCAAGAGCAGTACCGGATCATTTGGAACGACGAAGACGAAGCCGATCCGCTTAGAACGTGGTCTGGATACGCTGAGGCGCTGGACGAGAAGGAGCATTTGGAAAAAGAGCGTGTGTTCACTCCAGCGCATCCGAAGGACTCGCCTCGTTACTTTCGTTGGTCCGAAACGGAGAACAAAACGCATTGGGCGTGGGAAGGTGGCGACAAGCCGTTTTACGTCACAGTGGACGCTCTCGATTTCAAAACGAAGCGTAAGACGACGTTCAGGATCAGCTTTCGCGCGCCGCGTCTCCTGCGGGATCGCTTGCGCAAACCACAGGAGAAGCTCGATCACAACAATCCAGACACAGACTGGTTGCCGCCCGCACTACGTCCAGTTTGTGAGAAGTACGGATTCAAAGTTGACCCTCAGTGTTTCGAGCGCGTTGCC
Organism: Verrucomicrobiia bacterium; assembly: GCA_050013395.1. Lineage (GTDB taxonomy): Bacteria > Verrucomicrobiota > Verrucomicrobiia > Palsa-1439 > Palsa-1439 > JBEKZD01. Next base: position 3,511 of record JBEKFI010000143.1, on the reverse strand, counting down.
GTGCGTCTCGCTCCGACAAGCAAAACCAACATCCAACTTGTGTTTGAACCTGAGATCGTGACCGATGCTTTGGCACGGCACTGGCGCGCTAGGTTTCCATTTGAGGCATACTCAACCAAGACCGACGACGGGGAATGGATCCGGCGCGGACTCAAATGGCCAAAGACAAAGGAAGGGATTCACGCTCTCGCGAAGCAGCCAGTCTTGGGCTTGATGGTGGATTTGGGGATCAATAACGCCGCTGCTTACCATGTCTTGCAGATGGCCGTTGACCAGCAGGCCGGTTCGCGGAATGGATTATCTCACGAAGTAGGCCCGGCAAACAACCGTTCCAGATTTGTGGTCAGGTCAATCGAAAGCGGCTTGGTTCGCGTGATGGGCGAAGACCGCTGGATTTGGAGAGAGATCACCGCCAAGGAAAAGTCGAGGCTTCAAGCGGAGACGCAGAAAGACGCCAGCGAGCGCGATGGGTTCTGCCGAAAGTTCTCCGCCGAGAATCCGGGCATTGACTTGGTCGAAGCATCACATGCTTTCTTGCCAGAACTGTCGGGGTCTGCCGGGCGAAATGCACAGGAGAATCCAAACGAAACTGTACAGGCAGTGGAGATCTTCAAGGCGCTTCAGTCGGACATCAACATCCGTATACCACAATGGCAAGAACGGTTGTCTTTCCCCGAGCAGAATGATGAACTGCTGCGCGCGTTGAAATATGTGCGCTCACAACTATTTCGCCTCAACCGTTGGACAGAGCAACTTCTAACCGGTGCGCCAGAGAACAAGCAGAAGGCCGCTTTGGAAAATATTCGCAATCTCAAGGAGCACGATCCTCTCTATGCACTCTCAAAGCAGGTTGGAAACGTAGGTCAACTTCGGAAACTCCTTGCCGACTTCGCCCAGAGCCGGACGAATCTGTTGAAGGAATTCTTGCCGGTCGTTGCGAATCGCATTCTTCCGTCACGACGTGGCACTTGGATGTGGCACAAGCGAAGCGATGGGTGGCACGAAATGGTTCTCGATGAAAAGCAACCACGGCCTGACGCCCTGCTTGCCGGGCAAAGAGGATTGAGCATGGCTCGCCTACTGCAATTGCGTGATCTTCGGCAACTCGCTCAGTCGCTCAACCACCTTTGCCGTCATCACCCCGGCGAACGACGCCATGTAATCGCCGAGAGAGATACAGTACCTGAGCCTTTCGAGGGTTGTCGCCAAGCACTTGAGGATGCGCGCGAGGACAGGGCAAAACAAATCGCTCATGACATCTTGGCGTTGGCCGTGGGCGTCAAACTGACCGCTCCGCCACCAGACAAGAAAGAGCTCAAGGAATCCGAATCGTTGCATGGGGTGTACCGTTGCCTCGAACGTGGGCCGGTGAACTTCATTGCTTTGGAAGATCTATCTGAATACGGTACATCCGGCATGCAAGCTCGGCGAGAGAATCGACAACTCGCAGCTTGGTCTCACCGGCGGATTAACAAGATTCTGACGGAACTGTGCGAACCCATTGGTTTGCGCATCGGTTCACGAATTGATCTGCCGATTGTATATGTAAGAGCCGACTTGACTTCCCGCTTTAGCGCCAAAGATCACAGCGCCGGATTTCGCGCAGAGGAAATATCCAAAGACGACCCACGCCGAATGTTCTGGGAACGCCAAGTTGCTGAAGATGCCAACTGCGGCTGGGCAGAAGTGTTACGACTTCTCGACAAATTGTCCAAACGGGAAACGATATTGATACCGCGTAAGGGCGGCCCAGTATTCGTCTCGCTTGCCGGATTCGATCCCGATAGTCCGAATAGCGGCCTATTTCATGCCGATCTAAACGCCGCTTACCGGATAGGTCTTCGCGCCTTTGCGGATCGAGACCGTCGTGAACTGTTCGGCACGGTCATGCTTTTAGCGCCTTCGAAGAACGGCGAATCAAAAGAGCGCCAGCACTTGATTGACGTTGCCGGAGTTCTGCCTCGGTCTGCCCGTAGGCCAGACTTCCGTCACAAAGTAGTCGTCCGTTCGGAAGGTGTCTGGGACAGAGTGGACTCGAATCTGGCTTGGGAACATTGCGACAAAATCAACAGGGCGCGCTTTCGGAAGTGGCGAGTCGATTTGCGCGAAGATGCACGCGGCACAAAGGTATCTCCGCCAAACGAAGAAGATAACATCCCGATGTAAACCCACATGAGCGACGCACCGGTACAGACACAAGCCGGGCTTGAATCGCAACCGCCGATGCCGGTAAGGCGGCTGCACAACTTCATCTACTGTCCCCGGCTGTTCTATTTCCAGTGGGTCGAGAACATCTTTCAGGAGAATGCGGACACTGTCGCCGGCTCGCATGTGCATCGGAATGTGGATGCACCGTCGAAGCTAGATGACCCGAAGGAACTCGGTTTGGCGGAAGGCGCAAAGCTGCGGTCGTTGCGCCTCGAAAGCGAGACGCTGGGATTGATTGGCGTGGTGGACATCGTCGAGGGCGGGCCGGACGGGGCGGAGATCATTGATTATAAGAAGGGTTCAGCACGGCGCGATTCGGAAGGCGAGCGGGTGGCGAAAGAGCCGGACGCGATGCAGGTAGCGGCGCACGCGCTATTGCTACAGGAACATGGCGTCAAGGCAGTGCGCGGCGCGATCTACTACGCGGCGGACAAGCGGCGGGTGCCGGTGGAGTTCACCGAGGAGCTTTTCGAGAAGGTGCGCGCGACGATCAAGGAAGCCCGTGAGGTTGCCGCCTCCGGCAAGTGTCCGCCACCATTGAAGAACGATCCGCGTTGTCTCTACTGTTCGGCGTATCCGATCTGTCTGCCGAATGAAACTCTTTGGTGGGCGCGGGCGCGCGGCGATGTTGCACCCGATCCGCAACTGGACTTCGGATTTGCTGCGCCTTCGGAAGATGCTTTGCGCGACCGGATTCTTGAGGCGATGGAGTTCGCCGCCGAGTCCACCGGCAAGCAGCCGCCGACGTTGCAGCCGCCACGACCTGAGCATGACGACGGCGAGGTGTTGGTGGTGCAGAAGGCGGGGGCGCAAGTCGGCGTGAGCGGCGAGCAACTCGTCGTGCGCCTGAAGGACGAAGATCTGCGCAAAGTTCCCGGCCAGCAGGTGCGCGCCATCTATCTGTACGGCGCGGTGCAACTCACAGCGCAGGCGGTGGCGACTTGTTTGGAGCTTGGCATTGACGTGGCCTACTTCTCGCCAGCGGGTCGGTATCTTGGTTCGTTGTGCGGGTTGCCGGCCAGTGGCGTGGATGCGCGACGCGGGCAATACCGGTTGTTTGAGTTGCCGGGGGTGCGACTGCAACTGGCGCGCGAGGTCATCCGCGCGAAGATTCACAACCAGCGCGTCATGCTCATGCGCAACGGTGAGGTGCCGGAGCGGGTGCTGCAACTGTTGTCCCATTTCCGCGACGCGACGGAGACGACGCGTGACCTGCCGGAGCTACTGGGCGTCGAAGGCAGCGCCGCCGCACTGTATTTTGAGCAGTTCGATTCGATGCTGAAGAAGCGCGAGGATTGGAAGT
>JBEKFI010000142.1:0-7634 GCA_050013395.1 Verrucomicrobiia bacterium | reverse complement strand
GGCGTAGCGGACGAGGTCAGTCACGGAATGCAGGTCGAGTTTGTGCATGACGTTGGCCCGGTGCGCATCCACGGTCTTGACGCTGACGCCGAGCGCGACGGCGACCTCTTTGTTGGTCTTGCCTTCCGCCAGGAGTTGGACAATCTCGCGTTCGCGTGCCGTTAGGTGCTGCACCGGGCCAGCCGCACCTTTCCTGATTTCCCCGGGGTTCAGGTAACCACTCAACACCACTTCCGAAACCTTCCCGGTGAAAAACGGCTGGTGCTGGGCGAGCGATTCGACGGCGGAAACCAGCAGGCGCGACGTGTCCGCTTTCAGAATATAGCCGTGGGCGCCGGCGGCGAGCACCTCGCTCACCAACTGTTCGGACTCGTGCATGGTGAGAATCAGCACTTCGGCCTTGGGGATCGCCTTGAGAATCTGGCGCGTGGCCTCCAGGCCATTCAGTTCCGGCATCGTCACGTCCAACACAATCACATCGGGCCCCAACTGCTTGGTCAACTCGACCGCTTGCCGGCCGTTGATCGCCTCCCCGCAGACTTTCCAGCCGGGCTGGTTTTCCAGCACCGTCCGCAAGCCCTTCCGCACCAGCTCGTGGTCATCGGCAATCAAGATTTGCAGGGTCTTCATGCGGCCCCTGCCTCCCCGGGCACAATGGCCCGCACGGTCGTTCCCCGCGCACTCGATTCAATCTCGAACCGGCCGCCCAATTGACGCACGCGTTCGCGCATGCCGGCCAGCCCCACGCCCGCGTTCGCCACGGTGCCGTCGCCCCGAATGCGCAGCCCACGGCCTTGATCACAAACTTCAAGGATAACCTCGGCGGCTTCACGCGCGATCCGAATCGTGGCGGTCGGACTGCCGGAATGGCGATGGACGTTGCCGAGACTTTCCTGCACCACCCGAAACAGTGCCCGCTCCGTCTCGGCCGGCAATCGTCCGAGGGCCGGACTGGCGTCCAGCGTCACCTTGATCCCGCTGCGTTGCGTGAACCCGGCGGCGTATTCCTGCGCCGCGCCGGCCAAGCCCACCTCGTCGAGCACGGGCGGGTGCAGTTGGTAAGCCAGCGTCCGCAGCTCGCGCTGGCACTGCTCGATGATCGCCTGGCTGTCCGCGACGAGGTTGTCAGCGGTGACATCGCGGCCGGCGCTGCGTTGTTGCACGAGGCCGAGGTTTATCGCCACAGCCGCCAACTCCTGCCCGGTCGAATCGTGCAGCTCGCGGCCAATCCGCCGGCGTTCTTCGTCCTGCGACCGCAATAGATGACCAGAGAGCTGGCGCACTTCGTCCTCCGCCTGCTTGCGTTCGGTGATGTCGCGCACGACACCGGCGAGTTGGACAATCGTGCCGGTCTTGTCGGCTAGCGGGGTCAGGGTGACTTCGCCCACGCGCGGGCCGGCCGGGTAAGCGGCGCTGTCTTCCCAGCTCACAGTTTTGCGCTCCCGAATCGCTTCCTGGAATTTGCTCCGCACCCGGGCTTGGGAAGTTCCCGGTAGAACTTCCTCGATCCGTTTGCCAACCACTTGTTCCCGGGTGAGACCGGTCACTTTCAGAAAGGCGGCATTGACGCAGAGGAACCGATAGCAGTCGTCGGCTTCGACTTGGAGCAGGAACAGGCAATCGGAAACCCCTTGAAAGATCAGAGCGAGGTGCTGTTGCTGGATGGCGATCCGCTTCAGCAGGAAGGCGGCGAACCCAAAAAACGCCGCCCCCGTGATCATGACAAACGCCAGTCCCTTCAGCAGTTCGAGGTTGCGCAACTGGTCAATGGACCAGGCCGCGCCGGCTGCGATTCGGCCCGAGAAAAAAATATACGCGCTGCAGAGGACCATGTAACCCAGCGCCAGGCACAGTGACGCCCCAATCGGATGAGTGGCGCTGCGACCCAGACGGCTTGACGAGCCGGCCATCGCCACAATCAGCTTCCTCGCCAGATGGGAGCTGATTTGCGCTTGGCGGTGTGAGGCGATGGCAGTTTTCTCGATGGACGGGGCACGCATGAAGTCCTCCCTCAGGCTCCGTTGTGGAATGGAATCTGGGCGCGGATGGTGGTGCCTTGGCCCGGGGCGGACACGACAGCAAAGTTGCCACGGACCATCTCGACCCGCTCGCGCAGCGTCTGGTTCACTTGATTCAAGTGGACGTTGGTCTCCCAGATGGCACGGTGAGTTTGCTCGATCGGTCTGATTACCTCAACAAAAAAGGTCTCCGCCCGCCGGACCATTGCCTCCCGGGTTCTGGCGGAGTAGCTCGGCAACACCAAGGCAATCAACGCCTGCTCGTGAATCCGGGCCAGGTCCAGCGTCTCCAGATCTAGGGCCGTAGCCTGGCGTCCCAGTCTCAGCGCTGCTTGCAGGCTGGCCCCCGGGCCCTGCTGCAGGTGCTTTTGCAACGCCGCCTGATAGCGCCGCGCGAGCGTGTTCAACTGGCTGTTCATCACGCTCAATATCAGACAGTCGCGACCCGTTGGCTATGGGGTAAAACCCGCCCCGTCGCATTCGGCCGGTGAACCGGCGGGTGTTCTGGAAGGTAGGGTTAGCTGGTTTCATGGATGGTTCCTTCGTCATTCTGCAATCCGCCTCTCCTTACACCACTCTCTTAAAGTCGATATATCCGCGCTCCACATCCGTGCGGACCAGTTGCACGCGGAGCCGGTGGCCGACGTCCATGCCTTCAAAACCGCTCTCCAGTCTTCCTTCAACGGGCGGATGCAGAAGCCGGACCCACGTGCCTTTGTCCGATGCGCCGGTGACGATGGCATCGAACTGCTCCCCGATCCTTGTTTCCAGCAGAATTGCTGCTGCGGATTTTGTGACCTGCCGTTCAACTTTTTTCGCTGCGTCTTCCGCTTCGGTGCAGTGCTTGGCGAGCGCTTCCAATTCGTCGTTCTCGTAGGGCAGGGAACTTCCCGCCACGGCTGCTTTTAGCAACCGCTGTGTAATCAGATCGGGGTATCGGCGGTTCGGGGCGGTGGAGTGAGCATAGTCCTTGACCGCAAGACCGAAGTGCCCGGCGACACTTCCGCCCGGAAGTTGGACGACGTATTCACCGGCGCCCAGGAGTTTGATGACGCTGAGAGAGAGATCGGGAAAGCGGAGAGGATCAGCGGCTTTCGCCGCTACCAGAAATTGATCCAGAGCCTTTGCGTCGGGTTCCTTGGGCAACGTTGTGCCCCGCTCCGCGGCAAGCTCGATGATCCGGTCCCAGCGTTTGGGGACGCGGACCACGCGCCGCAGCGACGGAAACTTTTTCGACGCGAGGTATCGTGCGGTAACGCCGTTGGCGGCGATCATGAAGTCCTCAATAATGTCTTTGGCCCGGTTCCTTGTTTCGGCTGCCAGGTCCTTGAGCTTATCTCCATCAAAGACCGGACGGGCTTCGATTGTTTCGAGATCAAGCGCACCGTTGAGGTGCCGGAGTGCTTTCAGTTTCTGGGCCACGCGGTCCTGGAGTCGAAGGTTCTCGTCGAGACCGCTGACCGTGCCGATCCCTTGTGGCATCGGCCCGCTACCCTCCAGCCAGCCAGCTACGCTGTTGTAGGCCAGTTTGGCCCGATTACGCACCGTCGCTTGATAAAGGTCCGAACTCTGAAGCGATCCATCCCCGGCGAGAACCATTTCAATCACAATGGCAAGTCGGTCTGATTCATAGTTGAGCGAGGTAAGATCCGTGGAGAGTTTCTCGGGCAACATCGGAAACGTCTCGGCAACCGTATAGACCGAGGTGGTATTTTGCCGCGCATGATCGTCAAGGGCCGATCGCTTCTTGACGACCGCGTCAACGTCGGCAATGGCGACCAGGACCTTGGCGGCCCCGTCGGTCCCGCCTTGGCGGGATTCGGCAACGGTAAGCTGGTCCAGATCACGCGAATCATCGTTGTCGATGGAGCACCAGAGAAGGTTCCGGAGATCACGCGTCGATTCCTCAGCTCGCGTCGCTGGCCCGTGGATTCCGTCGAGCTCGGCGAGCGCCTGGAGCGGAAAATCTGGAACAAGTCCTCGTTCAAGCATCGCCCGATGGGCAATTCTTTGCAGGATCGAGCGGTGTTGCCTGTCGTCTGTGTCCGTCATATAGGTCACCATTTCTGGAACGGGAGTATGTAGCGAACGCAAACCGGGCGTCAAGCAGGCCGTGGCCGGAGTTGAAGTTCACCCCGCACGGCGGGGCGTCGGCGCAGGTGTACCGGCAGAAATGCCGGCATTGAATCGCGGCCTTGTTCGCCGAAGGAGAGCTTGCCCCGGCCGGCTCGCGCTGGCATACTCCGCACCGATGGATGCGACCAGTCAGACGCTCATAGGGATAGCGGACAAGGGTGAAGACGCAATCATTGCCCAAGAGGAAGTGCTACGCGCTAAGAGCAGTGCGGATGTTGTCGCCGAATTTCCTGCTATTGTTACGTGCTTTAACTGGATAAAGTCCTACGGCAAGACTGCCGAAGAGCGGAAACCATGATGGCTTTCCGAACGCTATGAAAACACTCGACCGCCAAAAACTGGATGTGGCTCGCAAGAGCCGGAGTAACATCTTCGGCTGGCGCGGGCAGTTCACGCCAGAGTTCGTCGAGTATATTCTGGACGAGGCCAACGAGGGCACGGGGTTGGTGATTGACCCATTCTGCGGCAGCGGCACGGTGCTTCAGGAATGCGCGGCCAGGAATCGCGCTGTGCACGGCTTTGAAATCAATCCAGCGGCTTACGCAATGTCACGGTTCTTCACGCTCTCCAAGCTGTCGCACGACAAGCGTATGGCTTTGGCAAATCGGGTTGAGCAGCTATTCCGAGCAGCGAGTTCGGATTTCGTGGACCTGCCGTTGTTCAATCCGGTGGAAGATTATCGTGGGCGGGCTTCCAACCTTCTGGACTTGGGCCGCAAAGTATTTTCCAAGGCGGAGAGCAAGACTGAGACGTTGCTGGCGTTGCTCGCGTTGTTCGAAGCCGAGGGATGCCGGTTGCAGAATCTGAACCAAGCGGTTTTCACAGCGGTGGGCCGAATGAAGCGGCATCTGCTTGCGCTGCCCCATTCCGCTGCGGCGGTCGAAGCTTCGCTTTGCGATGCTCGACTCGTGCATCGCTACGCGCGGGGTGAGGCAGAACTTATCGTCACGAGTCCGCCCTACATCAACGTCTTCAACTACCACCAGAACCATCGGGCCATTCTGGAAGTTCTCGGCTTCGACTTGCTGCATGTCGCCGCTAGCGAGATTGGCTCGAACCGGAAGAATCGCGGGAATCGGTTTCGGACGGTGATCCAGTATGCGCTCGACATGGAGGCGTGCGTGGAGAGCTTCGCCCTGAGCCTCAAGTCACGCGGTCAACTGGTGCTCGTGGTGGGCCGCGAATCCAACGTGCGCGGCATCTCCATTCCGAACTCGCGGCTGGTTGCCGACATTGTGACAAGCCTCGGTGCGTTCAATCAGGAGGGCAGCTTCGAGCGTTGCTTTACAAACCGTTTCGGTGCGTCCATCTACGAAGACGTTTTGCTGTTCCGCCGGGTTAACGGACAGCCTGCGCCCGGTGCGGCCCGCCGAATCGCCCGTTCGTTGCTGGAAGAATTGGAGCACGCAGCCAGCGCAGAAGTTCAAGATGACGTTCGCGATGCCATCGCTTGCTCGGATGCAATTGAATTATCGCCCGTGTTCACGCGGAATCCGCAACTTTGACCATGCCCAACACTCCTCATCTCGACAAACTGGAAGCCGCCATCCGCAATCCAAAGTGCGAGCACGAAGACGTGCGTTTGCTGGAGGAGGCGCGGGAGCGATACCGCGCATGGAAAGCGGGGCTCGCCGCCGCTGCCGGGACTGGCAAGCCGCGCGTCATCGCCATGACGGGGCTGTTGAACCAATACAAAGACTTTCTTGAGGTCGAACTGATTGCCGCCCGCGGCTCTGCCTTCATCAAGCGCCAGAAGGGGCAACTCAAGCTGGACAACTCGGTGCTGGAGGAATTCCTCGTTGATCTCACACAACCGACCATCTTGACAGGCTTGCCCAACTTCCCGCTGACCGTTGGGCCGAACACCGCCTTTATGTCATTGTCGTTCGCGCCGCCGGCGCTGCGCGCGTTGAACGACGCCCCTGTCATCGCGCTGAAGTTGAAAGACCAAGACTTCATCATCGGAAAAGAGATTCATTATCGATTTTCGCCAGACCCGGCTTTCGCTGCGGACAAAACGACCACTGGTTCGTTGTCTCTGGCAGTGCTGGCGGCGGAGACCAAAGTGAATCTGGACAAAACCATGTTTCAAGAGGCCGCAGGCACAGCGTCGCGGCTCAAACAGGGCTGTCCATACTCGCAATACTACATCCTGAACGAGTTTCTCGACATGGAGGCTGAAGATTGCCGATTGACGGCGATTGACAACGTCTTTCTGCTCCGCCACGCGAAACGGTTACCTTTCGAGAAACGCTCGGTGCTGGCCGAGGTTCGCAAGCAGCACGAGCGTTGCCCAATTGATGCCGAGGTGATTTGGACATTCACGCAGAAGATTCAGGCATTCATCGACGCTGCTTGGTATAACCCGGCAGCAGCGTTGCAGAGAGGTTCGTTCGTTTGACAAAGATTTCCTGCTGGTCAGCCAGTTCAGTGTCACCGCCGCGCTCTGCACCTGCCGGCCGGATTTGGTCGGCCTCGACAATGGTCTGCCGCTGTCTTGGATTACGTGTTGAGAAGTCCGGTCGTCGCTGGCGACAGCGTGCTCGAAGATGGCATTCCCGCGCCGAAGATATTTCCTGAGTTGTTATCCCGCTTGCGCGGCGTCCGGTCTCCGAACATCCAGCAATACCTCGCCCTTCGCTTCGAAACCTAGCCTCTCGCGGCGGCGGTGGCGGCAGGAAGCCCGCACCAAAGCCACTCACGCCCACCACCATCATTCGCCAAACCTGCGAATAAACCAGGTCTTCACCACCTGTGTCAGCAGCGCGTAGCCCAGCAGCATGATGGCCAGATACAGCCAGTACCGCGGCGGGAGCGGGACGAACCCGAGCGTGTTCGCCAGGGGCGAAACCGTCAGCCAGGCGCCGACCGCGACGATGATCAAGGAAGTGAGGATGAGCGGCCAACTGGCCCAGCTTTGGATGAACGGGATCTTGTTGGTGCGAATGACATGGATGATCAACGTCTGGGTGAAGAGCGACTCCACGAACCAGCCGGTGTGGAACAGGGCCGAGTTGTGCCAGCAGTTGAAAACGTACAGCATCATGAAGAACGTCAGGTAATCGAAGATCGAGCTGATCGGCCCGATAAACAGAATAAAACGCAGGATCTTGCCAATCGTCCACTGGCGCGGCTTAGTCAGCCAGTCCGCATCCACCTCGTCGGTGGGGATGGTGGTCTGCGAGAAGTCGTACAGGAGGTTGTTGGTCAGCACCTGGATCGGCAGCATCGGCAGGAAAGGCAGGAACGCGCTGGCCCCCACGACACTGAACATGTTGCCGAAGTTCGAGCTGGCTGCCATCTTGATGTATTTGACAATGTTGCCGAACACCCGCCGGCCTTCCAGCACGCCCTGCTCCAGGACCAGCAGGCTGTTTTCCAGCAGGATGATATCGGATGATTCCTTGGCGATGTCCACCGCGCTATCTACCGAGATTCCCACATCGGCGGCCTTCAAGGCCGGCGCGTCGTTGATGCCGT
>JBEKFI010000141.1:0-7655 GCA_050013395.1 Verrucomicrobiia bacterium | reverse complement strand
GACTAGACCGTGGCCCACTCGGCGGCGGCACCCAACACTCTTCTCGGAGTTGCCTGATGCGCAGGGGATGTGGTATCATGGCTGGATGCAGCGGGTCAAACACTTCGTCGCCTTGATCAAGGAAGTATTCCAGTTTGCGCGGCAGCATAACAGTTGGTGGATTGTTCCTGTGGTGCTCGTGCTGCTGCTATTGACGCTTCTAATCGTCACGAGCAGCGCTGTTGCGCCCTTCATCTACCCCCTGTTTTAGTTGAATCAAAGGCATCGTTATTCTTGCTCATAGAGAAGGCAGCGGCCTGAGGTCTTTCGCGCAATCTCAGTCGAGGACATAATCCTCACGCCAGTTCTGTTTCTCACTCCAAGAAGGTTGTTCATTCTTATCAAGCAGGTATGAGCCCAACACGAGATAGTCCATGCCGGTGCGCATGAAACATTTATAAGCGTCCTCCGGAGTGCACACAATCGGTTCGCCACGGACGTTGAATGAGGTATTGATAACCACCCCGTATCCGGTCCGCTCTTCAAAAGCCTTCAGGATTTCATAAAAGCGCGGGTTGCTCTCCCGATCCACTGTTTGAATTCGCGCTGAACAGTCCACATGCGTCACTGCCGGAATGTCGGAGCGGACTTGATGAATCCGATCGCGCAAGCTCACGCCGTTGGACAGCTCATTCTGCCTGAGTCGCTCTTGTTTCACTGGGGCGACCAACAGCATGTAGGGTGATGCTCGGTCCAACTCGAAAAAATCACTCACTCGCTCAGCCAGACAGGCAGGTGCAAATGGTCGAAAGGATTCGCGATACTTGATCTTTAGATTCAGTGTCGATTGCATGCTGGCGGAGCGCGGATCGCCAATGATCGACCTTGCTCCCAGAGCACGCGGGCCAAATTCCATTCGTCCTTGAAATAATCCGACAACCTTCTGCTCATCGATCAACGTGGCAATGGTTGCCGCCCACTCGCTCTTAGCGAGCTTGTGCGCTGGATAGCCATTCTGCTCCAAAAACAACTTATTTTCGTCGTCACTGAAAGCTGGGCCTAACAGACTTCCATGCATCTTGTCATGTGCTCCATCGGCAGACCGAGGCTGATTCTTAATCTGGTGCCAAACAATCAGCGCCGCGCCTATGGCCCCGCCGGCATCACCTGCAGCCGGCTGCACCCAGACGTCGTTGAACGGCCCTTCACGCAACAGGCGCCCGTTTGCCACACAATTGAGCGCCACACCGCCTGCCATGCAAAGCTGCCTCATATTCGTCACCTTGTGAAGGTGACGTGCCATTTTAAGGACGACCTCTTCGGTGACCACTTGGATCGATCGAGCCAAGTCCATTGCCCGCTGGGTAATCTCGGCGTCCGGCTTGCGAGGTTGTCCGCCGAACAGATCATGAAATCTCTGATTGGTCATCTCCAATCCGTCCAAGTATCCGAAATAGTCCATGTTCAGTTGGAACGAACCGTCGTCTCGGATGTCGATCAAGTGTTCTCGAATGACATCCACGTACTTCGGCTCCCCGAACGGCGCCAAGCCCATCAACTTGTACTCACCAGAATTGACCTTAAAGCCCGCGAAATAGGTGAATGCCGAGTACAACAACCCCAGCGAGTGCGGGAACCTGATCTCACGGATGATCTGCACACGATTATCCTCGCCGATTCCCATCGTCGTGGTCGCCCATTCTCCCACCCCATCCAAAGTCAGAATGGCAGCCCGAGGGTGGGGCGATGGGTAAAACGCGCTGGCTGCGTGAGACTCATGGTGCTCCGGAAAATACAAGTCACGGGGCATCTTCACACCCCATTGCTGCAAGGACCTTTCGATTTCAAGTGAGATCCAGAGTTTCTGCTTCAGCCACACAGGCATCGCCATCATGAACGAGCGCAGTCCCTTGGGCGCCACACTGAAATAGGTTTTCAAAATGCGATCGAACTTCAGCAGAGGCTTATCGTAAAATGCCACTGCGCCCAGTCCGTCCGATCCCACGCGACCTTCGGCAAGGCAATACTTCACGGCATTCAACGGAAAACGGGCGTCATGTTTGACACGCGTGAACCGTTCCTCTTGCGCCGCTGCGACGATTTCCCCGTTATGAACCAAGGCCGCCGCCGAATCATGATAAAACGCGCTGATCCCCAAGATGTTCATCAGGATTGACTCCTGTACTGATCCACATTTGGCGTCGACTCTCGAGTCACCCAGTATGTTGGCTTGTGCGCGGGAAATTTCCGCTGCAGAGGATCCCTCCCGCTCAACGCTAGAACGATGCGTCCGGGCACAAAGCACAGATAGTAAAACGGCGCCAGCAGCGCACAACTCGCAACGACACCTGCGGCACGAGCAACGAGATTTCCGAATCTTTCAATCGCGTGAAACACAGAAGGCACAAACCAGCCGCTGACCAATACCACCACGGCCAAACCGAAAACAATATCACCTATGATCCTGTGACCCGAGTACTTTGCAACAACATAACCAATAGCCAACATGATAACGCCTTGGATTGTAGCGCGTGGACGACGATTCCGTGCTTCGGCAAGGCTCACGACCTGTCGGGCCTGCCAGCACTGCGTTGCTGGTGTTTGCTGATCTGCGAGAGCGGATGCCCAAACTTCTTGGCTTCGAGGATGGCGATACCCGCCCGGTAGCGCCGATCTAGGCTCTTGTCGAGCACAGCTTCCTTGGCCTCTTGGTTGGCGTAAAGGATGTAGTCCGGCTCAAAGTCTTGATTGGGCAGACGGATGTTGTCCGACCATGCGAAGCCCAGTTGGGTGAGAATCCTGTCGATCAGCTCTTGACGGCAGCTCTGCTCGTTGCCTCGTTCGGCCAGCCAGCGGGCGCGCTTGTTGAATAGCCCCTGACAGAATTGCCAGATTGGTCGCGCTTGATCGTCGGTCGGCCACCAACTGTTTTTCTGGATGCGCGCCTTGAGATAGTGGTCGGAGAAAAATCCTTGGGTCTGCCAAAGCTTCCGTATCTCGGGAAGACCTAGCTCAGGATGGTGATATGGGCTTTTCTTTGCCACAGGTCGGGAGTGTAACTGTCCGCCCTGCTCGACGCAAGCGCGGCGCTTGACAGCACTGGCGGTGGCAACCGGGACGGTTGCCCTACTATCTTCGCCAACGTTTTCAGGCGGCGGACGTGGCGAAAAGATTCGGGTTGAAAAACGGCGGGGTGTGCGGTAGAAAGATGGCTCGCTTCAAGGCCACAGCGGTTGGAGTGTGGCCATGATTTTTGAGGCGAGAAGGCGGCAAGGTCGGGAGACCTTTGCCGAACAATGTCGTCAACGTGGAGCCGTCAGCCAATTTGAAGATTTTCTCTGGCAACGCAAACCGGCCTCTGGCGCAGCGCATTGCTGACTACGTCGGGGTGAGATTGGGCGATGCGACCGTCACGTCGTTTCCCGACCAGGAGACGTTCGTGAAGATTAACGAAAACATCCGCGGTCGCGACGTGTTCATCGTGCAGCCGACCAATCCGCCCGCGAACCAGCATTTGATGGAGTTGTTGATCATGATCGATGCGATGCGGCGGGCGAGCGCCTCACGCATCACGGCGGTCGTCCCGTTCTTTGGTTACGCTCGCCAGGACCGCAAGGACCAGCCGCGCGTGCCGATCACGGCGAAGCTGGTGGCGAATTTGATTGTAGCTGCGGGAGCGAATCGCATCCTGACGATGGACCTGCACGCGCAGCAGATCATGGGCTTCTTTGACATCCCCGGCGATCATCTGTTTGCGGCGCCGGTGATCTACAAGTATTTCAAACAAAAGAGCCTGGTGAATATGGTCGTGGTTTCGCCCGACATCGGCGGCGTGAAGATGGTCAGCGCCTACGCCAACATGTTTCACGCGCCGCTGGCGATCGTGGCGAAGAAACGCAAGTCGGCTTCGGAAGTGGAAGTGCTCAACGTGGTGGGCGAAGTCAAAGGTCACGATGTGCTGTTGGTGGACGATTTGACTGAGACGGCGGGCACGCTTGTACGTGCTGCCGAAGTGCTCAAGCAGAAGGGCGCGAAGAGAGTGTTTGCGGCAGTGAGTCACGCCGTGTTGAACGCGGCGGCGCTGGATCGGCTGAAGAAATCGCAGCTTGAGGAGTTGGTCACGACTGACACGGTGCCGCATTCGAAGGTCAGCGGATTCAAGCTGACGGAGTTAACGGTCGCGCCGCTGTTGGGCGAGGCGATCCAGCGGATCCACAACTCGGAGTCGGTGTCCTCGCTATTTGAGATCAACGGGGAGCGCGCTGAGAGTTAGGCTGATTTATTCATGAACCTTGCTGCATTCCGAAAACCCGTCACCTTGATCCTCTGCCCGCCAGCGGGGAGAGGAGACTTCCCTTCTCCCTTTCCAAGGGAGAGGGTCAGGGCGAGGATTGGGCTGTTTGCGGGGTATTGCCTATTTGAGCGCATCGTGAATAATCTAGGTTAAGGACGTTTTTTCAGGAGAACATTCGTATGGCTAAACAAGTGCAACTAAAAGCAAAGTCGCGCGTCGAGACAGGCAAAGGGCCCGTCAAACGGCTCCGTGCTGCCGGCGTTATTCCAGCGGTGGTTTACGGCGCGCGCACGAAGCCGTTGAACATCGCGATTGAATTCGAGGAACTGGACAAGGTGCTCCATCACGCCACAGGCGAGAACGTGCTGGTGGACTTGCTGGTGGAAGAAAACGGCCAGACGAACAATCGTCTTGCACTGATTCAGGAAGTCCAGCATCATCCATTCGAGGATGTTGTCCTGCATGTTGATTTTCACGAAGTCTCGGCGACGGAGAAACTGCGCACGGCTGTGCCGGTGCGGCCTGTCGGCGAGCCGGCTGGCGTAAAGACGGGCGGCGGCGTTCTTGAGTGCGTGATGCGCGAGTTGCACGTTGAATGTCTGCCGAAGGATTTGCCGGAGGTCATCGAGGTCAACGTCGAAAAGCTGGAGATTGGGCAGGGCATTCACGTGGGCGACATCACGCCCCCAGCGGGTGTAACGTTGCTCGACGACAAGGGACAGGCGGTCTTCATCGTCGCTGCGCCGATTGCGGAAGAGGAAGCAGCGCCAGTGGTGGCGGAAGGATTGGTCGAGCCGGAAGTCATCGGCGAGAAGAAGGAAGAAGGCGAGGAAGGCGAAGGCGCCGAGGGCGAGGCCAAGGGCAAAGGCGAGGCGAAACCCAAAGCCGAAGCTGGCAAGGCGGAGGCTGCCAAGGGCAAGGCCGAAGCAGGCAAGGGCGAAGCCAAACCGGTGGCGGGCGCAGCCGCCAAGGGCGAAGCCAAGCCTGCGGCAGGTGCAGCCGCCAAGCGCGAAGCCAAGCCTGCCCAGAAAGCGGTCGGGGCTGCCAAACCGGAAGGCAAGAAGTAACAGGAGTGAGCCGCGGTGTCGGCCCGGACAAAGCTGGTCGTCGGGCTGGGCAATCCCGGCAAGGAGTACGGGGGAACACGGCACAACATTGGCTTCGCCGTTGTGGATCGGTTGGCCGAGAAGTGGGGTTGTTCTTTTCGAAAGAGGTGGAGGTTTTCCGCCGGGGTGACAGAGTTCACGTTGGACGGCGGAAAGATTCTGATGGCCAAACCGCAGACGTACATGAATCGCAGTGGCGCTTCGGTGAGCGCACTTGCGAATTGGCTGAAGATTGTGCCTGCTGAAGTGCTCGTGGTGGTGGACGACGCGGATTTGCCATTGGGGCAGATTCGGCTGCGAGGCTCGGGTGGCAGCGGCGGTCATAACGGGCTGCGCTCGATCATCGAATCGTTTGCAGGCAGTGAAGAGTTCGCGCGGTTGCGCGTGGGTATCGGCCGCCCCGACAAAACTGTCGTGGCAGGCACAGGACCGGTTGGCGAGGACATCACGGATCATGTGCTCGGGAAGTTTTCGGTCCAGGAACGGGAACTGGCAGAGCATGCGATCGAAGGAGCAGCGGAGGCGGTCGCATGCTGCTTGAAAGAAGGATTGACGGCAGCGATGAATCAATTTAATCGAAGAACCCCGCGCGAAGCGGGGCGGGAAGGAGAGTCGTCTTGAAGAAATACGAAGGACTGTTCATTCTGGACATTGCTGGCCGAGAGGATTTGGAGAAGGAGATTGTCGAACGAATCCAGAAAGCCATCGAGCATGCAGGAGGCCGGGTCGAGACGGTGCAGCGGATGGGGTCGCGTCCGTTTGCCCGCAATTCACGGACGCGCTCGTCGGGGTACTACGCGAACTTCATTTTCCAGGCGCCGCCGAAGGCGATTACCGAGCTCGATGCGAAGTTCCATCTGGAGACGGATGTCTTCCGCTGGCAGTTCACTGAGGCCATGCCCGAGATGCCGGTGCGCGAGCCGAGAGCGACGGCAGAAGCCGGCGCGGAGCGCGAGTAGGCTGACATGGCGAACTTTAACAAAGTCTTGCTGATGGGAAATCTCACGCGCGACCCCGAGGTGCGTTACACGCCCAAGGGCACGGCGATTGCCAACATCGGTCTGGCGGTCAACCGCACGTGGACGAACGAGAACGGCGAAAAGAAAGAGGAAGTCACGTTTGTCGATGTCGAGGTCTGGGGACGCCAAGCCGAGACCATGGGTCAATATCTGTCCAAAGGCAGGCCGCTTTTCGTCGAGGGACGATTGAAACTTGATTCTTGGGACGACAAGGAAACGGGACAGAAGCGGAGCAAATTGAAGGTTGTGTGTGAACACTTTCAGTTCCTCGGCGCGCCGAAGGCTGGTGCCGAATTCAGCGATCAACCTCCCGCCGATGACAAACCGCAACGTGGCGCGGCCCAAGGCGGCCGGCCGCCTGCGCCCGCGCGCGAGAGCGAAGAGACAGCTCCGCCTCCAGCACAGGACGACAACATTCCATTCTGATTTTCAAGGAGAGGAAACAACCAGAGGCTTATGGCAAGAGAAATTGAAGCACGAAGACCGAGGCGCGACCGTGACGTCATCGTCAAGCGTGACTGCAAGCTTTGCAAGGACCAGATCGCCATCGATTACAAGCAGGCTGATTTGCTCAAGAAATTCATGACCGAGCGCGGCCGGATTCTGCCGCGCCGGTACTCAGGCAACTGCGCCAAACATCAGCGACAGTTGGCAACGGCGATCAAGCGGGCGCGCGCAATGTTGTTGGTACGCTAGGCACGGAGCATCATGAGCACCCAAATCATTTTGACGACGAGCGTGGAAAAACTCGGCGCTGAAGGCGATACAGTGATTGTCGCTGACGGCTACGCGAGGAGTTTTCTGATTCCGAAAGGGATGGCGATGCCGGCCACACCGGCCAATCTGCGGCGGATCGCAACCCTGCGCAAGAAACGCGAGGAACAGCGAGCGACGGAGTTGAAGGAGTCCCAAGAGATCGTCGCAAAACTGACCAAGCAGTCGTTCACGATCACTGCCGCAGCGGGCCCGGACGAGAAGCTGTATGGCTCGGTCACGGCGGCCGACATTTCCGCCGCGTTGAAGGAGGAGGGAATCGAGGTCGATCGCAAGAAGATCGTGCTCGAGCATCCGATTCGCGCCACGGGCGTGTACGACATCGATGTCAAGTTGCATCCCGAGGTCAGCACAAAGGTAAAAATCTGGGTGGTCGCCGGCGAAGGCACCGCCGCTGCCCCCGCAGCCGCCGCCGAAACTACCACCGAGAAACCGAAGAAAGCGACGAAGAAGAAATAGCCGCGTGGGGACGGCTCATGGCTT
>JBEKFI010000140.1:0-7859 GCA_050013395.1 Verrucomicrobiia bacterium | reverse complement strand
TGTCGTTTGTGGTGAACACGAACACCGTCCGGGGCGGCAGATTGTCGAGGCCGAACAGGAAGGCCGTGATCGCGTCATCATGCAGCTTGTCCGATTCGCTGATGCTGATGAGTTTCCAGCCCGAGCCGGCCAGCGTGCCGTAGTGACAGCCTGCGAGCCGTGCGTGGACGTCATCGCCGTTCAACTGTTCGCCGCACAGTTCCCAGAACCCGCCGCATTGCTGGGCCACGGTATATCCGCCGATAACGCACCCCAGCGCGCCCGCGAGAGCGCGAGCGGTGCAGTTCTTGCCGCACCCGGTCGCGCCGGTGAACACGAACCCGGTCGAGTACGGCGCCCGCGCAAATGCCGCAAGAGATTTGACGACGCGCGCCTGCCCCTGCACGTCCGCCAGCGCATCCGGCGCGAGAGTCCGCGTCAGCGGATAGAGGGTCGTGAACCGCGAGCCGTTGTTACCCTGCTTCATAGGAATTTTCTCCCATTGTTGTCGAACTTCAGGAAGCCTTGCGCGATGCCCCATTCCAGCAAGGCCGCTTCTGGAATGTCGCCGCCCAATGATTCGCCCGTCCATGCTTCCGCTTGTCCGAAGGGTTTATGGTTGCGGCGGTAAACGCCGCAGTTGATCTCAATGTGATCGCCCCGGCAATACAAGCCGATGACCGCGATCCGTTTGCGCCCGATTCTGACGATGTTCATCGGCCCTCCCAACAGCGCAGGAGTGCCGCGCCGATCCATGCCAGGAATGCCAGATCGAGGATCAACACAAGCGCGACGAAGCTCGCGCCGATCCCGTTCGGGTCTTGTGGTAGCGGTTTACCACAGTACCGGCAAGCGATATAGACCGGGCCACCGGGCAGTGATTTGGTTTCAAAGACGTGAGCACACTTCTGTTGTTTCATGCGTTTTCCTTTCATGCGCTTGCGCGCGTTAGTTGATTTTAGGCGTACCAGCTTTCGTATGTGGACGAATCCGCCGACACGCGGCCACACCAGCCAAATTGGCAGACGAGATGCGGCTCGTTCTTGGAAGAAAGTTTGACCAGGACGGTCAACGCGCCTTCGACTTCATGGCCGCGCACGCGTCCGCCGGTCAAGTTGTAGGTCTTTTCCAGGAACTGCCCCGGACACGGTCGCACCGTCTGCGACATGAAGCCTTGCGTGCCTTCAACGGCTTTCGCCGCGATCTGGCGGACTTTGACGGTTTTGTTGCCGACAGCGACGACCTCGAAGTATTCGATATTCGTCTGATCGTAACCCCACGAATGCTCGAAGATATCGCCCACCTTCACATGATCGGCGGCGCGGAATGCGTCGCGCTCGGCCGCGCGTTCGGTATCGCGTTTGAGCTTACCCGCGACACGCTGATCGGTTTGGCGTTTTTGTTCGATGATCCATTGATCGCGCGCTTCCGCGGTCGGGAACCGATAGAAATGCGTCGGCGATTGCGCGTTGCCGCGCCACAGTTTCACCAGGAAAACATTTTCCCGGTCGATCCGCAAAACGCGGATGTCTTTGTAGGTTTCCGCCTCAACGGGCGGCAGTTCGGTCAGTTTCATGCGTTTCCTTTCATGCGCGTTTGTTCAGCCGGTCGCGCGTCCGGGAAGTTGGGGAATTCGCTCCCCGCATGGCGCGCGCGTGGGACTTATTTCAAAGTAAGTCCGGTCACGCGCCGTGAGGGGAGCCGAGACACACTTCTAGCGCGTCTCGACTTCCTCGTTGGTTGTCTTACCGCGTCTCCTGAATAGGAGCGCCCGGTGGTATTTTATGAGGTTAGCTTTGTGCTCAGTGCCAGCGCGCGAGGATGTGACCTGCGCGAGCGCGACTCACCGGAATCAAACCGGGTCTCGCCTTCGCGCCTATGCGCGCGCGTCTGTTTCACTGCCGAATTTCTGGTGCGCTTTGCCTTGCGCCATTGCCG
Source organism: Verrucomicrobiia bacterium (assembly GCA_050013395.1). Lineage (GTDB taxonomy): Bacteria > Verrucomicrobiota > Verrucomicrobiia > Palsa-1439 > Palsa-1439 > JBEKZD01. The sequence continues at coordinate 5,942 of JBEKFI010000140.1, read as the reverse complement.
CGCGCGCGCGCCCGGTGCCGTTGTGCAAGTCTGTTTGCCCCATGTAACTGCGGAGCCTTTAGGCTGACAGCACCGCGCCGCGTTTGCGCGACCACTATTTCAATCTGCGCGCGCGCCTGCGCGCCTCACGAAAGACTTATTTTGAAGTAAGTCCGGGCGGTCATCCTCTTCGACAAAGCACCGCCCTGACGTTTCCGCCGTGCGCAGACACACCGCGCCTATTGGCGTCAACGCCTATTCCCTGCCCCGCCCTGGCGGGGCGATTTTTGATTCATGCCCCGACGTCAAGCGTCGGGACTACGGTTAGCCACGCAACTCGCGGGCGATCCCCGCCCAGTGCCATGACCAGCGGCCATACCGTTGGGCAAGGTAGCAGTGCAAGGCGATGCGCCCCGCTGCGAATCCGGCCAACCACAAAGCCACTTGGCTTTTCATGCCTTCTTTCTTGCCCCGCCTTATGACGGGACTTGGCGCAATCGCGCCACGTCCAGCGCCGATTTGTCGGCGCTGGCGTGTGGCGCGACTAGGCTGCTTTCTTTAGCGCGGGCGCGGGTGCGGGCATCTTCACAATCTTACCCGCTTCCACTTCCGCCGTGGTTTTAACCGGCACTGGTGCCCGGTAGGCTTTCAGTTCCGCCAGCGTGATTTCCTCGTTGGCAAACCTCACAAGAAGCTTGGCCGTATTGGTAAGAAACTTCTTGCCCGGCACAACGCCGCGACCACTTTCCGCTTCGATCACGGCCGCTGCTGCTTTGTAACAGCGGTCCGAGATGACTTCCACTTTGCGGCCAGTGCGTTTGCTTGCCGTGGGCTTGACAAGTCCATTGGCCGTCAAGCATTCATGGAGGACGCGGTTTACCGTCGACTCTTGGTAGCCAGCGTCAAGCGCCAAGACTTTGAGTTGTGCGACAACCACGCCTGCGACGGCGTAGGTGTTATCGGAGTCGGACTCCTCGAACGTGGCGTTATAGATTGCCAAGAAACAAACAGCAACCCGTGCAGCTAATGACCCGGCAAGTTTGAAACAAGCCAGGAATTCAACTTTCTGTTCCGTGGTAATGACAACCACGGTCGGGGAGCGACCTTCTGATTTTACCTTTTCCATGACTATCCTCTCTTGCGCTTTCGCGCTTGCCCGCTTACGCGAGCTTGTTTGTGCGGTAGGTACATCCTACCGTCGGGACTAGCATAACCGCTTGTGTTGCCCGTGTCAAGCACTTTCGACAATTATTTTCAGCCGACGACGAGCCGATGGCCAGCCGACGACGATCAGATAGACGATAAACCGGCAAGACTCATGCTGCTTTGCCTTCCGTGTTGCCAAATCCAATCCACATCCGGTTAGGGAGTCTCCTCACGCGTGCGCCTCGTAGTGAGGTTCGCGTGTGAGGGCTTTCTCGATTAATTGAACTTTGAAAAAGAACGTTGCACAGAATTTTTCGGAAAAACCGACCGGATATGCCAAAACGGCGGAAGTTTTCGGCATTACACACCAGCAACTTGATCGGTGGGTGATCGCGGGTTGCCCTCGGGAACCGGATGGGCGGTTTATTCCGGCCAAGGTTCGTGAATGGCTGGTTCAACGGGAAAAAGACAAACAGGAACTGGCGAGGGTGCGGTTGCAGAAGGCGAAGGCTGATCTGCGGGATAAAAGGAAAGTGACACAGGAACGGCGGCAGCGGATGCGAATTAAATCCGGCGAGCTACACGATGGCAAACAATGTGATGCGTCGCTAGGTGAAGTGTTGATGACCATTTGGGCCGAGGTCGAGGCAATGCCGGACCAAGGGCAGGCGGCCTTTCCTGAAATTCCGAATCTGGCCACCGTCCTGCGAGAGATCGTGAACAAGAGCGCGGTCAAGTTGGAGGCTTACGCGAAACTACATGCTGGAATCACATTCAAAAGTATTAAGTCAAGCGATCCAGCCTCTTGATATCCGGCCGATCTGGCAGGTCGCGGATTCACGGTATGGTATGGATCGGAGCCGTCCGTATGGCGAGAAATGGACGGTGCGATCTTGTCCGTGGGCAGTCGGTATTCTGGATGCCTGGCAAAGGCGATCCATTATGGAACTTGTGTTGAAGGCAGGCAGTCAGACGTGGAAGACGGGGATCATGCTGATTGCACTGGCTTGGTCGATGAAGCATCGGCCGGGAACGAAACTCTGGATGACGGCGGATGACGGTCTATCAAAGGACATATCGGACAGGATCATCCCGACGCTGGAACGCTGCCCGGATGTGGCCGGTCTGATTCTGCCGGGCCGTATAGGGAAGACGCTCTATAAAGTCCGCACGATGTTGAGTTCGCTGGATATTTCCGGCGCGAAGAGCAGTTCCAGTCTTGATCAAAATCCGTATGCCGAAGAATTTGCGGACGAGTGTCGGCTCTGGGGAGAGGGCCGGCTACAGAAGCTGAAGATGCGGCAGCGGAGTTACCGGGAACTGGCGAAACGGGCCTTATTCTCGACACCGGACCTGCTGGGCGACGAATTCGATGAAGAGTTCCTGATCGGCTCCCAGGGCGAGCAATTGTTTCCCTGTCAGGGATGCGATGATTTGATCCCGCTGGTGTGGAGTTCGCAATACTCGCAGTTGCCGGAAGAAGTCCGCGTGAAATCCCAGATGATATTTCCGAAAGGCACCCGCGAAGTCTGGCTGGAATGTCACTGCAACCATCGCCATCTCGACGTGCCTGAGACGCGGCGCTGGATACTCGACCACGGCATATGGCAGGTGATGAATGTCAGTCCCGAGCCGGAGATCCACGATCCGACCGTGGCATCGTTTCACTGGCCGGCGATGCTCAACCCGAAAGTGGTCTGGTTCGATCTTGTGAAGTTATATCGGAAGGCGATCAAGATGCGGCAGGACCATGGCATCACTGAAGATCTGAAAATTTTCGTGAACGAATCACTCGGAGAATCCTGGGATGAGAGCCAACAATTTGAATCGGGCGAGTTCCAGCCCGGCAAATATGCGATCGAGGAGGCCGTGGCGCAACGATGGGATCACATCTTCATGTGGGTAGACGTGCAACTCCACGATTTCTGGCATGTTGTACGCGGGTTCAAGCTCGATGGATCGAGTCGGCTGCTCTCCGAAGGCAAACTACTGACCTGGGGTGACATCATCGACAAACAGGAAAAATTGCATGTCGGCGGTTTATCCAAAGACCGGCAGGGACGCATCGGCGGCTTCGTCCTGAATTCGCGGCATGTATTCCTTGATTCGCGCTGGAACACGGATGAAGTCCACCGCCAATGCGCGCTTCACAACTGGACGGCGATGCGCGGCGAGGAGCGATCGGACTTTCGGCACGCAAATGGGATCCGTCGTCTCTATTCCGAAGTACGGGTTATTGCCTGCGGGTTCGATCCCGAAACGAAGACGAGGCTTTATTGCGGAGAATTTCTATTCGCCACATGGAAGGCCGAAGAAATACTCCAGCATTATTTGGATGGCAAAGGCCGGCCATTCGAGCAACCGACTGAAGTCTGCGTGTTTTATCACAAACAGCTTCGCGCCCGGATTCCGGATTTCCGACGCAACAAAAAGACAGGACGCGACGAACGGTATTGGAAAGACATCGGTTACCGTGAGTATGGGCCCCACATGAGAGACTGTGAGAAGGGTATTCTCATTGCCGCCGCCATGGAGGGGCTGGTCGCCAGCGAACTAGTCCATCCGAAGGATGAGGCCGATGGGTGATGAGCGCGATGATCTGCGGCGGGACCCGGCGGAATACAATGAAGCGAGCGTGGTGTTCGATCCGTGCTCGCTCGATTCGTTGCAGGACATCGTGGATGAGTTGCTGGAAGAGGGAGGCGCGGCGGCGATCGTCAAATTCATCGAATCCCGGGAAGACCGGCCACCGGGACTGACACTGCGGCAACTGCGGATCATCGGCGCGGCATTTGCGACGGGAGAATGCAGTCCCGCGAAGCGTTGGGGGCTTTATAAGGCGCTGGATCTGGACATTGCGCGCCATGTGACAGATGAACAGATCGGAGATTTGTATGCCGTCAGCAAGGCGGCGATTTCGAAGGAGGCGCGATCATGGCTGAAACTTCTCGGGCTGCCGCCGCCACCCGGCATGAAAAGCGAAGCGGCGTGCGCCAGTTACCGTCGTGTGCGATTGAACAAATCGACCGGCTCGAAAACGTCCACCTGATCCAGGACGCTTATCGGCGATTTTGCGAAGCGATTCGGGGGAGCGCGAATCTCGCGTTCACTGCGCGAGATATCGCGATCGAAATTGGCGAACGCCTGATGATCGAACGCGGCCGGGTGCGGTCGGGCGAATGGTATCTATGGATCAAGACGAATTGCCCCTTTTCGCGTCAGACCGCCGATCGATACGTGCGGATTGCGAATCGCTCACATGTGAGCGATTCGAAGGCTGCAATGCAGACACTTCGGCAGCTTTATCTGGCGGCCGGCATCATCAAACCGGCGATTCCGCACGGTCAATTCCAACCGCTGGCTGCCGCAGTTCCTGAAGTTGCGGTACAGATCGAGATCGTGGCGCTGTATTTCCAGCGGTGGGAAACGAGCGTATTCCGTAAACATTTCGGCACTGCTGACAGGGTGCAACTCGAATACTGGCTAGGCTATCTGCAGCCGATCGCTGACGCGGTGGCGGAAATTAAGCGGCGGTTGTCAGCGTGAAGCGGCCCTGATTTCGCGCAGTGAGATGATCATCGTTTTTCCGCTTCGTCTCGGATTACGTCGAGGAGTAGAGGCGTGCAGGCGCCAATGTTTAGCCGGTCCAACCGCTGCAATGCCGCCTCGAATGTTCGTTTGTCCGCAAAGGCAATCGCCATCTGTTCTCCCTCGTCGGTTAGTACCCCGAAGACGATTGTGCCTGGGAACGGGCCGCCACGCGTAAGGCTGCAACCATTGATCAGTTTGGCATCTTTGAGGAGTTCAACGTGGTAACCGATTTCTTCGCGACTCCATTGGCTGATCGATTCCGATATCGGACGCGGCCCGCGATGAACGAGCAAGAGCAATCGGATTAATCGCCAATCGCGTTTCATGGTCAATTTCTTTTGTGATACAGCAGATTCGGTTTTGACCGATACAATCTTTGATGATCCACCGCGGCGCCATTTTCTGACAACTTCGATGTAGCCATCCTCTGTAAAATCTCTGGAAATGAGGAACGTCCTGCCAAGGATCTTTTCACGCCACCATAATCGAAGGAAATGGAGCATGCCCGTTTTCTATCAGCAAGCTCCACTTCGAACAAGAACTGTCTGAACGACACGGGCGGGACGCCCGCGCTACTGAACGGCGAAGCTCGTGGCTATAATGACTACGGCTGCTCTTACAAACAGAATCATTTTGTAAGAGCAGCCGTAGTCATAATGTCCCCGTCCACCCCAATTGCGAAGGGGCTGGGCCTCGTTTGGAGGATGGGCCCGACGAAATGCTTCACCAAATCGCGGATACGGTTCTTGCGATGATCGCCATCGAGCTTTTGGAGCTGCGATAGAAGATCTTTGGGCAACGGATGCGGAGGCAAGGCGAGAGGGGCGTTCTTAACTTCTGCGCCGGGCATTATCTGCATCGGATGAGGAAAGCCTGTTGAATGAATCACTCCCGGCCGTGGCAAAGCGGCGCGTAATTCATCGGCAGGACCAATCAGGGTAATCGTGGCTCGTCCACGGCCACCGCCGTCATGTTCAAATGCGATTTGGCGAATGATGACCGCCATGGTCGATCATCCTTCGTCGGCGCGGAGGATATCTTCGATCTTCACGTCATTGTCCCACTGGACGATGAAGAACTTGTCGGGACAACCGATAATGACGCCAAACAGGATGGGATCGGGCCGCACGGCGACCGTTTTGAGATCGGCGACTTCGAAATCGTCAAAGCATCCGAACATCCTAGCCTCGGCGAGTTTTTCGAGGGCGGCCGGCGGCGGCACGAGA
>JBEKFI010000139.1:0-7882 GCA_050013395.1 Verrucomicrobiia bacterium | reverse complement strand
AAGGATCGATGTGCCACCCGAAAGCAGCATCCGCGACGGGGTGCTCCCGCCCTGCTGGCTGCGGTAGAAATTGATCGAGCGCGCCACTTCGGCATGCAGACGCGTCATGACATTGCGAATGATCTTGCTGACGCGTGCCTGCTGTTCATCCCCGGGCTCTGCGTAAGCACCGCCGAGAGCGACAAATCCCTTGGATCGCTTCAATTGCTCCGCTTCCAGGAACGGAATGTTGAATTCGGCGGCAACGCTTTGGCTGATGGCATTGCCCGCAATGGGAATCGAGCGTGAGAAGACGCGGTTCTTTTCCAGAAACAACAGGTTGGTCGTGCGCGCCCCGATGTCGATGACCATTGTGCAGCCTTCGGTGTCGCCCTCGTTGTAGCGGACAGAATTGTAGAGCGCCATCGGTGCGACATCGACCGTCTCGGTGCGCAGCTCCGCCGATTCGACTCCCTCGTTCAACTCTTCAATGATGTCGCTCTTGATGGCCAGGAGCACGACTTCGAGTTCGCCTTGCTGGGTGTTGCCGACCAGTTGATAATCCCATATGACTTCGTCGATCGGGAAGGGGACATTCTGTTGCGCTTCGTATTGGATGATTTGCACGACCTTGGACTCATCCACAGGCGGCAACTTCACGAAGCGCGTGAAGACTGACTGACCCGAAACGCTGAAGACGACCCTTCTGGTGCGGATATTCTTTTCGCGCAGGACGTTTCGTATCGTCGAGACGATCAGGGCCTTGCGGTTCTCCTCATGCTCGGGATCAATGCCGAGGTCGGCGTAGTTGAAGTTGGTGAGGCGCAAGCCGTGGGTTTTAGAGGCTTGAAATTCCCCGACCTTAACGGTCGAGGCGCCTATGTCTAACGCTAAGATTCTATCAGGAGCTAGCATCGTGGCCGCTTCGTTCGAGAAAATTATCTACTGAGAGGGTTTGAGTTCCTCATACCGATCAAACGCCATAATTGACCAGGGAGTTTGCTGAGGGTTGAGCAAATAACCTTTGATCGGCTCAGCCCCTTCCCACCAGCGCATGTTGGACGGCGGGTTGCTGTCCTGATCGACGAGGCGGCCCTTGCCGATCAGGACGTAATACTTCAGCGTCACGTCGTCCGCCCTGTAATCCGGTGCCACGACCAGTTGCCGGCGAATGGCGCCGATTTTAAAATCCCCAATCCGAGTCGGAGTCTGGGCAAAACTGAGAGATGAAGACAGTGCAACTGTCGTCAGAATTACAACGGCCAATGCTGCCTTGCGAACGCTCATTTAGTTCCCCCCGCGCGGTTTTTTGATGTTCCCATCGCTATCTACCACTCGCCGACACTCTAAAGAAACAGCCGAAATCGGTCAACAGCAAAACGTTTTCGATTTCACAGCATGGGCATGTCGCATGCTTTTTCTTTTGGCATGCAGGGCAGGGGAGTTGCGACAAGCGCAGCGTCCTATGTGGTAAGTCGCTTCAGCGCTTCGAGGTATTTTTCGCTCGTCTTGCGGACGATCTCGTCGGGCAGGACGGGACCGGGCGGCTGCTTGTTCCAGTCCAGCGTCTCCAGATAATCGCGGACGAACTGTTTATCAAAGCTGGGTTGCGGTTTGCCCGCCGCGTACGAGTCGGCCGGCCAAAACCGGGAACTGTCGGGCGTGAGCGCCTCGTCGATCAGGAGAAGCTGCCCGTTGTAGCGGCGCTCCCTGCCCCGAAAGCTTTCGGGGTGAACGAGCGCCGACTCCGTTTCTTGGGCCCGACGGCGGTCATAGACCGCCGCTACAGCATCAGGGACAATGCCAAACTCAAACTTCGTGTCGGCGATGATGATGCCGCGCTTCAGCGCGTAGTCGGCGGCGAATTTGTAGAGCGCAATGGACAAATCACGCACTTGCGCCGCGACCTTCTTGCCAACGATGCCCGCCGTGCGCGCGAAGTCGATGTTTTCGTCGTGGCCCGTTTCGGCTTTCGTCGCGGGCGTGAAGATCGGTTCGGGAAGCTTGCTCGATTCGACAAGCCCGTCGGGCAGGCGAATGCTGCAGACGGTGCGGCTCTGTTTGTATTCCTTCCAGCCTGAACCTGCGAGGTAACCGCGCACGACGCACTCGATCGCGAGCGGATTGCATTTCCGCACCAGCATTGAGCAGCCCTCGAGTGATTCCAATTCTTCTGTAGCTGCGCTTCTGTGAAGCGCAGATTCCTGTCCACGGCGCTTCGCAGAAGCGCCGCTACAACGCTCACAGATTGTTTCGAAATCGCTCGTGATGAAATGGTTCTCGACGATGTGCCGGGTTTTCTTGAACCAGAACTCGCTCAGCGCGGTGAGCACGCGGCCCTTTTCGGGAATCGGGTTCGGCAGGATCACGTCGAACGCGCTGAGACGGTCCGTCGCCACGAACAGCAGCGCGTCGCCGAGGTCGAAGATTTCGCGCACCTTGCCGCTTTTCAGTTTGGGCACGCCGGGCAGATTGAGTCGTGTGATTGTGGTCATGACAAAGCTCGCCTAAAACCCGCGCATTCCATGAAACTGAGCCGCGAATTCAAAGAGAACGTGACGGCGTGGGGATTTTTCATCCTCAGCATTCTGGTCGCGGTCATCGCCGTCGTCGTTATCTTCCACCCGCGCACGTCTCACCGTTCAGCGCCAGCCACTGAGCAGTTCCAGCAATAGACGCACGCCGAAGCCGGTCGCGCCCTTGGCGTAGTAGGGGCGTTCTTCGGTCGTCCACGCGGTGCCGGCGATGTCGATGTGCGCCCACGGCGTGTTGCCGACGTACTTTTCGAGGAACGCTGCCGCTGTGATCGCGCCACCTTCGCGGCCGCCAGTGTTCTTGATGTCGGCAACGTCGCTCTTGATCTTGTCTTTATATTCCTGCCAGAGCGGCAACGGCCAGACGCGTTCGCCGGTGCGCTCGCCGGCGGCGCGGATTCTTTCCAGCAGAAGTTCGTCGCTGCCGAAGAGGCCGGCGGCGTACGTGCCAAGCGCGACGACGCAGGCCCCGGTGAGCGTGGCGAAGTCGATGATCGCTTGCGGCTTCCGTTCGCGGGCGTAGGCAAGCGCGTCACCGAGCACAATGCGGCCTTCGGCGTCGGTATTGAGAACCTCGATCGTGACGCCGCGTTTGTCCGGGCCGGGATAGCTCGTGACGATGTCGCCGGGGCGATAGCTGGTGGAACTGGGCATGTTCTCCGCGGCAGAGATGACACCGATGACATTGAGCGGGAGCTTGAGCCGCGCAATGGCGCGCATCGCGCCGAGGATGGCAACGCCACCGCACTTGTCGAATTTCATCTCGTCCATCTTCTCGCTGGGTTTGATCGAGATGCCGCCGGAGTCAAACGTGATCGCTTTGCCGACAAGCGCGATGGGCGCCGCGTCTTTCGTGGGGCTGCCGGAGTATTCGAGGACGATCAGGTGCGGCTCGTGAGCGCTGCCGCCGCCGACGGCCAGTAAACCGCCAAATCCGCTCTCTTCAAGGGCGGTCTTGCCAAGCACCGTGCATTTCAAGTTGTTTTCTTCGGCAAGGTGCCGGGCGTGATCGGCGAGGATCGCGGGGAACACGACGTTGCCCGGCAAGTTGGCGATGTCGCGCGCATAGTTGGCGGACTGGGCGATGATCTGCCTGCGTGTCACGAGCGCCTTTACCTCACGAAGGTTGCACTTGGCGGGGAGGCAGAGCGTCAGCGATTTGAACTCAACGGGTTTGTCGTTGTCGGATTTGTACTTGGTGAATTTGTAGGCGACCAACTCAGCACTGTCCACGACGGCGGCAATGCAGTCATCGGTCGAGCAGCCCGGCTCATCGCAAGCGACTTGGATGGCGGCCCGATCGATGCCAGCGTCGCAAAGTTTCTTCACGACGGCGCCCATCGCGCGGCGCATTTTCTCCGGGTCGAATTCTTTGCGCTTGCCAAGTCCGGCGAGAAGGACGTGACCGGCTTGAATGCCGCGTTTTCCCGCGGTGTGAAGCAGCAGCAGTTGTTTTTCCGCGCCCTTGAACTCCTTGTCGGCAACCCGGCGGAGCATGGCTTGGAGGCCGGCCGGGCCGCTGAGGCGTTCTTTTTCGAAGGCGAACAGGACAATGGCGTGCGCAGGCTGAGTGAAGACGGACGTCGTGGTGGTGTTGATCTTCATGGGGTCGCCATTATAGCAACGGGAGGGAGAAGCAGTCAATTCAGTCCGGCGGTTGGCAATGCTTGCTCTTCCGTTGCAGGCATGTTAGCCTTCTTTCCCAAGGTGGCGGGTGTCCGCGCGATGGATCGTCCACATGACAATGCAACCGCAACAACCACAACGAGTGTTGGTGTTTTGTCTGTCCGGGCTTGGAGACGTCATTATGGCGTCGCCGGCGCTGGCGGCGCTGGCGGCAGCGCCGGAGCGGTTTCGGTTGACGCTGGTGACGATGCTGCCGTGGGTGGCGGAGTATCTGCGCGACCAGGAACTGGCCACTGATGTGCGGTTGATCCCGTTCATCGGCATGTCGAAGCGGGAGGTTTTTTCGCAGGCAGCGCGGCTGCGCCGGGAACGCTTCGACATCAGCATCATCCCTTACGCGATGAACCGGCTCGGCTACAACGTGCTGAACTTCGTCGCCTGCGGACAGCAACGCATCGGCTTCCGCTACCAGCGGCAGCGCCGCATGAATCTGCCGGGACTCAATCACATCGTGCTCGATGAAGACCCGTCGCTGCACGCCGTGGAGGAGAACCTGCGCTGGGCGGGCACGGTACTCGGGGTGGACTGGCGGATGTTGCCGCAGGACTTACTTTACCGCGTGCCGCCCGAGGGGCTGGAAACGGCGGAGCGGTTTTTGATGGAGCACGGCCTGCGCGACGCCGCGCTGCTGGTTGGCCTCCATGCCGGCTGCAATTCGCTGAAAAACCAGCAAAACCGGCTCTGGCCTGCAGCGCGCTTCGCCGAATTGCTCAACCGTCTGGCCGCCGAGCAGCCCGGGACGCGGTTCCTGATTTTTCAAGGGCCGCGCGATGTGGAGATCAATAACGCCGTCCTCGCTGGCATCGGTGCCGGGCGCGAGCGGGTGGTGATCGCCGACCGTCTGCCGATGCGCGTCGTGGCCGGGCTGATGCGCCGCTGCCACATCTTTTTGAGCAACGACTCCGGTCTGATGCACACCGCGGCCGCCTGCCGCGTGCCGTGCGTCTCCATTTACGGCCCGACCAATTCCGTCTGGGACGGCCCGTGGAAGACCGAGGTGGTCGTGGTGAGCCGGCATCTGCCTTGCAGTCCGTGCTTTTATTACTCCAGCCGCCCACTTGACTGTCCGGCCAAGCTCGACTATGCATGTGTCCGCGAATTGCCGGTCGAGGATGTCGAGAAGGCGGCGCGGCAATTGTTGAAGCTGGTGAAGATGTGAGACGACAGCTTCCGTCGTCAGGTCAACCATTAGGAAAGGAATGTGCATGAACTATTTTATCACGGGAATCACGGGATTTGCCGGGCCGCATCTGGCGCAGTTGCTGTTGAAGGAAGGCCACAGCGTCCACGCCCTGGTGCGCGAGAGCAACGGCCGCGAAATAGATTTGTTGGACGTTCTGGATGCAGAGGAACTGGACAGAATCACCTTTCATTACGGTGATCTGCTGGAATATCACTCGCTGAATCGGGTTTTTTCCTCCCACCAATATGATGGCGTGTTCCACCTGGCTGCCCAGAGCCATCCGCCGACCAGTTTTGTTGATCCCGTTGGCACGTTCGCGAGCAACGTACAAGGCTCGGTCAACCTGATCGATGTCGTTCAGCGACACCAAAAGAACTGCTCCTTCATGTTCTGCTCGACGTCCGAGGTTTATGGCGACTCCGGCAAGACCGTTGGCGTTTTGAAGGAGAGTTCGCCGTTGGTCCCATCCAACCCTTATGCGACCAGCAAGGCCTCCGTTGACCTGTACATGCAGGAGCGCTGCCGCAACGGCTACTTGAATGGCTACATTACCCGTGCGTTCTCGCACACGGGACCACGCCGCGGGAAGAAGTTTTCCATCTCTTGGGACGCGTACTATCTCGCATTGATGGCCACGGGCAAGGTCAAGGACCGCGTTCTGCCCGTCGGCAATCTCCAGACGCAGCGCGTCGTCATTGACGTTCGCGATTGTGTCCGGGCCTATTATCTCTTGATGCAGAACCACGATAATGGTGCAGCCTACAATGTCTGTGGTGACATGGGCTCGGTCAAAAAGATGGAGTTTTTCACAGATAAACTCATTGAAATCTCCGGTCTCAAGGGCGTCGAGAAGAAGGTGTCCGAGAAACTGTATCGTCCGATCGACATTCAGGTTCAGATTGGTGACACCGCGCGTCTCCGCGAGAAGACGGGCTGGCGCACCGAGATTCCCATCGAGCAAACCTTGTCCGACCTGTACCGCTATTGGGTGAAAAAACTGAGCAGCGGTTAGCCGCAAGCACCCATGCATCCCGCCGACAGCAAGCCGCAACGCCTCGCTCTTTGGATCACGCTGGCGGCCGCGCTCGCGTACTGCGTCTGGCTCGGCGCGCACTGGTTGCCGCTCGGGTATAGCAACAGGGAATTCGGAGGATTCGTTTCACGCCTCTGGGACATCCGTCGCGAACTCGCACAGCATCACTATTTGCCGTGGTGGACGCCGTACTACATGAGCGGTTCGAGCTATGGGCTTAATCACTCGCAAGGTTTTTATCTCCTGCCGAGTTTGTTCTTCGCGTTGTTCTGTAACGTGCACGCCGCAGTGAAGCTCACGGCGCTCCTCGCGGTCTTCGGCGGCGCGGTGGCAATGTATTTCTGTGCGCGGTATTTCCTGAGGAACGAGTGGGCCGCGGCGTTGGCGGCGATCGCGTTTCTGCTGCATCCCGAACAAATTATTCGCGCAGCGGGTGCAGAACACCTCGGCGTGATCGTGTTCATGCCGTTCATGCCACTGACGTTCTGGCTGTTCGCCCGCGCGCTGGAAACGGGGCGCTTCCGCGACATCTTCTGGTGCAGCCTGTCTGCGTTCGGCTTGCTGTGGACGCACAACAAGATGGCCTTCGTCCACGCCGTCTTCCTCTTCGGTTATCTCGTGTACTGGCTCTGGCCTCGCGAGCCACGGGCCGCTTGGCGGGCAACAGCACGCACGCTCGCGCGGCTTGGCGTTGTGACCGTTGGCCTGTGCGCGGCGCTCATTGCCCCGGGATTGGTGGAATCCAAATACGTGAAGCTGCTGTCGGGCGAACACGAACAGTTGATCGGTTGGCAGCACGGCTACGCGTTCAAGAGCCTGCTCGCGCTGGTGGACCGCGACGGAGCGATTACCACTGCGACCACCAGTGAACTCTCGCGAGAATTGCAGGCCCAAGCCTTCCATCCGACCACGCAGGAAGAGGCCAACCGCATGCGCGAAAGCCTCCAGCGCCTGTTCTCACTGACGTCCGAGTCGCCTGAGAAATACGCAGGGCTGGCGCTGCTGGCCGTGCTGGCCATGACGGCGCTGTGGAATCACCGACGCGTGAATCGCAGCTTGTTCTGGTTTTTCATCGGCGTGCTGTTGGTGAGCGTCATGCTCGCGTGCGGTCCGAGCACAGTCTGGCAGGCCAACTGGCAAACCGCACAGGCGATCTTCGGACTCGACGGCACGCCGGCCCCGATTCGCTGGGCTGTCCTGTTGTCCTTGGCAGCGATGCTTGCCTTCTTGGGGATGTTCTACCGCAGCAAGCTGACCGCACCGCGCAAATGCCTCTGGGCGGTGGGCGCGCTGGCAGCGTTTCTGTTCTTGCCCGCGTTCCCGATTCTGGCCGCCGTGCCGCTCTTCGAGGAGATCCGGGCGCCGTACGTGTTCTACGACGGGCCCGGGACATTCTTCGTCGCGATGCTGGCGGGTTTCTTCGTGACCGACGTGCTCGGCGCGAACAAATGGCGCACACACACGCCC
>JBEKFI010000138.1:0-7919 GCA_050013395.1 Verrucomicrobiia bacterium | reverse complement strand
CAAACGCAAGAGGACTCTCAATACCCAGGCCGTGGTTTTGCTCGCGGTGATCGCTTTGTGGATCGCGCTGGCGTCGCGCAGCGCCTATTTTCTGACGGGCGACAACATCCAGAACATCATGCTGCAAATGGCGATTCAGGGCGTGATCGGTGTCGGCGCCGTGGTCGTCATTCTCACCGGTGGAATCGATCTTTCCGTTGGCTCCGTCGTGGGGATTGTCAACATCTCCCTGGCAATGTTGATCACTTCCGGCCACATGTCGATCTCCTGCGGAATCCTCCTCGTCGTCCTCCTGGCAACCGTGTTCGGCCTGATCAACGGGATTCTCGTCTTCGACCTCAAACTTCCGCCCTTCATCGCCACGCTGGGCATGATGACGATTCTGCGCGGCGCGACGCTCTTAATCTCCAAAGGGAGCAACGTTTTTGGGTTGCCCCGGGCGATCTCGGCGTTTGCTCAGGAAAAATTTCTGGACCTGCCGTACCTGTTTTGCGTGCTGATCGTGGTGACCGTCGTGGTGGAAATCATTTTGCGGCGAACCAATTTCGGGCGCTACGTCTACGCCCTCGGCAGCAATCCCGAAGCCGCGCGGCTCTCCGGCGTCAACACCCGTCTCGTCACCTACGGCGTGTACATGCTGGCGGGACTGTTGGGCGGCGTCGCCGGCTCGATGGAAACCGCGCGCCTGTGGATGGGTGTCCCGACCACGGGAACCATGTATGAACTGGATGCCATCGCCGTCGCCGTCCTCGGCGGCGCCAGCCTGATGGGCGCGGAAGGAAACGCTTACGGCGCGTTCATCGGTGCGCTCCTGATGACAACGATCTACAACGGCGCAGTGATTCTCGGCATCGACGCCAACTACACCAAGGTCTTCGTCGGCGCCGTCTTGCTGATCACCGTTGCCGTCGACCAATTGCGAAAGCGTCGTTCCGGTCAATGACCGAGACCGAGGTCTGAACCGGTTATTTGCTGCTTTCCAACCCGACCCGGTGTTCGGCACGATCATTCACGTGGCGCAACGGGAGACGAAGGCGAAAGAGAATTTATTGAATGCAATGCGCTCAGCGCATATCCTCAACACATGCATACGATCATTCTTTGCTCTCTGGTCATTCTTGCCGGCTGGTGCTCAATTCCCGCCGCGTTCGGGGACCAGGAAGTCTGCGTTGCCTGCGACCGGAAGGTTGTGGTTAGCGGCCAGTTCAGTCACGGACGGGGACACGAAAGTCTGACCATTGAAGGCGCGCCGCGGCGCGGTGAAGAAGCGTTTCGTGAGGAGATTTACGGGACAAATTTCACGTTGTCCGTCCCCGATCTTCCGGCCGGCAAATACACCGTTCAAGTGGGCCTGGCGGAAGTTGATTTCTTAACCGCCGGACAACGCGCGTTTGACATCGCCTGCGGCGAGCGAATGCTGGCGAGCAATCTCGATGTTTTCGCCGCCGCCGGCGGCGCCGGCAAAGTTTATTTCATCACCGCCCAGGTCGAGCATGCGGGCGACGCGGTGCGCGGGCCGCTCACGCTCACGTTCACCGGACGCACAAACGCGGCGAAGTTGAACACGTTTGAACTCAAAGACGCTTCTGGCAAGTCCATCGTCTACCTGCGCGCGGCGGATTTGATTGACGCCGAAGACGCCGTAGTGCAACCGCCCGTGGTCAGCGGGCCGGAGTTGTGGAGGGACCCGGCGCAACCGCTGGAAATGCGCGTCACCGACCTCGTGCGCCGCCTGTCGCTTGGGGAAAAGGTGCAGCAGACGCGAAACGACGCTCCCGCCATTCCTCGACTGGGCATCCCCGCCTACAATTATTGGAGTGAATGTCTCCACGGCGTGGGCCGCGCCGGTATCGCCACCGTTTTCCCGCAAGCCATCGGCATGGCGGCCACGTGGGACGTGCCGTTGATTCATGAAGTCGCAGATGTCATCGCCACCGAGGCGCGGGCCAAGCACCATGAATACGCGCGCACCCACGATGGCGACAGCGCGCGCTACTACGGCCTCACGTTTTGGACGCCGAACATCAACATCTTTCGCGATCCGCGCTGGGGCCGCGGCCAGGAAACCTACGGTGAAGACCCGTTCCTGACGGCACGGCTTGCAGTGGCTTTCATTCAAGGTTTGCAGGGGGACGACCCGAAATACATCAAGGCGATGGCCTGTGCAAAACACTTCGCTGTCCACAGTGGCCCCGAGCCTGCGCGGCATCGTTTCAACGCCGTTCCATCCAAGCGCGACCTTTATGAAACCTACCTGCCGCACTTCGAGGCGGCTGTGCGCGAAGGCCGCGTTGGCGCCGTGATGGGCGCTTACAACAGCGTTGACGGCGAGCCCGCCTGCTCAAACCCGTTTTTGCTCACCGAACTGTTGCGCAAGCAGTGGGGATTCACCGGCCACGTGGTGTCGGACTGCGGCGCGATCTACGACATCTTTGCCAACCACAAAATTGTCGGCACTTCGGAAGAAGCCGCAGCGCGCGCGGTGAAAGCGGGCTGTGACATTTGTTGCGGCACGCACTACAACAGCCTGGTTCGGGCGGTGAAGAAAGGGCTGATCTGGGAGCAGGAAATTGATACCGCGGTCGGTCGCCTGTTGGAGGCGAGGTTCCGACTCGGCTTGTTCGATCCGCCGGACAGGGTGCCCTACGCGCGGATTCCGATCACCCAAAACGATACTCCAGAGCACGCGGCGTTGGCGCTGCGGGTGGCGCGCGAATCCATCGTGCTTTTGAAAAATGATGGCCTGCTGCCGCTCAACCGCGCGAAGATCAAACGCATCGCCGTTATCGGCACGAACGCGAACTCCGTGGCCATGTTGCTCGGGAACTACAACGGCACGCCGTCGAATCCGGTGACGATTCTGGACGGAATCAAGAGCGCCGCGGGTGCGAATACCAAAGTGATTTACGAACCGGGCTGCCCGCTGGCACTGCGCAAGGACGGCACGGACAAGCCGAACGCCGAAATGATGACTCGTGCCGTCAAGGCCGCGCGGTCAGCGGATGTTGTCATTTACGTCGGCGGCATCAGCCCGCAACTGGAAGGCGAAGAAATGCGCGTGAACTACGATGGCTTCAGCGGAGGTGATCGCACGCGGATTGAGTTGCCCGCCGTGCAACTGGAATTGCTCAGGGCTTTGCGAGCGACCGGTAAGCCCGTCGTGTTCGTCAATTGCAGCGGCAGCGCCATCGCCATGCCGTGGGCGGCGAAGAACCTGCCCGCCATTTTGCAGGCATGGTATCCGGGCCAGGCCGGCGGACGCGCCGTGGCGGAAGTGCTGTTCGGCAATGCGAATCCCGCTGGACGCTTGCCGATTACGTTCTACCGTTCCACGGACGATTTGCCTGCTTTCGAGGATTACTCGATGAGCAACCGCACCTACCGTTACTTCAGCGGCCAGCCGCTCTTCGCCTTCGGCCGAGGTTTGAGCTACACGCGATTTGACTACCGCAACGCCAAATTGGACAGAGCCAACGTCAGCGCGAACGGCACTCTGAGACTCACGTTCAATCTTGCGAACACGGGCTTGCGCGATGGCGATGAAGTCGCGCAGGTTTATTGCCGACACGTAGAATCTGCGTCGGCTCAGGCAAAACTCGCGCTGTGCGGCTTCGGGCGCATTCACGTGCCAAAGGGAAAAACAACAAAGGTCGCGATGGAAATTCCAGTGGAGCGATTTCGTTATTGGGACACGGCCCGGAAACAATACGTCGTCGAACCCGGCCGATACGAACTTCTCGTCGGCGCAGCGTCGGATGATATCCGGTTCCGGTTGCCGCTGAAAGTGGTTGCGCAATAATCCTGCAGTTCTTACTCTGGCAGGGCTCGGCCGCGCAGCAGCTCCGGCGGTCGTGGCGGTAACGAGACAATGAAGTGAAAGAGAAATTTACTTGGGGAGAATGAATATGCTTGCGGTTATCTTGGCAACTACGCTGAGTGTTTCCCAAGTGCTCCCGGCCCTCGAGGCGTTCTGCACAAATGCCGAGATAGAAATCAGACGGCCTTTGACCGAGCAGATGGTCTCCGAGCAGATCGTCGAACCGGAGCATGGCCGGGTCCAAGGCGTGATTCAAGGCAGATACCGATTCTCATACTGGAGGGGCAAGATGGAAGAATTCGCCGATCGCAATGAAAACATTTTCCGTAGGCTCAACCGGCTCGATCCTGCGGACATGGTCAAGTGGTCGCGAGAACCTTGTTCAATAACGGAGACAGATGCACTGGAAATGGCCACACGCATCTTTCGGAGACTCGGATACAGCGAAAAGGATTTCGACCCGCCTGAGGCCAAGCGGTCGCGCTGGATACCGAACCCAGGTAATCCGGAAGACTTTCTCCTGATACCCATCTACGGCGTGAGATGGTTCCAAAAAGGAAGCTCACGAGAACTAGCGGTGCCGCCGAAGGTTGAGTTTGTTATTTCGGGCACAACGAGGCACTTGGTTTACTTTTCCGACACTAGATGGTCGGAGACTTTCGCAGAGAAGGTGCTTACGGCGTTTCTGCCCAAACCGCCGCCAGAGGAACAACCCTCTATCGAGCTGAAAGAGGCGCTCCGAATTTGCGAGCCGATGCTGAAAGCGATTGGCGCTCAAATCAATGGGCCATTGGAACAACACGCGAAACTTCGCCTTCCCGATGAACGCACCAAACAAATTCTGGGAAAAGGAATTCGACCTTTCCTCAACATTGATGACAGATATCTCTTTGAAATATCTTTCGGAAAGCTGAGAGAATTTAACGACTTCCATGAGCGCCCGATTTGTGTCCTTGAAGTGGAGAATCCACAGCGGTTGAAAGAAATGTCGCAAGAGAAGTGCTCGTTAAACGAGAAACAGGCACTGCAGATTGCTTTGAAATTCTTTCATAACCTCGGGTTCCGGGATAGGAATTTCTATCCACCCGAAGTCAGTCGTCATTTGAATGGAACATCGCCGTTTTTCGGGCTTGATCCAGCCGATTTCTACTGGTCAGAGCACCCGAAGCACCCAGCCACTCCGCTGACTCTACCGGATTCTTTTCGGGTTGAGTGGGCTGGAAAGGGTCTCATTGATGCCCTTCTCGGCAAGCAACAATTCGAAGTAATTGAGATTTCCGGCGTCACCAGCAATCTGATCTTCTACTGGCACTCGCCGCCGTGAAGCCTCCGTGCCAGCACTTGAAATCCGTGTTTCTCGATGGCTGCAACTCTGCCGCAGGCGATTGGCCACAAGCGTTCGGGATTCAGAAGGCGGCAACGGACTACTCGAAGCTGGGGCGGAAGAACCGGGCGTTCATGGGCTGGCAGCACTAGCCCTATGCCGTATGGATTTGGCAGATGTTCAGCATGGACATCTGGCAATACTGGATTTACATGAAGCAATTGCGTCAGGAATTCATCACGTTCGGAGTCGTCTTGGCAGCCGCGCTGGCATCGGCCGCCGGCGGCCAGGACAAACCGCCAAAGCACCGCATCGCCCGTGGGCCGTTTCAGCCGAATTGGCAGTCGTTGACGAAGCACTACCAGTGTCCGGATTGGTTCCGCGACGCGAAGTTTGGCATCTGGGCGCACTGGTCGGCGCAGTGCGTGCCCGAGCAGGGGGACTGGTACGCGCGCCGGATGTACATTCAGGGCGACAAAGACTACGACTACCACGTCGCGCACTACGGTCATCCGTCGAAGTTCGGTTTCATGGAGATCGACAACCTCTGGCGCGCCGAGCACTGGGACCCGGAGAAATTGATGGCGCTCTACAAGCGTGCCGGAGCGAAATACTTTGTCGCGCTCGCCAATCATCACGATAACTTTGACGCGTACAACTCGAAGTATCACGCGTGGAACTCGGTCAACGTCGGCCCGCACAAGGACATCGTCGGCACGTGGGCAAAGGTCGCGCGCGCGAACGGCCTGCGCTTCGGCGTCAGCAACCATTCGGCCCACGCGTGGCACTGGTTCCAAACGGCGTATGGTTACGACGGCGAAGGTCCGCTCGCCGGGGTGCGTTACGACGCGTTCACGCTGACCAGGGCCGATGGCAAAGGCAAATGGTGGGAAGGACTCGATCCACAGGAACTCTATACCGGGCCGAACATGGTGATTCCGGACGGCATCAAGGGCATCAAGGCCGTCCAAGACTGGCACAACAAGAATGACCGGATCTGGACCGAAACGCCGCCGACGAATAATCCGGCGTTTACCGAGAACTGGTTCCTCCGCTGCCAGGACCTCATCAACAAGTATCACCCCGACCTCGTTTATTTTGACGACACGGAACTGCCGCTCGGCCAGGCCGGCCTCGACATCGCCGCGGACTACTACAACGCCAACCGGAAGTGGACCGGCGGCAAACTCGATGCCGTGCTTACCGCCAAGAAAATGACACCCGGCCATCGCGCCGCAGTGGTCGAGGACATCGAGCGGGGCGTCGCCACCGACATCCGTCCCGAGCCGTGGCAAACCGACACCTGCATCGGTTCGTGGCATTACAGCCGCGACATTGCCGAGCAGAACAAATACAAAACCGTCGCCCAGGTGGTGCGCATGCTCGTCGATATCGTCAGCAAGAACGGCAATCTTCTCCTCAGCATCCCGGTGCGCGGCGACGGCACGATTGACGATCATGAGATCGCCTTCCTCCAGGGCATGGCGAAATGGATGGACGTGAACGGCGAAGCGATCTTCGGCACGCGGCCGTGGAAAATCTACGGCGAGGGACCGACGCAGGTGGGAGGCGGCATGTTCGGCGAGAGAAACGCCAAGCCCTTCACCGCCGAGGACGTCCGCTTTACGACCAAAGGACGAACGCTCTACGCTTTCCTGCTGGGCTGGCCCGGTGAAAAGGCCGCCGTCATCAAATCTCTGGCGACAAACTCTCGCCAGTTGGCCGGCCACAAAATCACAAGCGTGTCGCTGCTCGGCTACAAGGGCAATTTGGATTGGTCACAGGACGAGAAAGGACTGACGGTCAAGATGCCCGCCAACCAACCCTGCGATTATGCCGTCGCGCTAAAGATCAAAGGCGTTCTGGCAAGGTAAACCGAACAGCAAGGCATGTAAAAGTACCTCAATGAAGAGATCAGTTCATTCCCTTGCGTTAGCGTGCGGGGTTTTCGGCCTGACGGGCCTTTACGCCTGGGCGGAGGCCATGCCTGTCACCAAGGTGCAGAAGCGATCTGATGGCGTGGCGCTGACGATGCAGTCGGGGACAATACGATTGCAGGTGTGGTCGGATCGGGTGATCCGGGTGACGTATGCGCCGACGGCTGAATTGCCCGTCAACAAGAGCCTGAGCGTGGTTGGGAAGCCGGGTAAATCAAAGTGGAAGCTGCGTGAAAAGCCGGAAGCTGTGACGCTGGAGACCCCGGCTCTGCGGGCGCGGGTGGATCGAAAGACCGGCGCGGTGAGTTTCTATGATTTGAACGACAAGCCAATTTTTCAGGAGGCGGAAGGCGGCCGGGAGTTCGCGCCATCACCGGTTAAGGAGGTTGGCGGAACAAGCGTGCGGCAATCGTTTGTCCTGGCGTCCGGGGAACGGATTTACGGATTGGGGCAGCATCAGGGCGGGATTTGGAATTATCGCGGGACGACGGTTCATTTGCAGCAGCAGAACATGGAAGTGGCCGTGCCGGTGCTGGTGTCGAGCAAAGGCTACGGCGTGCTCTGGGACAACCCGGCGGTGACGGATGTGGATGTCGGCGTGGAAGGCAGTGTGGGAGTTGTGCGGTGGACATCGGAGACGGGGAAGGCGGTGGATTATTATTTCATGTTCGGTCCCACGGCGGATGGCGTGATTCGGGATTACCGCGAACTGACGGGCGCGGCGCCGATGATGGGCAGGTGGCTGTGGGGATTCTGGCAGTGCAAGGAGCGGTACGCCAGCCAGAAGGAGTTGATTGATGTTGTGACGGAATATCGCAAGCGCGGCGTGCCGATTGATGGC
>JBEKFI010000137.1:0-7940 GCA_050013395.1 Verrucomicrobiia bacterium | reverse complement strand
CGCCGTCAACGTTGATCCCGCCCCCGCTGGCATTCACGGTCACAGGTCGATTGTTCAATGTGAAACTACCGGCCACCCACAGCGTGCCGCCGCTGGACAGAATCAAGTTGGTGTTGCCCGCACCGATGTTGTTGTCCGCTATGATGAGCAGCACCGTGCCGTCGCGGATCGTCGTACTGCCGGTGAAGGTGTTGCTGAAATTTGTGAGAACGACCGTACCGCCTCCCGGACCGATATTCAGACTATACGCACCGGTGAGCTGATTCGTGTAAGTAAAAGTGGTGCCCGACAACGCGCCGATCCTGTACTCATTGCCGGACGGCGTCAAAGGATAGTCGTTGGTCAGGGTCTGGGCCGCAACGAGGGCCATGTTCGACAAACCTGACGTCGAGAAGTCGTAGTTCGTGCTCCCGGCGCCAGTTCCGACGGCCAAGCCTCCGGCGCTGGACTTATCCAATTGCGGGGGGACATTGCCGTCTTGGAACCAGACAGAGCCACTGCTGTTGACGGTGATGGTACCCGACTGGGGAGCTCGGTTGGTGGCAGTGAACGCCACCGCGCCATTGTTGATCACCGTGCCGCCGCTGTAGCTGTTGTTGGTGGTCAAAGTCAAGATGTAACTGCCGCTCTTGGTAAGCCGGTACGACCCACTGATCGCGCCGTTCACGGTCACCCCGCCCGACCCGGTGCCCGCGAAGGTTATATTGGTGTCGAGGCCGATGTTGACGTTGATCGTCATGTCATTCGTCGAATTCTGCAGCACCTGTGGCAGCGTGCCGTTGCTAGTGGAAAAGGAGAACTGCAAGCCGTTGCTAGACAGGGTCACCGGCTGGGCCGGGGGCGCGAAAATGAGTTGGTTCAACTGGAAGGGGTTGGCGAGATTATTGCTGCTCAGGTCGGGCAATGTATTAGTAAACACGATTGTATAATCGTTGGAACCACCGTCGGGCGCGTTTACACCCCATACGGTGCTGACGGTCCATTTCCCCGACGCCACATTGGTAAAGCTAAGTTGCGCTTGCGCCGCGCCGCTGAATAATAGCGACAAGCCCACCGCCATCAGAATGATTGTCCACAAGACGACCGGTGACGATTGACGGCCGCTGCCTTCACCACGTTGGTTGACCTTCATATCCCCCGCTCCTTTCGCTAATCGCATTTCCCGACTAATTGATTTTTGGTTCCAAACCATCCGCCTACACTATGCAAAAAATGCTGCCACTCCTGCAGCGATCCAAACTGGGGCAGCGAAGCACCGCTGGAATACTGTTGGCTGAGGAACAGTTTGAGTGCGTTGAAACTTTCTTGATCTGACATACTACTCGCATCTGAGCCATTTTCGTGCCTGCTCCTCCACCACCGCGCTAAAACTTCCAAACTACCCACAATATACTAGACTGCTCCTCTGATTGTCAACCACAAAATGCGCAAGAGACCGAACTCCACAATCACCGAACCGATAAACCGCTCGCTTTCCCCACCATAAGTTCCCTTGCATACAGTATCGCTTGCAGGTGTGTCAATCACAAAATGCTTTCTGCGCGCGCTTGTTAGCCTGACTTATTCACGATGCGCTTGAAAGCTCGACAGTCTGTCACAACTCGAACCCTCACCCAGGCCCTCTCCCTTGGAAAGGGAGAGGGGAAATCTCCTCGCCCCGCTTGCGGGGAGAGGATTAAGGTGAGGGGTTGCCGGACGTTTCAGGTGGTTCATTGCGCCGCCCGACTCGCCCAACACCGACGCGATCGATCCTTCCAACAGCCGCAACGTTTTGATTCGTCGCTGCTTCATCGACGTCGGGGACGACAACGTCGCGTTCAAGTCCAGCCGAGGCGCTCCGCCGCTGGAGAACGTGCTGGTGACGGACTGCACGTTCAAGCACGGGCACGGGGTGTCGGTGGGCAGCAATCTGGGCAGCGGCATCCGCAATATCACCGTGCAGAGGTGCACGTTCGAGGACACGACCAACGGGATCCGCATCAAGTCGGCGCGCGACCGCGGCGCCGTCGTCGAACACGTCACCTACGGCGACATCACCATGAAAAACGTCGGCACACCCATCACGATCAACATGTATTACTTCGACAAGAGCGGCGCGGCGAACAGAAAGGCCAAACCCATCACCGCCACCACGCCCATCGTGCGCGATGTCCGCATCATCAATGTCACCGCCGTCGGAGCAAAAACAGCCGGCGACATCGTTGGCCTTCCAGAAATGCCGGTCTCGAACGTCGTCCTCGATTAACGTCCGGATTGCCGCGGACAATGGAATGATCATCCAGGACGCCAAGGGCGTTGAATTGCGGAAGGTGCAGATCAACCAGAAGCAGGGCAACGCGTTGACTGCCAGCTACGCCGAGATCAATACCTCGCGAAGCAACGCAAACAAGTAACCTCGTAAGAGCACCTGACAAAACCAGCTTCAACCGGTGAGAGCGACATTCGCGCCGCCGCCGAGCCTCCTCCGCCAAGTGCCTCCGCCGACCTGCCTTCGCCCGCCGAAGCGGGCTTCGCGCAGGCGGGAGCTACGGCACTCACGCGAAGGCGGAAGCAGCATTGGCTGCGGCGGCCGGAAGCTATGGCGCGCAGGCGGCCTGTCGCGCCGGCCCACGGCGGAGACCATGTCGACGGCTGAGTGAGTCATTGACCGTCAGTTCGGTGCTCAGGCCGCGTGAATTTGTGAAATATGCTATCGAATGTGGTGAAGTTCGTCTGCTGACCGACGAGCATTCTCCTAGGGCTTGGCGGCAGAAGGCTTCTGATCCGATTTCTTTACTCGCTTCGCGACGATTTCCTCCGTGGCAAAGTCGCCGACCTGGCGCGTGAACTTGATTTCGTCGCCGGAGATTTTGCCCTTGTACTCGATCCGGATATCCTGATCCTGGAACTTGAGCATCTCGACGAACGAGACCTCGTTCGAAGTCACCTTGCCTTCTTTGATCTCCGACTCCCGTTTTTCCCCGCCCACATCGCCCATCGCCTTGCCGGTGAGCTTCTCGCCATCGACCTTGAAATCATATGTGTACTTCTGCACGCCGACCGGGCTGTCGAACTGCGTCGTCCATTTGCCCGTGATATCCGCTGCGCGCGCCGAGCCCATCAACGCCAGCGTGAACGCCAGTACCACCGTCAGTTTGCCGTAGCTCATCAT
This sequence comes from Verrucomicrobiia bacterium, assembly GCA_050013395.1. GTDB lineage: Bacteria > Verrucomicrobiota > Verrucomicrobiia > Palsa-1439 > Palsa-1439 > JBEKZD01. The sequence goes on along the minus strand of JBEKFI010000137.1, from coordinate 4,789 downwards.
GTTGTCTCCTCTTGGTTGAACCGAACCGCACGCCGCCCCTCGCGACGTGCAATTGTCATCTTTGGAGGGACGCGCTCCGTCGCGTCCGTGCGATCGCGCCAAGACAAAGCGTGGCCCTCCAATCATCTGTTAAATGCTATTCGACAAAACGCTCATCACTCGCCTCCTGCCGCAAGCTTGGTCACCACATCGGAGAAGCCATTGACCACCGCCGCGAGATTCTTGATCAATTCCTGTCCGCTGCCGCGCCCGGTCTGGACGCAGAAAACTCCCTTGAAGTTCTGGTCCTTAAGCTCTTTCAGAACGTCTGCAACGTCGGCGGCTTGCTTCTGACCATTAACATCCTTGAGGCGGACTACGACGACGTGGCCGTTTAGCTTCTTGGTGCACTCCACGGGGTTGAGGCCGGAGCGGCGCCATTCGGCGATGTCGGCGCAAACGCCGATGCGATTGGTGCGGCCTTCGATGGCCTTCAGAAGCGCATCGCAGTCCGAGTATTGGGACGATTGCGGCTGATTGAGGATGGCGACGTTGATCCTGTACTCGGTCGCGAGTTTGTCGAGCATTTCCAGCGAATCCTTGGAAGGTGTGCAGACGATATTCTTCAGTTTGAGCGCCTTGCCGAACTCGAAGACCTTGCGGGCCTCGGCCTCGTCATTGCCGAGTTCCGCGACGCTGTAGCTGACAATGTCCATGCGGACCTGCTTCAACTTCGCATTCAGCGCGTCGATATACTCAGGAGCCATGCCGTGGCCGGCCTTGACGTCTTTGTGGTCCGGCGAAAGCACCTGGCCGGGTGACAGCTCGATGTGATGAAAATCGTTCACATGAAGGAGGTCGATCATTTCGATGACCGTGAGTTCATGGAATGTCGATGCCTGACACGAAAGCTGCCAGGAGAGCTTCTTGAGACCATCGTGGTCGATGCGTATCGGGGACGCGAGTGACTGGCCCTGTTCGACGGGGGACGCCCACGCACAAGATAGATTCAGAACCAAAGCGGCGACGTGAGAGATTTTCACGGGGTGCCTGCGAGGTATGGTTGAGAAAAAAGATGGCGAAGTCAAGAGTCAAAACGTAATCAACCTGCATCAGTCGACTTCGCTCGCCTGGAGAAACTTGTGGCACGTCGGGCAGGAGAGAGCGAGCGGGTTTTGAAGGTGCGCGGATTATGGATAGCGCTATCCATAACTCCGGTACCGAGAAGGAACTCGCCCCGGATGTGAACGTTGTGGTAGAAGCGCGGAAGGTAGCGACAATGAACATCCGCGTCCGCACGCACGAACCGCAGCGCGCCGTCACGCCTGGTCAGGCAGCGGTCTTCTATTGCGACGACTTGGTCCGCACAAAGCGGCTCAGTCCAACTGCAGTGTATCCGCCATGCCGGCCAGCCCTCTTCTGCAGCCTTGCCTTCTCGCAGCAGGGCGGATACACTGCTTTATGTTTAGCCGTCAGATGAAAATTGGGAGAGTAATCGTAGCATCAGTCGGTCTTAGTAGGTCAGACTCAGCCCTAGGCTGACCTGATTGCGATCGAAAGTAAAGTTGGGGATACCTGGTATGCCTGATATCGACTGGGTATAACGCGTATAGTAGTAATCCAGACCGACCGACAGCCAGTCTCTAAACGCATAGCTGACGCCGATGTGGCCGGTGAGTGATTCGTCCTGCCCACTGAGAGAGGACACAGATACCGGAATCAAGAACGTACTGAAGACATACGACGCGTCAACCATAGTGCGCAGCCGCGCCGTGAGTCGATGGTTGATTTGGAAGGCCACGCTTGTGTTTTCCGAAGCGTTGAACTGGCGAGTGAACCCCAATCCGGCGGTGCTGCCCTCGGTCAACGTGTGACCGAGGATCAGCGAGATGGTGCTGCCCGGACCGTAGTTGTAAGCGAGTGATCCAGACCCCGATGGGGCGGTGCCCATGCTGCCGTCCTCAGACTCGCGGATCGTGTAACCGCCGTTTAATTGCAGGGACAAACGCGGATTGAATCTCCGCACGACCGACAGATACGCCGTGTGCCACTGCGCGTTCAGGGCGTTGTTGGTGCCGGGGTAGGTAAAAACGTTTTGTCCGTACTGGTAGTTGATCCCGGCAGTGGTGCGCTGGTCCAACATGTAGAGCGCGGACAGCGTCATCTGATAATCCTCACGGTCGTTGTTACTGGCGACGACCGACACCGCATATCTCCAGATGTCCCAATTGCCATTGAGACCAAGGCTCCAGCGCGGCGTCAAGGCGTAGCTTAAATTGCCCCCCACATTGTCGTAAACGTAGTCTCCCGCTTGCACGACCGTGATCGGCACACCGGCTTGCGTTTGCACGAGCTGCGGTTGAATGGAACTGACATAATTCTCGTTGAGACTCAAGGTTAAACGCGGACTGAATGTGTAGTTCGCGGAGAAATTGACGTTATGGGATTCGTTCACACCTCCTAGGTAGAGGTCGCGTGGATACTGGACTCCATAATCATAAGTCAAACCCATGAAAAGCCGTTCCAGCGGAATGTTGGCGCGGAGCACGAGATCCGAACTATAGCGTAACCCGGCCTGACGGTTAATCTCCGTGCTGTTGAAGTTGTCGTCGTACGAGCCGCCCGAGGTCACGCTGGCGGCCCAGTTCCGATTCGGATCGCCGGGAGGGGTGAATTCCCATCCGGCAAAGGCGACGCGCGTTGCCATCAGCCACGGCAACAGCATCTGCCATCGGAATGGGATTCGCCAGCTACGTCTCACGCGTGGCGCCCTTCGTTGACCCTGCAAGCACCATTACTCGACGAACTCCAGATGTACCGGGCGCGGCAACAGCGCCGCGTGGTAACCGCGAGTCAGCAGGCGCGCAATCGCTTCGCGCCCTTTCTCACCCATGTTCGACGTCCACGGATTGACGTACATCCCGACGAAGTGGTCGGTCATCGCGGCATCCATCCCGCGACCGTATTTCATCGCGTGCGCGACTGCTTCCTCACGATGAGTCTGCGCGTACTGAATGCTCTCGTGCAGCAAGTCCGCGATCTTGCGCATCAGTTGTTTCCCCAAATCTTTGCGAACAGCATTGACGCCCAACGGTACGGGCAACCCCGTGTCCGCGTGCCACCAGTCGCCCAAGTCCACGATCTTGTGCAAACCCATTTGCTGGTAGGTCAGTTGTCCTTCGTGAATCAGCAGACCGGCGTCCGCTTCACCGCTCTTCACGGCGTCCATGATGCGATCGAACGGCACAACTTCAAACCTGAAATTCATCAACAGCAGTTTTAACAGCAGATAGGCGCTGGTCATCGTGCCCGGCACCGCGATGCGCAAATCCGCCAGCTCACCGACACCCATGGGCCGGCTCGCGACGACAATCGGCCCGCAACGGTCGCCGAAGCTTCCGCCGTTGGGCAACAGCGCGTACTTGTCCATCACGTAGCCGTACGCATGGGCGCTCAACGCCGTTACTTCCAGTTCGCCCTCCACGGCGCGGTGATTGAGGCTTTCGATGTCCTCGATCTTTTCCGTGAAAGTCAGTCCGCATGTGTCGATCTTGCCGTGGGTCAACGCGTAGAACATGAACGCGTCATCCGGGTCAGGGCTGTGCCCGATGCAAATCTCGCGTGGCTCCATGAGCGCGGTCTCCTAAATTGGTTGCCAAAGTCGCAAACGGTTGCTAACTCTATGCGCGCACGCCACGGTTTGCACGAACAAAAATCGCCGAATCCATGAACAAGAACCGTAAACCCAGCAAACCCTCCCGACTGAATCAGCCGCTGCGTCTTCGCTGACATGAAAATCCGCGACATCCTCAAGAGTACGCGACCAACAATTTCCTTCGAGTTCTATCCGCCCAAGGACGACGCGGCAATGAGCCATTTGCTGGAAACGCTCTCACGTCTGCGCGAACTGCGCCCCTCGTTCACCTCCTGCACCTACGGTGCCGGCGGCAGCACCCGGGCGCGGACGCTGGAGGTCACCCTCAAGATCAAACAACAATTCGGCCTGGAAACGATGGCCCATTTTACCTGCGTCGGGCAGACGCTGCAGGACATCAACAACGTGCTGGAAAACTTCGCGCTGAACGGCATCGAAAACGTCCTCGCCCTGCGCGGCGACCGCCCCGTCGGCCAGCCCCGATCCGAGCGGGGCCAACCCGAACCGCCCGAAGGTTGGTTTCCGAACTTCAAGAACGCCGTGCACCTCATCCGCCACATCCGCGCCCGCTTTGGCGACACCTTCAGCATCGGCTGCGCAGGTTATCCTGAAAAACATCCCGAAGCACCCGACTTCGAGACGGATCTGCAACATCTGAAAGAGAAGGTGGACGCCGGCGCCGACTTCGCCATCACGCAGCTTTGCTTTGACAACGAGGATTTCTTCAACTTCGTCAAACGTGCCCGCGCCATCGGCATCGCCGTCCCGATCATCGCCGGCATCATGCCCGTCACCAATGCCGCGCAGATCAAAAAGTTCACTACCATGTGCGGCGCCAGCATCCCCGCCGAGATGCAGCGCGAACTGGATTCCATCGCCAACAACCCCGACGCCGTTATCCAATACGGCGTCAACTGGGCCACCGCCCAATGCCGGGAACTTCTCGCCGACAACGTCCACGGCCTGCACTTCTACACTCTCAACAAAAGCAAAGCCTCCCGCCAGATCGTCGAGACTCTCCGCCGCGAACGTGTGTTGAAGTAACCACAGAAGCGCGGAGAATACGGACCTTGTGTGAGGCCCACGCCCCGCTTCCCACTGTGGAGTGCGGCGGCTTGACGCCGCGTTGCCGTTTGCCGCGACCGGCGTTGGTGT
>JBEKFI010000136.1:0-7979 GCA_050013395.1 Verrucomicrobiia bacterium | reverse complement strand
TGTTGGCGCTGATCCCGCCGGCCACGGTGAAACTACCCCCCACATACACATCACTGCCGCTGACTGCCAACGCCTCGACAGCGCCGTTCACGCCGTTACCCAGAGCCGACCAGTGGCTCCCGTCCCACGTCGCGATACTGTAGGCGCTCACCCCGCCAGCCGTCGTGAAGTTTCCTCCCACATACAAATCGCTGCCACTGACTGCGAACGCATAGACATAAGGAGAACTGCCCCCCACGCCGCTGCCGAGTGCCGACCAACTGCTCTCGTTCCACTTCGCGATGTAGCCAGCGCTGACTTGGGTACCCTTACCGAAGAAACCCACATATATGTCGCTCCCGCTTACCGCAATGGCGTAAACGTTGGTGTCCACACCCAAGGCAAACCGATCATCCCAGTTTTCATCTCCGGACTCAGAGGCAGCGGTGGCAGAAATGGCGCTCGTGCGGACAAACCGGGGCTGCCCGTTCTCCTCCGTCACCATCTGCCAGCCGGCAGGATCCAGACTGCCGCTGAAACCGTTCGTGGGGTTCAGCGTCCCGTTGGGATTTAACACTTTCTTGAGCGGCGTCAGCGGTTGCTGTTGTTCCTGCGGACTGTTTTGCGCGAGCGCACTTAGCACCGCAGCTACTGACAACAGTATGATCCAAACGAATCTCGTGGTCTTCATGATGTTTTACTCCCTCCAGCATTTTCCGTTTGAATTCGGTTTATCATTTCACCACCACGTCGGTCAGCACGTCGGCAACGAGCGTCTTGCCCGCTTTCTTGCAGCCGCACCTTTGTTCTCGAGCTATTGAAGCGCAGAAATGATGGTCGTGCCATGGTGAGCCTCCCGGTTGGTTGACGGATTGTGGAGCGGTGAGGAGTGGCAGCGAGTTCGCACAGGGGTTGGGGTCGGGAGAAAAATCGACCCCGCAGTGGTTGGGTCGCAGATCTCATTGTATCTCACCTGAGCCTGCTGTCAGCGGCTGGGACCTTCCCCCCGCCACAGCAGTCTCGCAACCTTGGCATTTACTCGTTTCGCCGCCCGAAACTCAAGCCTAAAATCCTGCCCGCCGCGGTCGGTCGGTTTTGCCGAGTTAACGCTTGGCGGACTGGAAAGGCCGCGATAGAGTTGAGCGACAGATGGAACGAAGAGGCAAAGTATATTTGGTCGGGGCGGGACCGGGCGATCCGGGGTTGATCACCTTGCGCGGCGTTGAATGCATCCAGAAGGCCGACGTGATTCTCTACGACAACCTGGTCAATCCGTCGTTGCTGAAATATGCCCGTCCTGACGCGGAATTGATTTTTGCTGGCAAGAGCCCGAAGAAGCACACACTGACACAGGACGAGACGAGTGCGCTGCTCGTGGCCAAGGCGAGCGAAGGCAAAATCGTCACACGGTTGAAGGGCGGCGATCCGTTTGTCTTCGGACGCGGCGGCGAGGAAGCGCAGGAATTGCAGAAGGCTGGGATTGAATTCGAGATTGTGCCGGGGATCAGTTCGTCGATTGCCGCGCCGGCCTACGCGGGAATCCCCGTGACGCACCGCGACTTCGCCTCGGCGTTCATGGTCGTGACGGGCCACGAAGATCCGACGAAAGAAGTAGGACGGGCATCTTGCTCGCCGGAGACAACGATGGAGGCGCAAGAGGCCTGTCTCCCGGATCACGGGCGGGACGCCCGCGCCACTGTGAACTGGAAGCAGGTGGCCGAGTTTCAGGGCACGCGCGTCATCTTGATGGGGGTCGAGCGCATCGGCAAAATCGCTGGTGAATTGATTTCGTACGGTTGCCCGGCGGAGACGCCAGTGGCAATGATCCGCTGGGGCACGACGGGACAACAGCAAACGATTCAGGGCACGTTGGCGAGCATCGGCGAAGTTGCCGAGCGCACAGGGTTCAAGCCGCCCGCGGTGACGGTGATTGGCGAAGTGGCGCGGTTGCGCGAGCAGCTCAACTGGTTTGAGCGTCGGTCACTGTTCGGCAAGCGGATCGTCGTGACGCGCAGCCGCGAGCAGGCCAGCGAACTGGTGCGGCAGTTGACGGAGTTGGGTGCGGACGTGCTTGAGATTCCGACAATTTCCATCAAGCCTCCGAAAAAAATCGGGCCGCTGCGCGAAGCGATCAAAGGCATGGGCACGTACGATTGGCTGGTGTTCACAAGCCCGAATGGCGTGGACGCGTTTTTCCGTGAGTTTTTCCAATGCCACAGCGACGTGCGCGATCTCGGCGGCGTGAAGGTAGCGACCATTGGCGCGGTCACCGCGCAGAAACTAGCGGATCTTCATTTAGCCGTCGATTTGCAGCCTGCCGAGTTTACAAGCGAGGCGTTGCTGGCCGAGTTCAGGGAATCGGTGGATTGCGAGAATTTGAAGTTTCTGTTGCCACGGGCAGACCTGGCCGATGAGCGTCTTGCCCGAGGGATCGAGGAACTTGGCGGGATCGTTGACGATCTCGATGCGTACCAAACCGTACCCGACACAGAGGATCGGAACGGTCATCGCGCGCGGTTGTTGAGCGAAGGGGCGGACATGGTGACATTCACCAGTTCGTCCACCGTCGCGAATTTCTGTGAACTGATCGACGTGGCGGCGCTGCCGGAAAAGTTCCCGAAGATGCGGTTTGTCAGCATCGGGCCGCAGACCACGCAAGCCGCGGTGGCGAAGGGGTTGCCTGTCGCGGTCGAAGCGAAGGTGCACACGATTCCCGGGTTGGTGGAGGCGATTTTGCAGCTTTTTCGGAGTGCTGCGGCTTGATCACGCTCTGAGCGGGGTTGACGCAGCTTTGCTTCGCGAGGCTTGCCCCGCGGTAAAGATGGCGCGTCAAGCCGTGCCCGACGGAAAGCGGTGTCAAACCACCGCACTCCAAAGGAAGGGATGACCAAGGAAGAGTATTACGACCAAGGCATGGCCTATACCTTCGTGCGGGGAAGATTCAGGAAGCCATCAACGCTGGCAAACGGGCGGTGGAAATCAATCCCAACGATATGCTAGCGCACACGGGTCTTTCGATGTACTACCTGAAAGCTGGCGACAAAGCGATGGCCGAAGCGGAGAAGGGCAAGGCCACGATCATTTCCTGGGGCGGTAAAGTGGACAACCTTGACCAGCCCGAGAAACCTTAGTGCTCTGTCACAGTCGATTTGATGGCCAGTTCTGTGGACGCAGGCTTCAGCCTGCGCACCCTGAAGGGTGCGGCTACACATCAGACGAACCTTGTCAGAGCACTAGCCTGACCTATTCATGAACCACCTGAAACGTCCGGCAACCCCTCACCTTAATCCTCTCCCCGCAAGCGGGGCGAGGAGATCTCCCCTCTCCCTTCCCAAAGGAGAGGGTCAAGGTGAGGGTTCGAGCAGTGACACACTGTGGGTTGTTTAAGCGCATCGTGAATAATCCGGGCTAGTCGCTACTGGAACATGTAGGCGGGAAGAAAATACAGTTTCCCGCTCTCAAGCTTGAACGTGGTCGGCGAGAGTTGAAGCTCGATCTTGGTTCGATCATTCGACCCCAAAAACCTCAGCAGATTGCGCAGCGAAAACGGCGCCATGTAGCGAATCACTCTGGCTTCACGGATGTTCGCCAGCTCCTTCGCCTTCTCCACCGCGTCGTCAAAGTAACCGAGCCCGTCAACGAAGCCGGCTTCCTTGGCCTGTTTGCCGGAAAGGATCCGGCCGTCAGCCAAACCTGACCTCAGTTCTTCCACGTCCATCTTCCGTTCCTTGGCGACGATGCCGATGAACTTGTCGTAAACTTCCATGATCAGGTTCTGCACAAGGTTTGATTCGGCGGGGGTCGGCTCGCGTGTGGGATTGAGGATGTCCTTGTATTCGCCGGACTTGAACGTGTAGGACTTCACACCAACCTTGTCCATCAACCCCGAGAACGTGAAGCTTTGCAGGATGACGCCGATGCTTCCCGTGATTGTCAGGTCCGTCGCCATCACGTAGCTTGCGCCCATCGCGGCATAATACGCACCGGACGCCCCGACTGTTTCCATGCTGGCGACCACAGGTTTTTTCTCTCGCGCCGCCGCCACCGCCCTGTAGATCTCGTCCGAAGCGACGACCTCTCCGCCTGGGGAGTTGATTCGTAGAATAATGGCCTTGACGCGTTTGTCTTCCAGCGCCTGGTCGATCTGATCCTTAATGTCGCCGACAATGCCTTGGTCGCTGGTCATGCCATCCGCTTCCGAGATAACGCCTGTCAGATAGACGACGGCGATCTTGTTGCGTGCGCCAGCGTCGCCTTGGAGGTACCGCTCCTCGTATTTCACACGGCGAGCTTCAAGGCCGGCAGTTCGGTCGCCCCCGCCGAATACGAGCGCGAACAGAACAAAACCTGCCAGAACGGCCAAAAACAAAAGGAACGTCACGATCACGGAATACACGATCCATCCCGTGCGCTTGGGCTGCGGAGCAATCAGCGGCGGTGCTTGGTTCATGCCGAGTACAATGCCGCAGCATACGAAGCGCCGCAAGCGCAAAATGGGTGCATCTTGTTAGTACCACCGGATTGTAGCCGCGAGCCTGCTCGCGGCAAGTCGTGCCTCATCGGCCATCACAAAGGCCGCGAGCAGGCTCGCAGCTACAACCACCCGATCGGCTATGGACGATGTCGGTGGTAGTGTCAGAGGCGCCCCGCGCAAAATCGTGCCACCTTTTTCGCTTGGTGAACAAAGTGAATTGGCTTACGGTACGCCGCAGAATGTTGCTGGTCATCGACAACTACGACAGCTTCACTTACAACCTCGTCCAGTACCTCGGCGAGTTGGGCGTGGAGATGCGCATCTTCCGCAACGACGAGATCGAACTGGACCAGATCCGGGAACTGAAGCCTGAGCGTATCTTGATCTCTCCCGGTCCTTGTTCACCGCGCGAATCGGGATTATCCAACGACATTATCAAGACTTTCAGTCCGACCACACCAACGCTGGGCGTCTGCCTCGGCCATCAATGCATCGGGTACGTGTTCGGGGGCGAAGTGGTGCGCGCCGAGCGACTCATGCACGGCAAGACGTCGCCGATCTATCACAACGGCGACCCCCTGTTTGCGGGGATGCCGAATCCGTTTATCGCGACGCGGTATCACTCGCTGATTATCAAGCGGGACACGATGCCCGAATCACTGCATATCATCGCCGAAACCAGACCCGAAGGCGAGGTGATGGGCGTGCGCCACAAGCAGTTCCCGGTCTGGGGCGTGCAGTTCCACCCCGAATCGATTCTCACGCAAAACGGCAAGCAGATCCTGCGGAACTTTCTGACGCTGATGTCCTAGCGGGGCGGCTTATCCCAAATCCGTCCAACGCACCAGATCGGCCAGGTTTGGCCGACCATCATGCTGCCACGTTAGCGGCGGACGCTGCATCTGGCCGATGGGACAAACGCGGTTCACGCCAAGGTTCGCCAATTCCTCGGCCAATGCCATGGCGCGCTCGTCCAACGGCGCGATGCCTACTGTCGAAAGGTTCGACGCAAACCGTCGCACCAGTTCGGGAACGTGCTCCAATCGCTCGATGGGTTTGACAAAGACCGCGCGATTCAGGCATGAGGGCGTGAACATCGGATCGTCCTCGTAGATGACCAGCCAACCTGCCCGCCGTAGCTCGCCGTTCAGCGAAGGCGGGTCGTTTGCCAGCCCCGGCCACAGCGCAACGGTCTTGTCTGTCGCCGACCGAAACTCATACGCGCCGCGGAGCTTGGCAATCTGTGCGGCTTCCTCGGTGGAAAGTCGCCCGCGCGGCACGCGCAACTGGTACGCGGCCATCGCTTTGGCCAGAGCCTCGGCAAATTGGCGAGGACCGAATTGCCCTCGCTCCTCCACGTAAAACACATGCGGCGACAAGCATCCCTGCTGGTCGTAGACCGAAACATCGAACGCCGCCGCCGCCGCCAACGACGGAAGATTGTCCGCTGTCAACGCTTGTTTGGCAACCACAGCAAAACTGAGTTTGTGACCGTAACCGAGAAAACGGGCCTCCGATGGAGACATCCGTCGGAGCGTCGAAATTGTTTCGTCGTCACCGTAGGCAATCACGGCATCGGCATCGGCCAGCGCAGCCCGGGTCAACACGAGTTCTTGTCGCGTCCAATCCAGCACCGCGACGCAATCGGCAAGCTCGGCGTCAACTGCCCGCAGGGACTCGACAAATAGGGGAGGGAATACCGGATCGCGGCTGGAAACTTTGACGAGATTGGCTGATTTCAACAAGAGCCCACAACAAATACTCACGATGCCCGGTGCGGGAACGTTGCCGGCCAGAAAATGCACGATCAGTCGCGGTCCGATGGCTTGCGTCCGCATGCCCCCGCGCGGACAAAACTCGTCGAGCACATGACGATCACCCAATTCACGGTCGAGCGATTCGCCCAGTGCTTCCTCAGTGATCGCCTCGAAGGTCAAATCGACCGCCTCTCGCACCATCGCGCTCGAAAAACCGCTAGCTGATGGAGCTTGCTTGATGGCGTGCTGTCGCCACGGATTGCTCGGTTCGAGCCAGCTTCGAGCGGTTTGCGCCAACGCGCCAATGATCGTGTCCGTGCTGCAGCGCTGGAACACGCGGTCGCAAGCTTCCGAAGTCCGGTTCAACGCTTCCTGAATTTGTTCGACCGTTGCGCTCATCTTTGTGTAGCTGCGCTTCTGTGAAGCGCAGAGCTCTTTTCGCCCGTTTCCATCGATGGCGCTTCGTTCACCCCGAAGGCCACGTAGAACGAGGCAGGCTTTCGGGGCAGGGAAGCGCCGCTACATCGCTAGCAGCGATTCCGCGTTCAGCGAACAGCCGCGCACCTCTGCGCCTACCGCCCGCCCGAGAATTTCAAAGCCGTTGCCGTTGGCGATGCCCAAGTCTTCCGTCTGGATGCACATCATGCTCCACAGATTCGCCAAATCACAGATCCGAATCATCCCGCGCTTGTGTTCATCCGCCTCCCTGCCAGTGTTCGGGTCGATGATCAGCACCCGCGACCATGGTGGAGCGGCTTTTCTGTCGGTCTGGCGGCCCTCGCGTAACGTTTGATCGTAGAACTGCGTGCTGAGTTCCGTCATCCCGTACTCGTTGACCACCAGCGACGGAGGAATGCCAAGAAACGTTTCAAACATCTCGTACAATTCTGTCTTTGGTATCTCGTGCGACCGGCCCTTGAAACCGCCTGTCTCCATTGCCCGGCTGCCCTCCGCCATCTCAAATCTCAAGGTGTTGGCACCGCAATGGTCGAACAAATGAATAAACGCAAACGCTGTCCCCAGCAGAAACACAGGCTGCTTTGCCCGCTCTGCCTCTCGCAAGGCCCGCACCAGCCGCTCCACGCACAACGCTCCACGCTCCACGTAAAAACCGCTCTCCGGCGCGCCGAACTCCTTCACCACAACGCCCATCATGTGCGCGAGCGACGAGTGTGGCGATTCATCGGGCGAAGGCGTCAGGATCAGCATCGGAAGCCGCGGAAGAGTAGCGCGGGCGTCTCGCCCGTATTCCGCGGTTGACTCGGAACTGAACGGGCGGGACGCCCGCGCTACTAAAAGATGTGCCGCGAAGTTCGCTCGAATCGCCGCGTCATAGAGTGCGAGTGTCCTGAAAAAATGTTTCCCGGATTTCTCGGTGGTCGTCCCGCTCGTGTGGAACTCGGCAACCGCCTGCTCGATTGGAAAGCACGTCAGCGCAAACTCTTTGAACGCGCTCGCGGGCACGGCGGGAATCTCTTTCCAGTGCTGCACCGTCTGTGGCGGGCGCTTCTGTTGCTGGCAGTAGGCGCGATAAACCGCGTTGCGCTCGAACTGGAACGCGAAGATTGCCGTCGCCAACTCATCGAACTCGGATTCAGACGTCTGCTCCTGAATTCCGCGAGCAATGAAGCTGAGGGTGCGCTTTTGTAATTCGCGTGCAGGCTCGGTCATAAGGTCAGTAGACGAATGGAATCAGCCGCTTCGTCCGCTGCTGATAGGCAGTATACTCCTTGAACCGTTGCGCAAGCAAAGTCTCCTCGTGTTGCAGC
>JBEKFI010000135.1:0-8018 GCA_050013395.1 Verrucomicrobiia bacterium | reverse complement strand
ACTCTTCAGAGGGGACAAAGATGCGGATCTTCGATTTTGAAAAGTAACGCTTGCGGATTTCAAATTAGGACCAGCAAAACAAACCAAAGAGGCTAGCGGTATTGTCTGGAAGGAATCGGTCCCCGCTTTGAACGATTTGCGAACCCTCAGGTTCCAGATTCCGAGGCTGCCGCGCCAGACCGCTGCGCATCGCTGCGGGCCTCAACTGGCGCACAGGTTTTGATCGAAGACCGGGATCACAGCTTGGCTTGCTTGCGTTTTGCCCGAATTCGGCGAATGGTACCATCAGCCACGGACGGCTGGCGCCCCCGAGCTAGAGCGGCGAGACCGGCGCAGCTTCGGACGGCATGACACTCTCGCTGACGGCTGCACCCCTTCGGTGCGGCACCATTTAAGGCAACGGCGAACCGCTCTCGCCGTCCCGTCGCTCCGCTTCAATCGCTGTCAAGATCAGCGATTCTGTTGGATTTCGAACGACCACCAACGGCGTTGTCGGCGACAGCGATTGGGCAACCAGCAAAATCTGGGCGCTTTCAACCGCCCCTGCTGCCGCTTCACAAACTTATTCCCGCAATGCTACACTTGGGCGCATGAAATATAGGCGATTTGGAAGGACTGATTTGAACATGCCCGTCTTCACTTGCGGCGGCATGCGGTATCAGCACAAATGGCAGGACGTTGACCCGAAGGAAATCCCTGCCGAAGGCCAGGCCAACGTCGAAGCAATCATCCATCGGGCGTCGGAACTCGGCATCAACCACATCGAAACAGCGCGCGGCTACGGAACTTCGGAAATGCAGCTTGGCTGCGTGTTGCCTCGTCTGCCGCGCGAGCATCTGATCGTGCAGACCAAAGTTGGGCCTGTCGCCGATCCCAACGAGTTCCGCGACACGTTTGAGAAGTCGATGCGCTACCTGCGCCTGGAGTACGTTGACCTTCTCGGTCTGCATGGCATCAACAATGACGAATTGCTCGATTACAGTGTTCGCCGCGGCGGCTGCCTCGGAGTCGCTCGTCAGATTCAGAAGGAAGGACGCGCCCGGTTCATTGGTTTCTCGACCCACGCGCCGACCAGCGTGATTCTCAAAGCGATCAATACGGGTGAGTTCGACTACGTCAACCTCCACTGGTATTTCGTCAACCCGCTGACATGGCCGGCCGTCGAAGCGGCAGCGGCCCGCGACATGGGCGTGCTCCTCATCAGCCCCAACGACAAAGGCGGCAAACTCTACGAGTCGCCAAAGAAACTGGTCGAACTTTGCCGTCCCTTGACGCCGATCATTTTCAATGACCTTTACTGCCTCGCGCGGCCCGAAGTCCACACGCTGAGTTGCGGCGCGGCCAAGCCGTCCGACTTCGACGAACACATTCGCGCGCTGGACTACTACGACCGCATTCCCGAAACGATCGCACCCGTCGAGAAACGGATTCGCGCCGAGATGGAACGCGTGCTGGGCGCAGACTGGTGCGAACATTGGCGCGACGGATTGCCGGAATACTTCGACACACCGGGACAGGTCAACGTCGTCGAGATCCTGCGTCTGTGGATGTTTGCCAAGGCGCTCGACCTCGTTGACTGGGGCAAGATGCGCTACAACCTGCTCAGCGGTAACGGTGGCCACTGGTTTCCGGGCGAAATGGCCGACCGGATGGACGAGTCGCGGCTTCTTGCCGCCGTCGCGCGCAATCCGTTTGCTTCACGCCTGCCCGCCATCCTCTGCGAAGCGCACCAACTCCTCTTCGACGTGCCGAAGAAACGCCTCAGCCAGAGCTAACGCTGTTCAGCCCTGCTCAAAGCCATGACTCTGTGACGGGTAAACCCGACAGGCGCGTTTACTCCGTCTCGGTTTCCGACGCGCCCCCGCAATCCGTGACATCCATGTCATCCGTGGACGGTTGCCGTCGGCCCGATTCCGGAACGCTTGCGGGGGACTGAACTGGCGCGACGTCCATCCGACGGAACGGGCGAAGGCCGCGAAGACGCTTCGCGGCTACAAGACTTGTTTCCTTTCTCGCCACCGGGTTGATGGTTCGCGACCTGTCGGCAGCCCGCCGCCACTTTCTCCCGCCCTTTTCGATTTGACTCGCGGGCGCTTGTTTCGCTAGTCTCGCGTTCGCCCCGTTGCAACATCAAGGCGAGAGAACATGGCGAAGCTTTCCATTACCGATTTGAAAGATTTTCGCGGCCAGCGCGTGCTGGTGCGCGTGGATTACAACGTGCCGCTCGATGAGAAGGGCGCGATCACCGACGACAAACGCATCAAGGCGACCGCGCCGACGCTGGAGTATCTGTGGCAGAACGGCGCGCGCGTCATTCTTTGTTCGCATCTCGGTCGGCCCAAGGGCAAACGCGATCCGAAACAGAGCCTGCGGCCCGCGGCGCAGCGGTTGGCGGAGATTCTGTCGCGGCCCGTGGCGTTCATGGACGATTGCATCGGAGAGAAGGTCGAGAAAACGAAGTCCGTCATGCAGCCCGGCGACATTCTGTTGCTGGAAAACCTCCGCTTCTACGCCCAGGAAGAAAAGAACGACGCAAAATTCTCCGAGCAACTGGCGCAGCAGATCGATTTCTACGTCAACGATGCGTTCGGTTCGGCGCATCGCGCCCACGCGTCCACCGAAGGCGTGGCGCAGATCATCAAGAAGCGCGGCGGCAAGTGCGCCGCCGGTTTCTTGATGGAGAAGGAACTCAAATACCTCGGTGGAGCGCTGTCGAACCCGGCACGGCCGTTCATCTGCATCCTCGGCGGCGCGAAGGTGTCGGACAAGATCGCGGTCATCGAGAACCTGTTGAAGCAGGCCGACGCGATCCTGATCGGCGGCGCGATGGCGTACACATTTTTGAAGACGCAGGGATACGGGGTGGGGAACTCCCTCGTAGAGAGCGACAAGCTCGATCTTGCGAAGGATCTGTTGGCAAAAGTAGGTCAGGCGTCTCGCCTGACCAATACACCAGGAAGGACAGGCGGGACGCCTGTCCCACCATGCAAGTTCCTGTTGCCGCTGGATCATCTGCAGGCGACCAAACCCGAAGCGGGCGCGACGACGCGCATCACCGACGGGCCGAGCATCGAGGACGGCTGGTGCGGAGTCGATATCGGCACGCAGACCATCGAACGATACAAGAAGGAAATCGCCGGGGCAAAGACCGTCGTCTGGAACGGGCCGATGGGCATCTTCGAGATTCCCGAATTCTCCAAGGGCACGTTCGAAGTCGCCAAGGCCGTTGCGGCCAACAAAGGGGCGACGTCGATCATTGGCGGCGGCGACAGCGCGAAGGCCGTGAAGAAGGCCGGCGTGGACAAGCAAGTCGCGTTCGTCAGCACCGGCGGCGGCGCGTCGCTGGAGTTTTTGGAAGGCCGCGAGTTGCCCGGCGTGGCCGCCCTGTCTGAGAAATGAATTGTAGCCGCGAACCTGTTCGCGGCGAAGTGTAGACATTCACAAGAACGCCGCGAGCAGGCTCGCGGCTACAAAAAATGAATACAAATCGCAAGCCCATCATTGCCGGCAACTGGAAGATGTACAAGACCGCCGCCGAGGCGGTCACGCTCGTCAACGCGCTGAAGCGCGAAGTGGACGGTGTGAAGGACGTCGAGGTGGTCGTCTGCCCGCCGTTCACGGCACTGGCGGCGGCGAGCGCGGCGTCGCAGAACTCGAACATCAAACTCGGCGCGCAGAACGTGCACTGGGAGAAGGAAGGCGCGTTCACGGGCGAGATCTCCGCACCGATGCTGAAGGAATTGTTCGTGCGCTACGCCATCGTCGGCCACAGCGAGCGGCGTCAGTATTTCGGCGAAACCAATGAGGGCGTGAACAAGCGCGCGAAGGCCGCGTTGGCTCACCAGATTCGGCCGATCATTTGCGTTGGCGAAACGTTGGCGCAACGCGAGGCGGGGCAGACCGAAACCGTGGTACGCGACCATGTGTCAGGCGCGCTTGCAGGTTTCAGCAAAGATGATATGCTGGAAACCGTTATCGCGTACGAGCCTGTATGGGCCATCGGCACGGGCCGCAATGCCACGCCCGCGCAGGCGCAGGAAGTGCACGCGTTCATCCGCGAACTGCTGGCGACGACGTTTGATCCCGCGGTTGCGGGAAAGGTGCGGATTCAGTACGGCGGCAGTGTCAAGGCCGCGAATGCGAAGGAACTCCTGAGTCAGCCTGACGTTGACGGCGCACTGGTTGGCGGCGCGAGCCTGAAGGCCGCGGATTTCGCCGCGATTGTGAAGGCGGCGGCGTGACGTTGTAGCCGCGAACTCTGTTCTCGGCGGGAAGGATGCCGCGAGCAGGCTCGCGGCTACAAGCAATAGGAACAGCAATATGAACATTTTGATTGGAATACTCATGGCGATCCACGTGATCGTGGCCGTGTTTTTGATTGTGCTGGTGCTCATGCAGAAGTCGTCCGAGCAAGGCGTCGGCGCAGCGTTTGGCGGCGGCATGACCGAGACGGTGTTCGGCGGCGGCACAACGACAGCATTGGTGCGCATGACGATTTGGTGCGCGTGCATCTTACTGGCAACGACGTTGATTCTGGCCGTGTTGCACTCGCGCCGCGGGCCGACGGGTCGATCGCTGATGGAAAGGGCAATTCAGACAGCCCCTTTAGCTCCGTTGGCAGCGCCAGCGGCGGCACAGCCTTCCGCGTTGCCGGGGTTACCCGAGACGCAACCTGCGCAGCCGGCGACCGCGTCACCAGCCCCGCCACAATCGCCGTCCGGTGAACAGGGCGCAGCGGCTCCCGCGTCTACAACTCCAGCCACGCCGCCGCCCGAGCCAGCGAAATAGTTTTTGCGCGCGGGAGAAGCTGCCGGGCGCATCTTGTTGCTGCCGCCAAATTGTAGCCGCGAATCTCATTCACGGCGTTTCCCCGCCGCGAAAAGGTTTCGCGGCTACAGAAAGCGCGCGCTAATCAGCTTGAATGTCCAAGGGTTGTCGATAGCCTGTACGTCATGTTTTTTAGAGCCATCCCGTTTTTGTTGCTGGCGGGTTTGTTGGCCGCCTGCTCCAGCGTGAATCCCGCCCCGGGCGGGATGAATCACAAGCCGGTCGCCCAGGAGGATTCTCTGACGAAGTTCCAGAAACTTGCAGTGAGGTTCAACGGCGTCGTTAGCGTGCCGGCGTTTGAGACGACAACGAATGAAATCCAAGCCTCGGTGAAGCAGACCATCGCTTCCGGCAACGCAGCCCTGGATCGCATCGGCAAACTTGGCCCGCGTAAGGTCACGTTCAAAAACACCGTCCGCGCGCTGGACGACATCGGGTTTCAACTCGGTCTCGTGGACAACCGGCTCTCGCTCATCAAGGAAACCAGCACCAACGCCGCAGTGCGGGCCGCGGCGACGGACGCCGTCAAGGAGCTCGAGGAATGGATGGTCGGCATCGATTACCGCGAAGCCGTTTATCGCGCCGTCAAGGCGTACGCCGACACCAAGCCCGCGCTGAAGGGCGAAGACGCCAAGCTCTTGTTTGAAACGATGCGCGATTATCGCCGAGCCGGGCTCGATTTGCCGAAGGCTGAACGCGATGAAGTCGAACGCATGCGCAAAGAACTGTCTCGGCTGGTGACCGATTACGAAACCAACATCACCAAGGCGGAAAAGGCGCTCAAGTTCAGAAAGGCGGACCTCGACGGCGTGCCGGAGGATTTCCTCAAGCAAATCAAGACCGGCGATGACGAGTACACCGTCATGGCCAACATCACCTGGCATTACATCACCGTGATGGACAACGCCAAGCGCGAGGATGTCCGACAAGAGCTTTACATCGCGCAAAGCAACCTCGCCAAGGAAGAGAATGTGCCGCTGCTCGAGAAAATTCTTCCGTTGCGCGACGACATCGCCAGGAAGCTCGGTTACAAAACGTGGGCCGATTACCAGACTGAAGTCAAAATGGTCAAGAACGCCGCCACGGCGATCAGCTTTCTGGAGAATCTGAAGGCCGGTTTGCAGCCCAAGTTTACCGCCGAACTGGAGGAGTATCGCAAACTCAAGGTCCGGGACACCGGCGATCCGAACGCGAAGATCAGCGTCTGGGACTGGCGCTATTACAGCAACCAGTTGAAAAAGGAGAAATACGACGTTGATGCGGAACAACTCCGCGCTTATTTCCCCTACCAGCGCGTGCTCGAAGGGATGTTCAACATTTACCAGAGCATCTTCGGGCTGAAGTTCGAGCGCGTCGAGCCGCCTTACAAATGGATTGGCGACCTGCAGCTTTATGCCGTGTCCGACGCGCAAACCGGCGAGCCGCTCGGCTTGTTCTACCTCGACATGTTCCCGCGCGAGGGAAAATACAATCACTTTGCCCACTTCGGAATCATTGAAGGCAAGCTCTTGCCGGATGGCAAATATCAGCGGCCGACCGTCGCGTTGATCTGCAACTTTCCCTCGCCGGCCAAAGACGAGCCGTCGCTGCTCTCGCACATGGACGTGGAAACCCTCTTTCACGAATTCGGCCATGCGATGCACTCGATCCTGACCCGCGCCAGGTATGCGCGCTTCGCCGGCACGAGCGTGCCGCGTGATTTCGTCGAAGCGCCGTCGCAAATGCTCGAAAACTGGGTTTGGGACAAAAAGGTTTTGGACGGCTTCGCGGCGGACTACCGCGATCCGTCGAAGAAGATCCCGGCGGAGATTCTGGCAAAGTTGAAGGAATCCAGGCTTGCCACCGAAGGAACGCGGTACGAGCGTCAACTATCCTACGGGCTGATGGACCTCGCACTGCACATGCAAATCCACGACGACAATGCTCAGGATGTCGTGAAGCTGTCCAATCAGGTGCTCAGCGACGCGTTTCTGCCGGTTCCGGAGGACACGGCGCTCGTGGCGTACTTCGGCCACTTGATAAACTACGGCGCCGGTTATTATGGTTATGCGTGGGCGGACGCCATCGCGGCGGACATGGCCAGCGTGTTTGAGAAATCGCCGGACGGTTATTTCGACAAGCAGGCGGGCACGAGATTGCGCAAGGAAATCTACGAACCGGGCGATTCGCGCGACGTGAATATTTCTATCGAGAAATTCCTTGGCCGCCCGCGCACGCTTGGGCCGTTCTTGAAAAAGGTCGGGATCGAGAAGGAATAGAGGGAGCGCGCTCGGCTTCCCGTGAATTTTAATCATGCAGCCGAAACGAACAGGTAATCTCAGTTGGCGCGGCCGAATCTGTTTGTTTTTCGGCGTGCCGCTGCTGGTTTGTTTCCTGACCGGTTGCGGCAAGCGCGAAACCCATGTCAAAGCGGGCGACCGCAGACAAATCTTTTATCAAGGCAACGGTGGAGAGCCGCAGGAGCTCGATCCGCACATCGTAACAGGTGTTTCCGAGCAGCGCATCCTGATGACCATGCTGGAAGGGCTTTTATCGCAAGACCCCGTGGATCTGCATCCGGTGCCGGGCGTGGCCGAGAGGTGGGATATTTCACCGGACGGGAAAACGTACACGTTCTATTTGAGACGGAACGCAAAGTGGTCGAATGGCGACCCGGTGACCGCCCATGATTTTTGGGAATCCTACAGACGCCTCCTCACCCCATCCCTTGCTGCTGAGTACTCCTACATGTTGTTTCCCGTAAAAAACGCCAGAGCTTACAACGAAGGCAAGATCACGGATTTCAATCAGGTTGGTTTCAAGGTGCTGGACGATTACACGTTTGAAATCACATTGGAAAGTTCGACTCCTTACCTGCTCTCCGTCATCAATTACCATTCTTCGTGGATGCCGGTGCATCTGCCGACACTTCGAAAATATGGCGATCCGTACATGCGCGGCAGCAAATGGACGCGGGCCGGGCGATTCGTCGGCAATGGGCCGTTCGTCCTCGCAAAATGGCGGGTCAACGACGTCATCGTTGTGGAGAAGAATCCCACTTATTGGGACCGGGACCACGTGCGGCTTAATGCCATTCATTTCCTGCCGATTGAAAGCGATGAAACGGAGGAGCGCGCATTTCGCGCCGGCCAGCTTCACGTGACGGAGACGCTGCCGCTGACGAAAATCGATTTTTACAGGAAGAATTATCC
>JBEKFI010000134.1:0-8092 GCA_050013395.1 Verrucomicrobiia bacterium | reverse complement strand
TGGGTGGGGAACCTCTGCTGAGGGGGTGGGGCCGGTGTGGTGTATCCCGCCGACCACGTCTGGTCTGACGGCTGTGCCATTGGCTCGACCGAGAGCAAAGAAAAAGCTGGACTTGGAGGCGGATCTGTGCCATTCTCCGGTCTTGGAGAAGCCTGACCCGGTGAATCACACGGGCCGGGTGGACAGCGCAGGATCGGCGCGATGAAGGGTGCTATTTTCTTGTCAGAGGTTACCTCTGTCACAACCGGACCAGAGGTCATTGGAGACGTTGGTGTTTTAGCGCCGAATCGCTTCCCTTTGCAGAACAACCGGAGGACAAACATGAAACGCGCTACCCGCCGGACAATCCTCAACGGGGCAATAGGTCTATTTGGGTTTTCGCTGGTTACGCTCCAAGCCATCGGAGACACGCTCTGGTACAGCGGTGATTTCGATGGTCGATATGGCTATGTCAATAGGATAGATACGAGCGGTCGGAGTTCTGTGCCCATTGCAGAGATGTTCGAGCGATTCGATGTGACGGATGCAAGTGGCTGGAATATTACCGCGATTTGGTCGGACAACAACTTCGGCACCTCCGAACCACGAGCTGACTGGTCCATCCGAGTCGGCATGGGGCTTAATGCTGGAGGCACGACCCTTTTTAGTGGAACAAGTCCCCTCACTGTGACCCCGACAGGTCGGTATTCCGTGCCGGTTTCTGGGAGTGCAACGAACTGGGAATATCAGTTGGAAGTCACGGGGTTGAATGTCTACCTCCCCCAAGGGGAATACTGGTTGAACGTGACGCCCTACTCACCAAACACTACTTCAATCTCGTCTACGGTAGGTTCGAATGCCGTCGGTACGCCTTCAGGAAGTGCCGATCCGGGTTTGTGGTGGTGGAGCATCGGGTATCATAACTATGACTACCCTGGACCTGGCTTTTCAATGGGAGTCGCTGGAACCGTTGCCATTCCCGAACCGTCCTCGCTGTTGCTTGCCGGTTCGGGAGCGATGCTACTCTGGGCGCTCCTCAGACGCAGACGGACGTAACATTCCCTACTGCCGCGTATCAATCGGCGTTCTCGCAAGTCGCGCAGTTGGTCGGCATGGGCGAAATGCGGCGGGCGTAGCGGTAGGGTGACAGGGTTGAGCGGAGTCCCGGCGCGTGGAGAGCAGGACGATCCATCTGCGTAGCCGCGCCTCGGGTGACCCCGCCAGCGCGCCGATGATGACGCGGCCAAGGACGTGAGACTGGCAAAAGAGCCGATGCACAGCACGACAGCCAGAATTGACGCGCTACGTTGACCGCAGAGGCGCGATCTCAACTCGCTGCGATAGGCTGGACGTTGGAAACTCCAAGCGCGAAAGAGTTTTGCGATGTGCTTCCAATTAGCTTGTAGACCGGGCTTGAAGAATCAAATTGACGGGATTCCGTCAGTTTGGCGTACTGCATAAATTCCCTGCAACGGCTGTAGGAATAGGGCGTGTTTTTCTCGTACCACACTTCAAACTCGCCATGCGGCAGCAGACCCTTCGCTTCGATCAGCAGCTTGCCGATGGTGGCGGCTTGGCCGACGCACATACGAATGCCGGAAATAATTTCCGCGTCGGCTGACCGTATTTCAGCGACGATATCGCCCAAGCGGCCAGAAAATGCCCCGCCATTGCTGATGGGGTTTTGAGTTGCTTCGCGGGCATTCAGGAATCCCCAGCGCACTCCGGAGATCGGGCTTGAACTCGTCCGGTGTAAAGTTTTCGGCCCACCAGCGCAAACCTTCCGCCTTGGAAATTGGACGAATCGTCGTGAGTGTGCGCGTGCGAGGCGACAGGAGCGTTTTAATACCCGCGCCAATCAGATCGTCGCCATCGTACCAATCCCCCCAGCAGCCGTACTGCGCCATTTGTTGCCGACAACCGCGCAAATAAAATGCGCCCGTTCTCGTCCTGCAAAGCGAGTAGATACTGCCGTTTTTGTCCTCAATCTCGCCGCAAATTTCCTCGTCGCTCTCTGTATCGTAAATGATGCCCTGGATGGTTTTTCTCACGATGCGCTCCCTTCTGTGGCGTCAACGAGGTAGCACGCTACACACGCATTGCAAGCTCTTTTTTGCCGGTGCGCCGCCAGCGTCAACGAAAGCCAGCGCGCACCGGGCCGCGTGGAACGTTCGCGGCGATCGTGGTGTTGAACGGTGTCAGCTTCTCGATGCACTTGCCAGCCTCAACGCGAGCATCGGCAGGCAAGGTGAACGCGGCAGCGCCTTCGTTGTCCACCATCTGACGAATTTGCGCGGCGCGCGCCTCGGCTTGTTCCCTTGTTGGATACGCTTCTCGGATTCTCCGGCCTTGAACCATGCAGCAAACTTGCCAGCCGCGTCTCCCGCTGCTATAAGTCAACTCGTGAATCGGCGGCCACTGCTTGAGCTTGTTTGTTCGTTTGGTAGTCATGGCGTGTCTTTCCTTTCCACGCTACAGATTGCCAGTTTTTGCCAAGTGAGTTAAGCAGATTTGCGTAAGTATTTGGTAGCCCGAGTGGCGGAACGGCAGACGCAGCGGACTTAAAATCCGCTGGAGGGTTAAACCTCCGTGGGGGTTCGAATCCCCCCTCGGGCACCCAACGGAAACTTGCAGAATTTTCTGGCAGAAACGACCACGGTTTTGCTGCGCAGCCACGGGCTTTTTTGCAGTCGAGAACCAGGTTCGAGCCAAAAACCTTTTTGGCGAGTGCCTTCTTCTCTCCGAGAGAACCCGTGACAGCGATTTGACCAGCGTTTCTAGCGTCCAAAATCCATTCTGTGAATGGTTCGAGCCACGCTTGTCGGCCTTTGGCCAGCGTGCGCTCTGCTTCCTCCAGAGACTTCTTCTGGCTCATCAGTCTGGCCTTCTCGGCAACATAGGTTTCGCGATCCACAATGCCGTCAAGAAATGAATCAAGAAGCTTCTGAAGCCGCAGATTGACCCTGTCAATGTCGCCGCGCTTCTTTGCCGCAAGGACGGCGGACGATTGGGCGGACTGTTTCTTCTCGTCCTCAAGCCGCGTGAGCATCTCGTGCGCCCAGTCGGCGCGCAGGGAATACGGGGCAAGGAGCGCGGAAACCTGCGCCGCGAGGGATTCTTCGCGGACATAGGGCTGCGAACATCGCTTCAGTTTGTTTTTCTTGGTGCAGCGGTAGTAGGTGTGGCCTTTTTGGATTTCGGCGGTGATGGCCGCGCCGCACTCGGCGCAGCGAAGAAGACCCGCGAAGGCTTTCGGCTCGCCCTTTTTTGGGGGCGAATACCGCCAGCGCCGATTGAGCACGGCCTGCACTTGGTCAAACAGCTTCTTGGAAATGATTGGCTCGTGGATGCCCTCGTGGACTTCGCCGCCGCAACGGAAATGGCCGTAGTAGATGGGGTTTGTAAGCATCTCCGAAACGAAAGTGCGGCCCACGAGCTTGCCGTTTCTCGTGCGCACGCCGTGCTCGGCGAGAAAGCGCCGCACGTCGTCGAGGGTGGATTTTCCAGAGGCGTATAGCTCAAAAGCCTGCGCCACAAGCGGCCCCCGTTCACGATCCACGAAAATCTTTTTGGTGCGGTAGTCGTTCAGATACCCGAACGGGGCGCGGTTGGGGAATTCGCCTCGGCGGACTTTTTCGCGCAGGCCGCGCTTGGTGTTTTCGGAGAGCGAATCGACGTAGTATTTGCTGAAGCCGAATTCATTGTGGAGCATGAGCTTTCCTTGCGGGGTGTTTTCAAACCACATTCGCGGGAATTTGAGCGAGGTGAGCTTGCCCACGTCAAGGAGGTATATGATGCGGCCTCCGTCCATGCTGTTCCTTGCCAGGCGGTCGGGATGCCACGCGAGAATTCCCGACGCTTCTCCCGCTTCGATTCGTTCCAGCATCGAATTGAACACGGGCCTGCCCATCGTCTTGGCGGATTGCTTCTCAATCAATTCGGCGATGATCGTGAGGTGCTCGCGCGCGGCAAATTCGCGCAATTCGGCAAGTTGCGCTTCAATGGAGAGAACTTGTTTGTCCTCCACGTCGGTCGATTTTCGGGCGTATAGAAAATATGTGTTCATGGTCTGTGTGAAAATTCGGAATCAGTATATCACGAGAAAAAGTTTTTCAACCCGTTTGGTTTCGTCAAATCGCAACCCGTTACTCGACTGCAAAAAAGCCCGTGGCTGCGCAGCAAAACCGTGGTCGTTTCTGCCAGAAAATTCTGCAAGTTTCCGTTGGGTGCGACTCTTTGACTCCGCTCGAACGTTTTTTCAAGGACAAAACCCGTTTGATAGGTCGGTTTAGGGTATCCCCACACCCTTCCCCACAGTGGGGAGGGGTCGTGATCTCAGGACACACTATCTGCGTAGCTGCGACGTGGGAGAGGGAAAGGCGTCGAGAGGAAAACTGGAGAGGCCGCCTTCCTGTTTGCCTTCGCCGTCGGAGACAACTAGTCAAAGGTTTTTCCACTTCCCGCGTGAGCGGGTTCCCCACTCGTGTTGCCTTTCGGAAAAGGACAAACTTTGTCTTTTAACCCGTTTCTCGTCCGTGGGTGAACCCGTTTTCGCGTGAGCGATGAGGGCGAGCATGGCCGTGAGGCCACGCGCAGCCCGAACCCCGTTGAGACATCCAAAAAGGCAGGAAGTCGGGGATGCGAGAGAACCCCTGAACGGCCATCAAACCCTTGCACGGACAGGCTTGGATGAGATCACGACCCCTCCCCACTGTGGGGAAGGGTGTGGGGATACCCTAAACCGACCTATCAAACGGGTTTTGTCCTTGAAAAAACGTTCGAGCGGAGTCAAAGAGTCGCACCAGCCCCGAAAGCTTTCGGGGCCAGCCGTCACGGTCGCCGCAACGCACTCGAACAATGCCGGAGCTTCCAGAGGTTCAGATTTTGGTCGATCAGCTCGCGCCTCGACTGCGGGGCAGGCTGCTGAATCGTAACCGGTAGGGCGCGGTCGCTGACCGCGCCGCTCTGACGTAGAGCTATGAAGAGCACTGTTCAGACGCCACGCCCGTGTTCGTCCGGGGCATGCGCTGCCTTTTTCTCCAGCAATGGGAGACCCAATTCATCCGCGAAGCCCGAGCTTCTGAAAACGCAGGTATAGTTCCCGGCACACCCAGGCATCGGTGGCGGCGTATATGATTTGGCTCCGAGAGAGATGAGGCCGCCCCCAATTAGAGGTGCGGGAGCCTTTGGTGATGCGAAATCCGAGGAACAGCCCCGCCAGGTTGCGGACTCCAGATTGTTTGACGCCGTGCCGTCGTACAACTGCACCGATGTCGACGACGTTTTCCTCTTTAAACGGGAAAACCTTCTTGAGCTTCAGTAGATCGTCGGCAAGACCGATGCCCGCCTTGATGATCGCGGGATTTTCCAGCACCTCAGTGAGCGCACCAGAGAATTCCAGTCGTTTCAACTGAAAGAGATAAACCGCGCGGGCGGTGGCGACTTGCACGAGGCTGGGCAGATGGGATTGCCCTTTGCGGAACGCAGGCTGCGTTTCTGTGTCCAAGCCGACGACATGTTCGCGGCGGATGTCGTGCAGCGCCCGCTCCAAATCGTGCGTCGTGGCGACCAACCACACTGGTCCGTCGTAACGGCGCACGGCCAATTGGACGAGTTCGTCTCTGGTAATCGTGTTTGGGATGCCGTTCAAGCGCGGCTGCGTTTGTACCCGAAGCCGTTGCAGGCCGCCAGCCAGTTTTGCATGGATTGTCATCGTCCCCTCTGCAATCAGCCCCGGTCACACGACGCTGCCGTGGGACGGAAAAGGTTGCAGAGTGACTCCTTAGCAATTCACGAGCTGACACCGGGCAACAGTCAATCTATGAAGTGTGTGTGGCGTGTTGCTCAAACCCATTTCCAAGAAATTCGATGTAGCGGCGCTTTTGCGGGGCGCCGTATTCCTTGGGAAGATGAGCAACCCGCGCCTTCATAGTCGCCGACGCGCCATAGCGCTTTGGCGACGGCGCGAAGCACGGCTACAACGTCTTCTGGCATTTGGGTAACGCGCCCTGTGGAATTGATCCCAAATACCAAAGACATTTGGGTGGAACTTTCCATTTGAAATTGCGACTGCCTCTGGACACAATTCCGCCATGAAATGCGTCCAGCCGAACCACCTCCATCGATTGAACCGCTCATTGTTCCTGAGCATCGTACGACAACCACTGTGCTGCCTCGCAGCCTTGCTCGTCGCGTCCGGGCCAGTCCTGGCTGCGGAGGTTCCGTTGACGGGTGACCGCGTCGCAACGAAGGAGGGCTATTTGATCATTCATCCTATCAACCACGCCACGCTGGCGCTGGGTTGGAAAAACCTGACCATTTATGTCGATCCGGTCGGCGGGGCGGCGCGCTTTGCCGAGCTGCCGCGACCTGACTTGATCCTCTTGACGGACATTCACGGAGATCATCTGAGCGCCGACACGCTCAAGGCCGTCGCGGGCGACAAGACCGCGCTCGTCGCGCCCGCCGCCGTCGCCGAGCAACTGCCCGCGGAACTGCGCCAGCGCACGACCGTCCTTGCCAACGGCCAGACCCAATCGCTCCCCGGCATCACCATCGAAGCGCTGCCCATGTATAACCTGACCGCGGATCGGGCGAAATATCACACCAAAGGCCGGGGCAACGGCTACGTGCTCACCTTCGGCGACAAACGCGTTTACCTCAGCGGCGACACCGAAGACATCCCGGAAATGCGGGCGTTGAAGAACATCGACGTCGCCTTCCTGTGCATGAACCTGCCCTACACGATGACGGTGGAACAGGCCGCCGGCGCCGTTCGCGAGTTCCGTCCGAAGATCGTTTACCCGTACCACTACCGCGGCAGCAACCTGGAGAAATTCAAAAAGCTGGTGGGCGATGACGTGGGCGTCGAAGTCCGTCTGCGCGATTGGTACAAACAATAGGCAGGAACCGCCGGTCTCGTCCCCTCCCGAAAGCGCCGTGGAATCCGAACTCCACGGCACGGTGGTTCGAGTAGTATCCCGCTATGGCCGGATCGCGTCTGGCGCGCGCGCTCCCTGGAGCGTGAAATGTTTCTGAAATTGGAGCATGCAGGGCGAGAAGGGTCAGCGCTTCTTCGCAGTCTGCTCTTCAATCCCTTTTTGCGTGGTGTGCCAGGCAAGCGTCGCACACTTGACGCGCACTGGAAACTTCAGCACGCCTTCCAGCGCCTTCAAATCGCCCAGCTCTTTTCCGCCGAAGGGAATCTCGCCGCGCATCATTCTGAGAAACCCGTCGATGAAGACTTCGGCTTCGTTGAGCGTCTTGCCGAGGAGTTTCTGGGTCATGATCGACGCCGAGGCCTGACTGATCGAGCAGCCGTGTCCGTCGAACTTGATGTCGGCGATCTTTCCGTCGGCGAGCTTGACGGTGACTTCGATCTCGTCGCCGCAGAGCGGATTGTATTCGCGCGCGGCTATGTCGGCGGGCACCACCTTGCCCTTGTTGCGCGGACGGCGGTAGTGATCGAGGATGATCTCCTGATACAGTTCCTCAAGCATGACGCGTTAAAATTAACACAGCCAGCCCGCCAATAAAGCAGAAAAGGAAAGGCGCGAACTGGAATCAGAAAACAACGATCTTCTGACTGCGACCACCCGTTCGCGCCTTGACGTAGCCGCGATTGATCAGATCAGCCACTACGAGACTCATCTCGTGATCGTTTCGGGAAAACTGGGATACAATCCTGACCACATCCCGCAACCTCATCTCTCTTCGCCTACGGGTTTTCATGTCACTCTCCGCTCAACTTGGATGCATAGGTTCCCAAAAGGTTCCACGCTCCGTGCGCCTGCCAACTCATCCTTCGGCAAGATCCTCAGTGTCCAAGCGAAGAAGATCGAACCGACGCCTCCCGGTGCATCCTAAGATTATGGATAGCGCTATCCATAACTGCCGACTGAGATGGGAAGGGATTTTGGCGCGGGTTTTTCGAGTTATCCGTCGTCAATCGTTTACCCCGCTTGGCGCGGGGTGGATTGCCCGCACATGCTGTCGAATGCCCGCGCAGCGGAGAACGACGGACAGAATGCAGGCCAAGAAGTTACAACCGGCTGGGAATTGCGACCAAATGTGCTCACCGCTGAAAATTATGGATAGTGCTATCCATGACCTT
>JBEKFI010000133.1:0-8403 GCA_050013395.1 Verrucomicrobiia bacterium | reverse complement strand
ATGGTGACATTTCGCTACGACCGGTCAGCGGCGATTTCGAGAAGTACCGTTACACGTACCGGCTCTGGGGCCGGCTGCTCTATAACCCCGATGCAGAGCCACAGACTTGGCAGGGGCAGTTACGCAAGGATTATGGATCCGCCGCGGGCGCGGCGGAAACGGCGCTGGCTTCCGCAAGCCGCATCCTGCCCTTGTTCACCACGGCACATACGCCGTCGGCGGCCAACAACAACTATTGGCCCGAAATGTACGTGAACATGCCGATCGTCGATCCCTCGCACCCGCAACCGTACACTGACACGCCCAGCCCGAAGCGATTCGGCACAGTCAGTCCGCTCGATCCGCAGCTTTTCGCCCGCGTGGACGATTATGCCGACGAATTGCTCAAGGCCCAAGTCAGCGGCAAGTATTCACCCGTCGAAGTCGCGCAGTGGATGGAAGACTTCGCGCAAACCGCTGCCGAGAATCTGTCCCAAGCCGCATCGAAAGTCGCCAACCGTAACGCGCCCGCCTTCCGTCGATTGTCCGTCGATGTGTCGGTCCAAATCGGTCTGGGTCGCTTCTTTGGCCAAAAGTTCCGCGCCGCCGTTCTGTACGCCTTGTATGATCGCACGAGCGACCGAGCCGCTATGGAGGAAGCGATCAAGACCTATCGCTCCGCGCGGCAGGCCTGGGTGCGCATTGCGGAACTGACCACCGGCATCTATGTCAGCGACGTGACGTACGGTGAAGGTTGGTTTCAGCGCGGCCATTGGTCCGATCGTCTGGCGGCAATCGATAAGGACATCGCCGCCATGGAACAGAAAGCTGCTGGGCCGGCTCCGCAGCCGGCAGTGTCGGGCATCACGCCGGAGAAGGTCGCGGCGCTAGTCCATGACGTGCTGGGCCGCCCACAACGCACCGTGCGAGAGGTGACGCATACCAAGCCCGCGTCTTTCCGGCGCGGCCAGCCCGTTGCCCTTGGACTGGCTCTCGCCAGCGACCAAGCCCGACCCAAAACGGTCCAACTGTATTACCGCCACACCCACCAAGCCGAACCGTGGCGTGTGGTGCTGATGCAAATGGAAGCGGGCAGTTGCCACGTAGCCATCCCGGGCGAGTACACCGACTCGCATTACCCTCTGGAGTATTATTTCGAGTTGAGCGACGAATCGGGCCGGTCATGGTTGTATCCTGGGTTGAGAGCGAGCCTGTCAAATCAGCCGTACTTTGTGCTGCGATAGATACGGAACCGCACTACGGTTTCATCTCTCCAGACAGCAACACCAATCCGCGGGAACGAACCCGCCGGTTCTACCGCGTCCGCATTCTCGCTGCCTTGAACTGCTCCGGGTCGTTGTAGCTGCGCTTCTATGAAGCGCAGATCCTTCAACGAACACGGCGCTTAATCAAATGAAACACGACACGCCGAGCGCCCCTGCATCGACCACAGCAAATCGGAAGGGAGCGAGCCCTTCTCCAACAACCTCGCTGATCATCACCATGATGAAAAGCGGACTGCCCCCCTTACCTGAGTTCGGTAGTAGGCAGCGGTCATCGCAGAAGTCGTGCTCGACAGGGCTTGTGAAGCATGGTAGGAACAGCATCATGAATACAGACACCATCGTAGCTGAACTACGCAAACAACGGAATCACCTCAAGGATCAACTCGCTCGGACTGAGAAGGCCATTGCAGTTTTGTCGGGATTGTCACTTGGACCGGCGGCGAAGCCCACTGCCAGAAAGTGGAAGATGAGCGCAGCGGCACGAGCAAAGATTGCGGCATTCCAGAAAGCTCGCTGGGCCAAGATCAAGGCGGCTAAGAAAAAGGCATAGTCTTCTGCGGCTGACGGAGCACGTCTGGTTTCGTGAATCGGAATGTGCCACGACAGCCGGGGGCGCGGCCCACGACAGAGACCGCCAGTGACGGCATGGGCGGAGTTGCGCCCTTGAACCTCCGGCGTTTCGCCCGCCTAACTTGAAGGATTCTCCTCTGCACGAAAGTCAGGATGTTTTTGGATTGACAGTCATCGGGCTGCAGGTGGAAAATCCCAACCATTCGGTGGCCTGTGGCTTCGGGTCGCACGGCGACATAGGCGAGACTGACATTAGAAGGCATTGCGAGTGGTTCGCGCTGGGTTCGCACGACAAGGGACGAGGTGGGTTCTCCCCCCGACCGTCGCCGTGAGAGGGAGATCTGAACCATAAACCAGCAAATGAATTGAAACGAAAGGAGAAATCGTGAAGGCGAAAAACCTTGGTTCTTTCGGCCTGTTGGTGGCCACCTTATTCAGTGTTCGAGCTAACGCAGTCGGAGCGGATGCGAAGACGTACTGGATCCATAAAGAACAAGACTTCAGACAGACGAATGCGGGTGATCCCACTCCGATCTCCCTTGGGTTTGGGATAGATTGCGGCGTTGACTCGTCGGCCAACACGCCCGGCCTCCTGCTCGCGGGCACGCTACAACTGCCTGATGACAGCACGGTCCCTCTTGCTCCGTATGAGAATGGGGACTTGGATTTCGAGGGACAGTGGTTCGCAACCGAGGCAGCCATGGATGCAGCCTTTCCCAATGGCACCTACACATTCACCGTGGAGACGGCGCACGACGGCACTCGAATCCTGCCCTTGACGCTTGCGGGTAACGCCTATCCTAGTACACCGCACATCGCCAACTGGACGGCCACCCAGAATGTGAATCCAGATGCTGACTTCACACTGGCTTGGGATGCCATTACCGGAGGCACGACCAATGACGTCATCGGCGTGCTGATTGGGTCCGAAGATTCGGACGAATCAGTTTACAAAAGCCCCGGTTTCCTAGATCCGAACCGACTGACGGGTACGAACTCCTCCTTCACGATTCCTGCTGGCATTCTGCTGCCAAGCACAAACTACGAGGTTTGGCTCAGCTTCTTGAAACTGGCGGACTTGGACACCACTACCTACCCCAATGCCCTTGGTGTCGCGTACTACAACAGTCGGACGCGTTTCACCATCCGCACAGCCAACGAAGGCTGCACGTTCACATTGAAGCCGACGAGCATCAACCTCCCTGCGAAGGGCGGCTCCAAAACCGTGAAGGTAAAAGCGCAAGGGACCGACTGTGCGTGGACGGCGGTCAGCAACGATTCGTTCATCACCATCACCTCCGGCAGCAGCGGCACGGGCAGCGGGATGGTCCGCTATAGTGTCCCCGGCAACACGAACACCGCACCCCTTACCGGCACGATGACGATTGCCGGCCAGACGTTCACCGTCAACCAAGCACGCGGCGGATGCAAACTTACGCTCAGCCCCAAGAGTGCCAAGTACAAAGCGGCGGGCGGTTCCAAGACGGTGAAGGTGAAGGCGAACCTGAGTGATTGCGCGTGGACGGCGGTCAGCAACGATTCGTTCATCACGATCACCGCCGGCAGTAGCGGCACGGGCAACGGCACGGTCAGTTACACGGTGGCTCCGAACACGACTGCCCGCACGGGCACGATGACCATCGCAGGCGAGACGTACTCGGTGACGCAGGCAGCCGCAAAGTAACTGGACTGTATTCATCACTGTTAGCCCTTTACGCTGATCGCGGGTGCAATGGGTAACGGGAAATCCTCGGCCATTATTTCGGGACAAGTTCAGGCCGCCTGCGCGAGTCGGGCGGATTGCCGACACCGACAGCCAAACGCGCGCACATCACTTTTCCGCTGGCGGGGAAGCCGCGGCGTGACGCGCCTCGCGGCTCGCGGCGGCGACAACGGCTTTGCGGGATTGGCGGCGCGCGCTGAGGAATTCATCGGCGAGGACGCCGACGAGGATGACGGCGCCCATGACGGCGAAGTTCAACGAGCTGGGGATGCCGAGCAGGTTGACGAGGTTTTGCAGCACCTGCAGCAGGGCGGTGCCGATCACGATGCCGAGAATCGAGCCTTCGCCGCCGCGCAGACTGCAGCCGCCGAGGACGGCGGCGGCGATGGCGTAAAGCTCGAAGTACGTGCCGTGATTGGCAGGCGAGATCGAGTTGGTGTAGAAGGCCACGAGAATCGCCGCCAGCCCCATCAGCGCCGCGCAAATGACGTAGGCGCTGCTGATGACGCGCCGGCTGTTGATGCCCGAATAGCGGGTGGCCTCTTCGTTGCGACCGACGGCAAACAAATAACGTCCGTAAACCGACCGGTGCAACACGAGCCACATGATCACCGCCACCACCAGCATCACGATAAACGGCATCGGCACGGACAGGATGCTGCCCGTGGCCAGCGCGCGCAACGGACCGAAGTTTTCCTCACCGAACCCCTTCGTTTCATCGTTGGCGATGAACCGGGCCAGCCCGCGGTAGAACAACAGCGCGCAGAGCGTCACAATGAACGGTTGCAGGCGCGCCCTGGTGACGAGGAATCCATGGATCCACCCCAACACCATCGTGCCGGCAACGACGGCCATTACCGCGACCGCCCACGCCCAGTGCCATTCGCGCAGCATCATGGCCAGCAAGACGCCGCCCAAGGCGAAGACCGAGCCGACCGAGAGATCGATGCCGCCGGTGATGATGACGATGCCCTGGCCGATGCTGAAGATGCCGAACATGCCGATCAAGCGGCTCATGTTTTGCAGGTTGGTGGCCCCGAGGAACCGCGGATTCAGGATGGCAACGATGACGCACAACAACACCAGCAAACCCGCAATGCCCGCTTCCTTTTTCAAGCCGCCAGACTCCCGTTGGTTTTGCCGACCGCGAGGTGCATGATCGCTTCCTCGCTGCACTGGCTGCGTTCCAGGATGCCCGTGATCCGTCCCTCATGCATCACCGCCACGCGGTCGCTGACGCCGAGCACTTCCTCCATGTCGGAACTGATCATGATGATCACCACGCCGTTCTCCGCCAAGCCGCGCATTAACTTGTAGATCTCCGCCTTCGCGCCGACGTCAATGCCGCGGGTCGGCTCGTCAAAGATCATCACCCGCGGCTGCAGCGCCAGCCATTTGCCGAGCACGACCTTCTGTTGGTTGCCGCCGCTCAGGTTTAATGTCTTGGTTTCGATGGAAGGCGTTTTGACGTTCAGCGCGGCACACTGCTTGGCAGCGACCTCGGCTTCCCTGCCGAGACGAACGAGGCCAAGCGCCGCGTGTCTCTTCAGGCCGGGCATCGTGATGTTCTCGCGCACCGTCATCTCCGTCACCAGTCCGGCTTTGCGGCGGTCTTCGGGAACGAGAAATATACCGTGCGCAATTGCGTCGTGCGCCGAGTGAATCGCCACCGGTTTGCCGTCGATCAGGACCTCGCCTTCCAGCGGGGCGTCCACGCCGAAGATCGCTTGCGCCATTTCGGAGCGACCCGCGCCGACCAACCCGGCAAAGCCAAGAATCTCGCCCTGGGCAGCGTCGAAACTGATCGTGCAATGCCGATTGGCGCGGGTGCGCAGGTTGCGAACCTGGAAATAGCCGGGCTGTTTCCGGCCCGCCGGATGAACGTAGAAACTCTTCAGGTCGCGCCCGACCATCAGGCGCACCATGTTGTCGTGCTTGATCTCGCCGTCGGTCAGCGCGCCGGCGTTCTTACCGTCGCGCAGCACGGTCACGCGGTCGGCACACGCCTCGACTTCCGCGATCCGATGCGAGATGTAGATGACGCTGACGCCCTGGGCGCGCAGTTCCTTGATGGTTGCCAGCAGCCGTTCGGTTTCCGAGAGCGTCAGGCAACTGGTCGGCTCATCCATGATGATGATGCGGGCGTTCTGCGAGAGCGCCTTGGCGATTTCCACCATCTGCTGCTGCGCCAGCGAAAGCTCCCGCAGCGGCGTGCGCGGCGAGACGTCGAGGCCCAGCCGCTTCAGGTGAGGCTCGGACCGGCGGTTGATTTCGCGGCGGTTGATGAGTTGCAACGGGCCGCCCCACACCGGTTCGCGGCCCATGAAGATGTTGCCCGCCACGTCGAGGTTGTCCAGTACGTTGAGTTCCTGATGAATGAACCCGATTCCGAGCGCGATGGCGTCGGCAACAGAACGAATCGTGACCGGTTTGCCGTCGAACTGGATCGTGCCCGCGTCGGCCTGATGGACGCCGCCGAGGATTTTCATCAGGGTGGACTTGCCGGCGCCATTCTCGCCGATCAACCCCACCACTTCGCCCGCACAGACCTCAAGATCCACCGAGTCCAACGCGACGACGCCGGGGAACCGTTTGCTGATTCCCTTCAGCTCCAGCAGCGTCGCGCTCATGCCCTCCAGAACTTAATGGCCGCGCAGCGTCTTCAGCTTGGCGGTAAACTCGTCCACGTTGTCCTTCTGGATGGCCAGCGTGGGAATGATGATTTTCTTGCTGGCAGGAATCACCGACTTGTCGCCGCCAATCACCTTGGCCATCAGTTGGATCGCTTGATAGCCGAACTCATAGGGTTGCTGGACGACGGTGGCGAAGATCGCCCCTGCCTTGACGCCGCCCAGTGTTTCCGCGTCTTCGTCGAAGCAGACGATCTTGATCTGACCGACCTTGTTGGAGTCGTGGACCGCATTGAGGATCGCCGGACCGTTGTAGTTCCAGAGACCGACGAGACAGGCAACGTCGGGATATTTCACGATCGTATCCAGCGCATTGGCCTTGGCGCGCACCGCATCGGTGTCGTCGGTGCGGGTATCGATAATCTCGATATTGGTACCTTGGAGGACTTCCTTAATGCCCGCGAAGCGGTCACGGGCGTTCTGTGCCGCCATGTTGCCCACGAAGATCATGATCTTGCCGCCTTGGGGCAGTGCCTGCTTGATCAGTTCACCGGCTTGGCGGCCGGCCGCAACGTTGTCCGTGCCGAGATAGCAGGCCCGATCGCTTTGCGGGGCGTCACTGTCCTGAGTGACGAGCAATGCCTGCTTGGCGACCTCGTTGAGGAAGAGAGTCTGATTGGCCGGGTCGATCGGGCTGATGGCGATGCCGTCGATACCTTTCGCCAGCAGGTCATCCACGATCCGTTTCTGCGTTGCCGCCGTGGCGTCAGAAGGAATCTTGAACTCCAGCGCGACATTGGGAAGCTCCGACGCCGCCTTCTCGCAACCGGCGCGGGCGATGGCCCAGAAATCCGCGGCGTTGTTGGTGACAAACGCGAGCTTGACTTTGCCCTTCGGTTTGGAAGCTGACTGACTCTGCTCCTCCGTTTTGCTGCATCCCACGACCAACGCGGCGACGAGTGCCGCCGCGCACATCCATTTTGCTGGCTTCATGATCTCACTCCTTTGTTTAAGAAATCCACCGACGGTATGCTCCTCCGCTTGCTGTGATGAAGCCGCATCCTAATGACATTCCCACAACGGGTCAATCCTGCCGCAAATCGTTTGTGCGGCGTTCATCGCGGCTCCCTGCCAAGATCTGTTCGAACGCGAGACCGCAGACTCAGTTCGAGGTATTCTTCATCGCCCGGCGGGCCAGAATCACCATCACCGCGCCGATTACGAACAACACGATTCCCCAGATCAGATTGATGTTTACGCCGAGCGAATGCCGGGCGTACATCGGATCGGAGGTTGTCGCCGCCCCAAACACCTCCAAGATGGCGCCCACGATGACGAACATCACACCCATCGGCATCCTAATGTCGAGTTTCATGAAAGGTTCTCCTTCACCAGAAGATAATGTTTAAGACGACCGCCGCCGCTACGACAATGATGCCGAGCGTGGCGGGCTGCTTGTACCACGGCTGATCGTGGTCCTTGATCTTGGGCGTTAGCGAATACACCAACCCTTTAAGTTCCTCATCGGTCTTGTTGGTCCTGGTGGCCAGCGAGATGATGATCGTCGCCACGAAACAGACGGTCCACGCGAAGATTGCCGTCCAGAAGTTCTGGGCCATGTCGCTCGGATACTGGTGAACGATCGTGCCCAACCAGCCGCCGTGAATGCCCACATGGGCGCCTGCAGGCAGCGTCAGACCGTGATGGATCGCCGCGGTGATCGTGCCGGAGAGCAGGCCCAAGAAGGCGCCGTGCCCCGTGGCACGCCGCCAGAACATGCCGAGCATGAACGTGGCAAACAATGGCGCGTTGACGAAGGCGAACACAAGCTGGAGGAAGTCCAGGATGTTATTGAACCGCGTGGCCGCATACGCACAAGCCACACTCAGGAGAATGCCCGCGACCGTCGTCACGTGCCCCACCAGCAAGTAATGCTTGTCCGATTGTCCCGGACGGATGTAGCTCTGATAAATGTCGTAGGTCCACACGGTGTTGAAGGCGGTCACGTTGCCGGCCATGCCCGACATGAACGACGCCATCAACGCCGTCAGACCCAGCCCGAGCATTCCGGCGGGGTAATAGTGGCCAAGCATCATCGGCATGGCCATGTTGTAGTTCGGTTGGCCATTCTCCACCGGCAGGAACATGCCCTTGGTCTGGTAATGCATCGAGATGGCGATCAAGCCCGGCAGAATCACCAAAGCGGGAAACAACA
>JBEKFI010000132.1:0-8417 GCA_050013395.1 Verrucomicrobiia bacterium | reverse complement strand
TGGCCGCCATTGCCCGCGGCGCCGAGGGCGGTTTGCGCGACGCCGAGAGCACGCTCGATCAGCTCATCGCGTTTTGCGGCAACAAGATCACCGAGAAGGACGTGCTCTCCGTGTTCGGCCTGGTCGCGCACGACAAGATCGCGGCGCTGACCGATGCGCTCATTGACGGCGAAACAAATACGGCGCTGACGATCATCAAGGAACTCGACGAGGTTGGCAAAGACTTGCAGCGATTGCTCGCCGATTTGCTGGATCATTTTCGCAATCTGCTGGTGCTCACGCTGGGCGGTGATACCGCCGAGGCGGGACTGCTGGAACTGGCGGACACGGAGTTGCAGTTGCTGAAAGCGCAAGCGCAACGAATCGATTCGGACGCGGTGTTGCGGATGATTGATGCCTTGGCGGCAGCGGAAGGACGATTGCGGTACGCGTTGTCCAAGCGCATCTTCTTCGAGATTGCACTGGTCAAGGCGATCAAGACGCGCCAGTTGACGGGAATCGAAGCCGTGTTGAAGAAACTCAACGAGTTGAAGGCTGCGCTTCCTACAGTCTCTCGTGGGAGCGACGTCCCCGTCGCGACGAGTACGCCTTCAGTCCAGGAGAACCGCGGCAAATACACTGCACCCCAGCACTCCACCACTCCACCACTCCACCACTCCACGACCTCGTCAGCCTCGCTGGACGAGGCGTGGGATTATGCGGTGGAGCACCTCGGCAAAGTGACACCCTTGGCGAAGACCTACCTGGTCGGGGCGCAGCCGTTGGGTCTCGAAGGCAACGTGCTCACGATCGGGTTCGATCCCGAGTTTGCAGAGCGCCGTGAGTTTGTGGACACGGCGCGGAATCGGGAATTGCTGCAGGCCAGGCTCAAAGAGAAGCTGCGGATGGACGTGTCGATCAAGTTTGAAGTCGCAGAGGCAACAGCGCCGCCGGCACCGAAAGCGAGCAAGCCACCAGAACGGAAGTCTGCAGCGGCGACGGAGGGTGTCGAGGCAGTAAAAAGAAATCCCGAAGATTTCAAAAATGATCCGTTGATCAAAAAGGCGTTGGAGATTTTCAGGGGAACAGTTGTCGAAGTCAGAAAATAGTAGCGCGGGCGTCTCGCCCGTTCATAGTGGGACAGGCGTCCCGCCTGTCCATTCGTGGAGGATTACATGGCTGGACTCGGTAAATTTCTGAAGCAAGCCCAGAAGATGCAGGAACAAATGCAGCACGTGCAGGAGGAACTGGCCCAGCGCGAAGTCGAAGGCACCTCCGGCGGCGGCGCTGTGAAAGCCGTTGCCAAGTGCGATGGCTCGGTCGTCTCGATCAAGATCGATCCGAAGGTTGTCGATCCGAAAGATGTGGACATGTTGGAGGATCTCGTGCTCGGCGCCGTGACGAATGCCCTGCAGACCGCGAAGAAGACGCAGGAAGAGGAAATGGGCAAGGTCACCGCCGGGTTGAATATCCCTGGACTGGGGATTTGAAGAGACACCCCCGGTACGAGTCAGTTCGTCCGGGACGAATTGATTGCGCTCACGAAGAGCGTAAAGAGTGAAGAGTTGACCCTCTGGCCCATGGATACTACCGCCATAGTAGCGCGGGCGTCTCGCCCGTGTCGTGCGGCCCCCCCCAATAGCAACGGGCGGGACGCCCCCGCGCTACTGTGATAGGACTTGTCGTGGTGGCAGTATCGAGATGCGCCCAATAGGCTCCCGTCTGTCACGGTTAGCTTGTCTTTGGGCTGCGAAACCGATAGAAGCGAAACATGGACTATCCGAAGCCAGTCCAGAATCTTATCGCGCAACTCTCGCGGTTGCCGGGGATCGGCAAACGCGGGGCGGAGCGTATCGCGTTGCATCTGCTGAAGGCGAACGGCGACACCAGCAAGCAGTTGGCTCAGGCGATTCTGGAGACGAAATCGAAGATCCGCAATTGCTCGCGGTGCGGCAATTACACCGAACAGGACCCTTGCGAAACCTGCCAAAGCGCTCGCCGCGATCAATCCGTGATTTGCGTCGTGGAAGGCCCGAACGACATTCTCACGCTGGAACGAACCGCTGCGTTTCAAGGAGTTTACCACGCGTTGATGGGTAGGATTTCTCCGCTGAACGACATCGGACCGGAGAAGCTGCGAATCGGCGCATTGCTGGAACGTGTCCGAAACGAGAAGCCGAGCGAGGTGATTCTCGCGCTCGGTGCCGACGTGGAGAGCGAAGCCACGGCGCATTACCTAGCTGAGCAATTGAAGCCGCTGGGCGTGGTTGTCAGCCGCATCGCGCTGGGGTTGCCCGTTGGCAGCGCGATCGAGTCCGCCGACGAAGTCACGCTTTCCCGGGCGCTCGAAGGCCGACGGAGGGTGTTGTAGCCGCGAAGCCTTTTCGCGGGCTGATCCCTGCCGCGAATGAGATTCGCGGCTACAATTCCTCGCGCTTATTCCGGTCGAACATCCTGCAGCGACTTGAGCTGACGAATCTCCGGCCAGATGCGGGCGGTGAACAGGACGACGATGATCGTGCCGATCCCGCCGCTGACGACCGAGAACACCGTTCCGAAAAGCGCCGCCACCAAGCCGGACTCGAAAGCGCCGAGTTCGTTCGAGGAACTGATGAATACGTTGTTCACGGCGGACACGCGGCCGCGCATCGCGTCCGGTGTGCGCAATTGCACGAGGCTGTGGCGGACGACGACGCTGATGTTGTCGAACACACCGGTCAGCAGCAGCATCAGCAGCGACAGCCAGAACAAGTGCGAGATTCCGAAAACGATCGTCGCTGCGCCGAAACCCGCCACGGCCCAGAGCAACGTCTTGCCGATGTTGCGCGACGGCGGAAGATGGGTAAAGGCGAGCGCCGTAGCGAACGCGCCGATGGCCGGCGCGGCACGCATCCACCCCAATCCCGTCGGGCCAACATTCAAAATGTCTTTCGCGTAAATCGGCAGCAGGGCCGTCGCTCCGCCGAACAAGACGGCGAACAGATCAAGCGTGATGGTGGCGAGGATGATTTTCGTTTGCCAAACGAAACGGAACCCCGCGACCAGAGAGCGCAGCGTGACCTCCCCGGTGGAGCGGTCTGCTTGTTTTCTGGCGATCATCGTGACGAACGCGGCGAAGAGAAGACCCAGCAACGCATCGGTGACGTACACCAGGGCGGTGCCATGCAACGCGGCGATCATCAAACCGCTCAATGCCGGGCCGACGACGGACGCCACTTGGTATCCGCTGGTCCGCCACGTCACGGCGTTGCTGAAAACCTCCAGCGGCACGGTCTGCGGAAGCAACGCAGCAGTGGCGGACCAGTTGAACGCCAGCGCGGTGGCGCCCAGCAGCAGGCAGCCGTACATCAGCGTCACCGGGCCATGAAAGTGGGACAGCGCGGCGAGACCGAGCGAGGCGAGCACCATCACCAACTGGGTGACGACGACAACCCACTTGCGGTCGAACCGGTCCGCCACGTGCCCGGCCGGCACCGCCAGAAGGATGATCGGCAGCGCCTGCACCAGCCCGACCCAGCCCAGCGCCATGGCAGAGCCGGTCCGCTCGTACAGTTCCCAGCCGACGGCCACCGATTGCATGAGGCGGCCCGTGTTGGCGAGCACGCCGCCGGCAAGCAACAAGCGGCAGTCGCGGAACCGCAACCCGGCATACGGGTCATGGCGCGGAGTGCCCGGTGCCGCTTGCTGCCGCTCTTCGGCGGCGATTTTGGAGTCGTTGGTCTTCATCCAGCCGAGCTGCATTCTTCCATGAAGTCGCGGTGTTCGCAACCCGTGTGTTGTTGTTGGGTGCGATTATTTCTGGCGGTCAACCATCTCGCAGGCAGCGGTTGACTGAGCCGGTGACCGCCACTTTTAATCGCACCCGTTGTTGTTGCCACGGAAAGCTTGTGAGCGGAAAGCCCGGCGGATAGATTCGAGCCGATGAAAGTGCGCGGAAAAGACTACCGAGCGGTGTGGATGGAGTGCCGCGATGTGGTGGTCGTCAACCAACCGCTCCTGCCGCATAGGTTCGAGCTGCTGCGATTGCGAAATCATCGGGAGACGGCCAATGCCATCAAGACCATGATCGTTCGCGGGGCCGGAACGATCGGCGCGACGGCAGGCTACGGTCTGGCACAGGCTTGCCTCGAAGTTCACCCCGAAGAAGGCCTTCGGAGCAAGTTCGATGCGCGCATCGAGGCAGCAGGACAATCAAGATGGAAGAAATTCCACGGTTACGTCCGCAAAGCGTATTCAACCTTGCTGAAGACACGGCCGACAGCGGCAGACTTGAAACACGCTCTGGATCGCGTCGCGGCTCGCGTCGAAGACGCTGACGATGTGGAAATGGCCTGCGCCTCGGCCATCGCCGAAGCGGAAAACATTGCCGACGAATACGTGGAGCGCGGCCGGAAAATCGCGGAAGTGGGTTTGCCGTTGATCCGGAGTGGCTCGCGGGTGCTGACGCACTGCAATGCGGGTTGGTTGGCGCTGGTGGACTGGGGCAGTGCGCCCGCGCCTGTTTATCTCGCGCACCGGAAAGGGCGGAAAGTATTCGTGTGGGTAGACGAAACGCGTCCGCGCAACCAGGGCGCAAACCTGACGAGCTGGGAATTCCTGCAGGAAGGCGTGCCGCACAAAATCATCGCCGACAACTCCGGCGGATTTCTCATGCGACGGGGTGAGGTTGACCTGTGCATCGTCGGCGCCGATCGCATTGCCGCCAACGGCGACGTGGCCAACAAGATTGGCACGTACGAGAAGGCGGTGCTCGCGCACGAGAACGGCGTGCCCTTCTACGTGGCCGCGCCGACTTCAACGATTGATCTGACCTGCATAAGCGGTGATGACATCCCGATCGAAGAGCGTGACGAAGCGGAGCTTCATTATGTTTTGGGAAAGAACGCCAGAAACAAGCTTGAGCGCGTCCGTGTC
Source organism: Verrucomicrobiia bacterium (assembly GCA_050013395.1). Taxonomy (GTDB): domain Bacteria; phylum Verrucomicrobiota; class Verrucomicrobiia; order Palsa-1439; family Palsa-1439; genus JBEKZD01. The sequence goes on along the minus strand of JBEKFI010000132.1, from coordinate 3,524 downwards.
TCGCCTGAAAGGGCCGTGGCGGCCAATCCCGCCTTTGACGTAACCCCCGCCCGTTACATCACGGGCATCATCACGGAGAAGGGGATCGTCAAACCGGGCCAGGTGAAGAAACTGTTCGCAAAGTGATCCAATCATGCCAGAGGGTTACGTCGGCACAAAGTTTCGGACTGTGTTTGCAGGCCACGAGCCGCCTCGTGACGCGCGGCTCGACGAATTGGTGAACTGGTGTCGGCGGTTCGCGCGTCTCGGAATCGTCGGCAAGGCGATGGGCAACCTAAGCTTCCGTACGGCAAATGGGTTTATTATCAGTCCCACGGGAACTGATCCGACCACGATCGCGCGCGAGCAGTTTGTGGAAGTGGTCAAAGCTAACGTCGCCAAGCGCGAATTGACCGTGCGCGGTGTTGGCGAACCATCCAGCGAAAGCATGATGCACGCAGCCATCTACGCCGCACGCGCCGAGGTCAACGCGGTCTTTCACGCCCACAGCGACGAACTGTTGGCCGCAGCGACACGGCTTGAGTTGGTGGTGACGGAGCGAGAACAGCCGTACGGGACGTCCGAATTGGCAGCGGAGATCATGAAGATTCTGGACGGTCATGACTTCTTCATCATTCGCAACCACGGATTTGTGGCGCTGGGCAGAACGATCGACGAGGCGGGACGGCGCGTGGAAGACATGTTGGCACAGGTATGAGCGGTATCGAGGCCATCATCTTCGATCTGGGCAACGTGCTGATCGCGGTGGACGAGGCGCGCGCGTTGGACCGAATGGCGGCGCGCACGGGCAAGACCCGGCGTGAGTTGGAGGGTTACGTGATGCTCACGCCGTTCATGAATCAGTTGGCACTCGGTGAGTTGTCGCCGCAACGGTTCTACGAGATCGTGCGGCGGGACACCGGGTTGGACGGCGATTTTGCCGAATTCGCGCGCATCTGGGCGGAGATTTTCACGCCGATTGAGCCGATGATTGCGCTGGCACGGCAACTCAAAGGGCGGGTGACGCGCGTGATTCTGTCGAACACCAACGCGATTCACATGGATTACGTCTTTGGCAAGTTCCCCATCGTGCGTGAAGTCGAAGGGCTGGTGCTCTCCCATGAAGTTGGACTGCTGAAACCCGACCCGCGCATCTACGAACTGGCGCTGCAGCGGTTCGGGCTGCGGGCCGAGCGCACGGTGTTCATCGACGACATCCCCACCAATGTCGAGGGCGCGCGGGCAGCGGACCTGCACGGAATCCACTATCAGAACTCTGATCAAGTGCGGCTGGAGTTGACGAAACTCGGCATTGCCGGTATATAGGCATGCGGCAATTCGTGGTTCCCCGGTAGCTCAATGGTGGAGCGAGTGACTGTTAATCACTAGGTTGTAGGTTCGAGCCCTACCCGGGGAGCCAATTAAGTTGAAATACGAACTCATCCCCCTCTTTTGCGAAACGCTTGCCAACAAGTCAGTTGCGCGAAGCGACACGTTAACCAGATACCATTTAGTTCGTATTTGGCTTTTGAAAACCCCGTGATCTGACGGCACTTGGTCTCTTTCTGGGTCGAAGTGGTTAGAGCCACTAACAAGACCTGTAGTCGCAGAGTTTATGCCTGCGTTTTACGCAGCCATAAAGGGTACGGCTGCCATGCCGGACGAGTCTTGTTAGTGACTCTAAGGGTCGCTGGTTTATCGAGGGGCTGCGCAGTCATTGCTGTAAGTCGCCGGGCGGGGTTGTCGAGCAAAGCGACCATCTCCGGGCAAGCGATGGTGCTCAGGTCAGTAATAGCCGTCGCAAGCGATAGCCAGACGATGAAACCGCCTTGCTCTCGCCTGCTTCCGATGTATGATGAGTGGCGTCTCGATCATTGGTTATGCGCGAAACCCAACTGCCGCAGAACCCCCTGCGTGAGGGGCTCATCAGCCGACGGACACCAGAGCCGTGCGTGCTGGTGATTTTCGGCGCGACGGGCGACCTCACACATCGCAAGCTCGTCCCGGCGTTGTACAATCTCGCCCACGAAGGACAGCTTCCGTCGTCGTTCGGCATTGTCGGATTTGCCCGCCGCCCGAAGACCAACGAAGAGTTCCGCGTGGAACTCCAGCAAGGCGTTCAACAATTCTCGCGCTTCAGCCCGATCAATCCCGCTGGAAGCGGGGTCAATCCCGCCGTTTGGGAGGCGCTGGCGCAAGGGATTTACTACCATCGTTCCGAGTTTGCCGACGATAAGGGCTACGACTCGTTGGGCAAGGTTCTGGAGCAAATCGATCGCACGCACGGCACGGCGGGCAACCGCCTGTTCTATCTGGCGACCGCGCCGACGGATTTTGCACAGATCATCCAGCAACTCGGCGCTCGCCGTCTCGTTCATCGAGGCCGCAACCAGCAACTATCACAGCGCATCATCGTCGAGAAACCTTTTGGCCGCAGCCTCGACACAGCGCGCGAACTCAATCGCGTATTGGCGGGCGCGTTCGACGAGCAGCAAATCTTCCGCATCGACCATTACCTCGGCAAGGAGACCGTCCAGAACATCCTGGCGCTGCGGTTCGCCAACGAGATTTTCGAGCCGCTGTGGAATCAGAAATACATCGACCACGTTCAGATCACCGTCGCCGAGTCGCTCGGCATCGAAACGCGCGGTGGTTACTACGACAACTCGGGCGCGCTGCGCGACATGGTGCAGAACCACTTAATGCAGTTGCTTTCGCTGGTTGCCATGGAACCACCCGCCTCGTTGGAAGCGGAGGACATCCGCGACGAAAAGGTGAAGGTTCTGCGCTCGATTCGTCCGATTGCGCCTGCTGACGCCCGGCAATTCACGGTGCGCGGTCAATACGGCCGCGGCTCCATCGCTGGGAAACCGGTTGTCGCCTATCGCGAAGAGCCGAAAGTCGCTCCCGACTCGCGCACCGAGACGTTTGTTGCGCTGAAATTCTTCCTCGACAACTGGCGCTGGGCGGGCGTGCCCTTTTATCTGCGCCACGGCAAACGCCTGCCCAAACAGGTCGCCGAGATCGCGATTCAGTTCAAAGCGCCGCCCGCTGTGCTTTTTGCCGCCGAACAAGCCGCGCCGGTGCAACCCAACGTGCTTGTGTTGCGCATCCAACCCGACGAAGGCGTGGCGATCCGCATGAACGCGAAAGTGCCCGGCACAACGCTGAATATTCAGCCCGTGAAAATGGATTTTCGTTACGGCGGCAGCTTCGGTGCGCAGTCGCCAGACGCGTACGAGCGATTGCTGCACGATGTCATTGTTGGCGACGCGACGCTGTTTACCCGAAGCGACGAGGTGGAATGTTCGTGGTCGATCATGGACGCGATCCTCGAAGGCTGGTCCCGCAGTCGCGGGACGCCACCACCCGTCGCGTACGAAGCGGGCACTTGGGGGCCAGCCGAAGCGGACAAGTTCATCGAACGCGATGGGCGTCAGTGGAGAAGACCGTGAAAACAGATTCAACGCACAACGCACAACGCACAACGCTCAACGTCCAACAAACTCTCCGGTCGGATGTCGAACGTTGGACGTTGGACGTTG
>JBEKFI010000131.1:0-9558 GCA_050013395.1 Verrucomicrobiia bacterium | reverse complement strand
CCGATCAACCTGATGAGCTACGTGACGATGGTGTTCCAGCGTGTCTTCGGCTACCCGCGCGAGAAAGCCGAAAAGCTCATGCTCGAAGTCCATCACAAAGGACGTTCGCTGGTCTGGTCGGGTGGCTGCGAACAGGCCGAACACTACGTCCACCAGTTGCAGAGTTATCAGTTGCTCGCCCAAATGGAGAAATCCACGACATGATCAACCTGCGCGTGCGGCCCGTGGACGCAAAGCACATCCGCATCAGCGGCATCGAGCCGTTCCTCGCGGATTGTTTGCAGGGCCTTGGCGAGGTTCTCGAACAACGCGATTCTCCGAAGGCGCGCGAACGGTTGTTTCCCAATCCGACGACCGCTGATGACAAAGCCAATGCCGAATGGCAACGGCTGATCACACCCGAGATGCGTCATCTTTTCGTCTCGGCAGGTGAAACCGTCGCTCGAGACCTGACCGCACTCCAGCCCGAGAAACCAGAAACCGGCTGTTCGCAGCTCACGTTTCCCGCCGAGCACGTCAACGCGTGGATGAGCGCGCTGAATCAAGCGCGGTTGATTCTAGGCGAGTTGTTCAGCGTAACCGAGGAGAACATGAACACCGTGCGCTTCGACGTTCACAACGCGAAAACGCTCGCGGTCGTGAGAATCCACCTGCTCGGCTACCTCTTGCAGCTTTTTGTCGAACTGGAATCGGGCGAATCGGATGAGCGCGTCGATGAATAACGCGCTGCGTAGAGGCGCTTCTGTGAAGCGCCGTGCAGTTTGTCGATCCACGACTTCTGCGCTTCACAGAACCGCAGCTACAACGGACGCCAGGCAAGCGAAGCACCACAGGGCCGCAGGCGAAAGCGAGATCGAACACGCCGGATTTTGAACGGCCAACATTTTCTTGGGCGCATCTGAGCACTGCCCCCCTAGTAGCGCGGGCGTCTCGCCCGTGTCGTGCGGCATCCCCAAGTAGCGCGGGCGTCTCGCCCGTGTCGTGCGGCATCCCCAAACAGCAACGGGCGGGACGCCCGCCTGCGCGGACGAAGCCGCTTCGACGCGGCGAAGGCCCGCGCTACTGTGTCAGGACTTGTCGTGGTGGTAGTATCAAGATATGGCCGACACTTTCTTGCACCCTCACGCCGGGTTGATCTCCCGCATCCGGATACAGGAGGCTTGTTGCTCGGCGTCGAAATCCTCAAGTTGGGGCACGATGCGCGCGCAGTCGGCGATTGCGTAGAGGCACCGCGGATGAAACGGACAACCGCTCGGCGGGTTGATGGGCGATGGTGGATCTCCGGCCAAGATAATGCGCTGGCGTTGCTTCTCGCGCGCAGGGTCGGGAATCGGCACGGCGCTGACGAGCGCCTTGGTGTACGGATGCAACGGCCGCTCGAACACGCGCGTCGCCGGACCGATCTCGACGAGCTTGCCGAGATACATGACCGCGATCCGGTCCGCTATGTGCCTCACGACGGAGAGATCGTGCGAAATGAAAACCAGCGTCAGATGCATTTCGCGGGAGAGCTTGGCGAGCAGGTTGATGATCTGCGCCTGAATCGAGACGTCAAGCGCCGAAACCGGCTCGTCGGCGATCATCAGTTGCGGCTCGACCGCGAGCGCGCGGGCGATGGCAATGCGCTGGCGCTGGCCGCCGGAAAATTCATGCGGATATTTTTTCAGGAATCGCGGTGACAGTCCGACCTTGTTCATCAGCTCGCTGACCCGGGCGGGCAATTCACTTCTCGGCACCCGCTTGTGCGATCGAATCGCTTCGGCCAGGGCATCGAAGATCGTCATGCGCGGATTGAGCGAAGCGTACGGGTCTTGAAAGATCATTTGGAAATCGGCGCGCGCCGCCCGCAGTTCTTCTCCCCTCAGTTGGGTCAGGTTTCTGCCCGCCAGAATCACCGTGCCTTCCGTCGGCGGAATCAACTGGAGAATCGTGCGGCCCAGTGTGGACTTGCCGCAGCCCGATTCGCCGACCAATCCCCAAATTTCTCCCTGCTTCAGCGAGAGCGTGACGCCGTCAACTGCCCGGACGGTGCCGACGCGACGACGGAAGACGATCCCGCGTTCCACCGGAAAGTGGGTCTTCAGATTCTGGATTTCGAGAAACGCTTCTGCCATGGCTACCTTGGAGAATTCTCAGCGCGGCTGGCCCGCAACCAAAGATTGACGGCAACCCACCCCTACGCCCCTCCCAAGAGGGGATTCACCGAAGTTTCCCCTCCTCCGGAGGGGTGCAGGGGTGGGTCTTTCATAGCCTCAAAGACTTCCTGCTCAAAAAACAAGAAACAGATGGATAGTAGCACAGTGTGCTCAAATGTGAGATGTGCTACAAACGGCTCAACCCTCACCCAGGCCCTCTCCCTTGCAAATGGAGAGGGGAAGTCTCCTCGCCCCGCTCGCGGGGAGAGGATCGAGGTGAGGGGGCGCTGGGACGAGGGAAAGTTCATAAACAAATCAGGCTAGAGACTGATTTCATTGGATTGCACGCGCACGCAGGCCGTCGCATGGCTTGGCTCAACCGCTTTCAACTCAATCGGCGGTTTGCCGCATTTGTCCTGCGCAAACTCGCAGCGCGGCACGAACGCGCAACCTTCGATTCGCTTGGACAGATCCGGCGGCGCGCCGGCAATCGTGTACAGTTCCGCACCTTTGGGCTGAAGCGCCGGAATGGATCTTTGGAGCGCGCGAGTGTACGGATGCTTCGTGCGATAAAAGAGCTGCTCGGTCGGCGCGCTCTCGACAATCCGCCCGGCATACATGACCAGCACGCGCCGGCAAAAACCGGCCACGACGCCCAAGTCGTGCGTCACCCAGATCACCGCCATGCCCAGTTCGTTCTGCATCTTCTTGATGAGTTCGAGGATTTGCGCCTGCACAGTCACGTCGACCGCGGTCGTTGGCTCGTCCGCGATAAGCAGTTCGGGTTTCGTGATCAGGGCCATGGCGATCATCACGCGCTGGCGCATGCCGCCGGAGAATTCGTGCGGATAGCTGCGGATTCTCTTCGCCGCGTCCGGCACGCCGACCTCTTCCAAGGCGCGAATCCCCTGCTTGATGGCCTCTGTGCGATCATGAACTCCGTGAATCAGCAGCGGCTCGATCAACTGACCTTCAATCCGCAGATACGGATTCAGCGAGGTGATCGGATCTTGAAAAACCATTGCGATACGCTTGCCGCGGATCCGGTTCAATTCCTCCGTCGAACACTTGAGCAAATCGGTCTGGCCGTCGAAAACCGCCGAGCCGCTCTCGATTCTGCCCGGCGGTTGCGGAACGAGACCCATCAGCGAATAACACGTGACGGATTTGCCGGAGCCGGATTCGCCGACGATCCCGAGCGTCTCGCCTTTCTCGATCTCGAACGAAACGTCGTCCGCGGCGCGAACGACGCCGTTGCGCGTGTGGAACCAGGTGCGGAGGTTGTTGACGGTAAGCAATGGCATGGGCGTCAATCTTTGGAAGCGCGAACGTCCAATGCGTCACGCAGACCGTCGCCGAGGAAGTTCAGGCAAAACAAAGTTACGGCCAGCGTCACGCCCGGCGCGATGAGCAGCCACGGGCATTCCTCCATTCGATCGGCGCCGTCCTTGATCATCAAGCCCCACGAACTCATCGGCGGTTGAACGCCGAGGCCGAGAAAACTCAGGAACGCCTCCAGCAACATGACCGCCGGCACCGTCAGCGTGGCATAAACGATGATCGGCCCCAACGCGTTCGGAATCATGTGCAGAAAAATAATCCGCCGCCGCCGCAACCCGAGCGCGCGCGCTGCTTCGATGAATTCCTGTTTCTTGAGCGATTGCACCTGACCGCGGACGATGCGCGCCATCGTCAGCCATTCGACCGCGCCGATGGCCACGAACAACAGCCGAATGTCGCGCCCGAAAAACACCATCAGCAGAATGACGAAAATGGTGAACGGCAGCGCATAAATGATGTCCACGATGCGCATCATCACAACGTCTGTCTTGCCGCCGAAGAAACCGGAGACCGCGCCGTACGTCACGCCGATGATCAGCGCGACGCCCGTGGCCACGATGCCCACCATCAACGAAACGCGGCCACCGTACAGCAAACGCGTGAGTTGGTCGCGTCCGAGCGCGTCCGTGCCGAGCCAATGGCCGGGGCGCGGCGGCACGGCGCGGAGCGCCAGATTCTGTTCCTCATACGAATAGGGCGCAATCCACGGCGCGAGCGCCGAAGCGAGCGAGAGCAGGACGAGAATCACGGCGCTGGCGACAGCCATTTTGTTCTTCTGGAGCCGGTGCCAGGCGTCGCGCCACAACGAAGTTCCGGCTTCCACTTCTGAGGGTGGCACTGCGCCCAGTGTTTGTGGCGTGAGTGTTTCCCGCATTTTATTCAAACCGTAGTTTCGGATTCAGCCAGACCTGGACGATGTCAACGACGAGGTTGAGCAGGATAATCAGCACGGCGTAAAACAAGACCGTGCCGAGCACCATTGTGTAATCGCGATTGAAAGCCGCAGTCACAAAGAACCGGCCCAAACCGGGCACCTGAAAAATCGTTTCCACGACGAATGACCCGGTGATGAGGCCGGCGATCGCGGGTCCGAGAAATGAAACGACGGGCAAAAGGCCGCCTTTCAGCGCGTGTTTGAAAACGATCCGCGCCGACGATGCGCCTTTGGCGCGCGCCGTGCGAATGAAATCCTGATTCAAAATCTCCAGCATGCCGCCGCGCGCCAGCCGCGCGATGTAAGCCGCGTAGTAGAAACCGAGCGTGAGCGACGGCAAAATGCGGTCGCGCGCGGAATCCCAGCCCGAAGCGTTGACCCAGCCAAGTCCCAGCCCGAAAACCAGAATCAGAAGCGGCCCCATGACAAACGTCGGCACGCAAATGCCAATCATGGCCAGCGACATGGGCACATGATCCGTCGCGGTGTTCTGGCGCAGTGAAGCGATGATGCCCGAGCTCAGTCCCAACAGCAGGGCAATGGCCAGTGCGTAGCAGCCGAGTTCAAGCGAGACCGGAAATGCCGACCAGATCAGTTCGTTGACCGACCACGTGGCGTACTTGAACGACGGTCCCAGGTCGCCTTTGAGCAAGTTGCCCATGTAGTCGAGGTATTGCTGCGACAGCGGTTTGTTCAGCCCATAGAAAGCTTCGAGCTTTTTCTGAATCTCCGGTGGAATGCTTTTCTCGGCGGTGAACGGTCCGCCCGGCGCGAGCCGCACCATGAAAAACGTGAGCGTGGCGATCACGAACAGGACCGGAATCGTTTCAAAAAACCTTTTGGCAATGAACCTAAGCATGGTCAGTGAAATCAGCCGGGAGTATGTACCTGACGCAAACCGGGCGTCAAGCAGACCGTGGCCGGAGTTGAATCGCGGCGCAGTCGTACCGGCAGATTTCCGGCGTTGCCTTTCAACGCGGGGGCGATTATAGTGACCGCATGAAATTCCGAGTCATCATCGAGCCGGATGAAGACGGCGTGTTCGTCGCCGAATGTCCCGCGCTGTCGGGCTGCGTCTCTCAAGGCAAGACCCGCGAGGAAGCGATGGCCAATATCCGCGATGCCATCCAAGGCTACCTCCACAGCTTGGAGAAACACGGCGAACCACTGCCCGGCCCCGTCACGGAAGAGATCATCGAAGTACCGGTATGAGCCTGCTGCCCGTCTGTAGCGGAGCGGACGCCGTTCGGGCCTTCCGGAAAATCGGCTACGAAGTGGATCACCAAACCGGCAGCCACATGATCCTGCGACATCCCTCTGGCCGTCGCCTCACCGTGCCCAATCACCGCGAACTCGCCAAAGGCACGCTCCGCGCCCTGATTCGCGACGCCGGTCTGACTAAAGAACAATTCGTCGAGTTGCTCTGAACTGCTGAGCGAACGCAAACCGGGCGTCAAGCAGGCCGTGGCCGATTCTGGAGCTTTGCCAGCACACGCCGCCCGGCGTTAGGATGCGCGGCAACGAGAGGAGTCACATGGACATCACTTTCAAGTGCGAGCAGTGCGGACAGAATCTTGTTGTGGATGAAGCGGGTGCTGGTGAAACTGTGCCGCGCCCAAAGTGTGGGACACGACTTAAGGTGCCCTACAAGTCCAAGCTTTTGGACAGGGGTGCCACGCCTTCTCCGCCACCGGACAAAATCGTCAGAGCATCCAACTCGCTTCCAAAAACTCGCACCGTCTTGGTCATAATCGCCCTGGTGGTCGGTGGTGGGTTCTTCGCCCACAAGTTCTGGAAGGATCAGGAAGCCGCTTCATTGATGCAAACAAGTGGGCTTGCACTGCACATGTCCTCGACTGAGATGGCACGCCTTATAAAGAATCTTGCGTCTCTTCCTGAGGGTCTTGAGATAGCTACTGTAGTGATGACAGATTTCATGAGTCGACACCCGGAGTTTATTAGAACACTAGCTGAAGGGCACATCCATCTGGCAATGGTCGAGGCAATGTCTCGCGAGCAAGGTGAACTTGGAGTTAGGACGCTGCTAACTAGTGTGGGGGCATATCAACACAGCGGAAGAGCCATTGAGGAATGATGGAGACAAGCAACGTGGGCTGCGGTTCTGATACTTAGTTTTGGTTTTCTTATAAAACTCTGTGCTCATTAACTCTGGGGTCATTCTAAGCAGTAAACGGTTCAAGCGTAAACGCAACAGCGCATATCAACACTGTCAGGAGGGATATGAACTGGCATCCAGACGAACAGACGGCGCAAGCAGCAAATCAATTTCCATTCCCGATACATCAGCAGGAACCAGCACCGCAGCCGCTCGGACGCAACTTCATCCCCGCCTCATGGAATCGCAGAACTATTGCTCAAGCTTGGCCGGCTGGTCCTCTACGCTCAGACCCGGAGCGGATCATCCAGCTTTTCCGTGACGCGCACTATCTCGAAGCCCTAGCCATGACGGTTTCCTGGGGCAGAATGAGAAAGCAAGCACCAATATATGATGATCGGAACCTTCCCGACATTGAGCGCGCGCTGAAGCAGTGCGCTAAGAGTATCCAAGAGACAAACGAGGCACAGGACGCATGGCTTATCCTGACAGGCAATCAGCGGCAGCATCTTGGCTGGTCTGCCGTCATGGCGTCGAAGACACTTCATTTTCTTAGTCGTGCTCTTCCTGATCCAGTGGGTCAGAGTCCGCCAGTTCCCCGAGACGGTAAAGTGAGCTTGTGTTACGTCTGGCCAGGATGGATCGCTCACGTCCCCCCACCTCAACGACCACAGAACTGGAAGGAAAACACGTTTGAGGCATATAACCGCTACATGACTGCAATCCTTGTTTGGGCAGGCCAGCGCCATTGGACAACGACGCAAATCGAGACAACTATATTCCATGAAGGAACAATGGCTTAGTCGCGCAGTTGGTCGGCATGGGCGAAATGCGTGCGGCCGGGGTCAATTCCGTAAAGCGTAGTTCCCCTTGCGGCGGGCGACATATCGGCCACGCGATTCCTTCACCCGACTTTGCCCTTCGGGCTTCGACGGGCAGGCGTGAAAGCCGACCCCGTGAAACGGGGCGAGTTTCCTTTTTGGGCGGTTCGGGCAGGGCAAACCCTAGCGTAATCTTCGTAACTACCTGCAAAGTAGCGTGATACTGCGCTGGGGATAGGCGCGCTTGGCGCGACGGCAGACATACCGCCAGCGACGGCTGACGGTCATTTGCGTTAAGTACACACTTCCGAAATCAGTTCGTCGTCGGTTCAAGATACACATATTTGTACGGATGATTGTCGAGTATCGTCGGATACCATCCGTTGACTTCCGGGCGGCGCGCATGAACGTGCGTGTAAAAATAAATCGGGATCATCGGCAGTTCGTCCAGCAAAATGGCTTCGGCCTTTTGAAATACTTCCAGCCGCTGCTGCGGATCGGTCGTGCGCGCGGCCTCGGCGATGAGACGATCATACTCGGGATTCGACCAACCGGTTCGATTATTGCCGCCGCCCGTCACCCACATGTCGAGGAACGTGTTGGGGTCAGCGTAATCACCGATCCACGAAGCGCGGCTGATCTGATAATTGAGCGTGCGTTGCGAATCGAGATAGACCTTCCATTCCTGGTTGACCAGCCGCACTTCGATGCCGAGGTTTTTCTTCCACATTTGCTGGATGGTTTCGGCGATAATGCGATGTGCCTCCAGTGTGTTGTAGAGAAGTTCGATTGTCGGGAAATCCTTTCCGTCGGGATAGCCCGCCTCGGCCAGCAGCCGTTTCGCTTCGGCAACGTCCTCATGCGATTGCGTGCGGCAGGTGTAGCCCGCCGTGCCGGGCGGTGTCAAACAAAAGGCCGGCAATTGTCCGCCCCGGAGCACGTTTTTCACCAAACTCCCTCGATCAATCGTCAGCGCCAGCGCGCGGCGAACGCGCTTATCGTTGAGGGGCGGTTTGGTGACGTTGATGTCATAAAAATACGTGCCGAGATACGGCTCGATGCGCAGCAGATCGGGATAATTCTTCCTGTAAAAATCGATCTTCGTCAGCGGCAGCGTTTCCGTCACGTGAAGCTGGCCGGCGCGAAACGCGCGCTCTTCTGTCTCGTCGCTTTCGATCGGCAGGAAATGAATTTCGTTGAGTCGCACGCGGTCTCGATCCCAATAGGTCGGGCTTTTCTTCACGATGATGACGTCGTTGACCCTCCATTTCGCCAGCACGAACGACCCGTTGCCGACGAACCGCCCGGCGCGAGTCCATTTGCTGCCGCGCTGGTACGGATCGCCATATTTCCGAATCGTCGGCAAATGCACAGGATACCACGAGTGATGGAGCAACAGCGACAGAAAATAGGGCGTCGAGTTCTCGAGAGTGACCTGGAAGGTGTAATCGTCCAGCACCTTGTAGCCGACCTGATCGAAATCGGTGATTTTCCCTTCGTTGTAGGCCTGGGCATTCTTCACGACGAAGTGCATGTAGGAATACTCCGACGCGAGCGATGGCGTCAGCATCCGTTTGTACGAATCCAAAAAATCCCGCGCGGCGACGGGATCGCCGTTTGACCACTTCGCGTTCTTCCGAAGATGAAACGTGTACACCTTCCCATCCGGCGAAACATCCCAGCGTTCCGCCACGCCGGGCACCGGGTGCAAATCGTGCGGGTCTTCCGTCACCAACCCTTCGAGCAGCGACATAATGATGTGATACTCGGAAACGCCGGTGACAACGTACGGATCAAGCTCCTGCGGTTCACCGCCGTTGCCCTTGAACAGGATTTGTTCGCGGTCACCGACTTCGACGCGCGTTTCGCGCCGGCCGCAGCCGGCCACAAAAAAGACCAACAGCGGCACCGCGATGAGGAGGCACACCCAGCGGCGACAACTGAGATAACCCTTTGTTTCCGACTGCATGCTCAAAGCTCCGAGTTGTTGTAGGCCGACACCCTGCCCCGACACCCGCTGTCGGGGTCCATGTCGGGGTGAACGTGTCGGCGTCCTTCGAGATATAGCAAAATGGGAGTATGTAGCTAACCTGCTTATTACACCAGTGCGAACGCGCTGGTGTAATAAGCACCTCAAGACAAATGGAGTGGGAAGCCGAGTCCGACGGAGCCGAGTTTGACGAGACGCCACACGCCGTACTCCCGTGGCAA
>JBEKFI010000130.1:0-19211 GCA_050013395.1 Verrucomicrobiia bacterium | reverse complement strand
CCCTCACCCTGACCCTCTCCCTTGGGAAGGGAGAGGGGAGATCTCCTCGCCCCGCTTGCGGGGAGAGGATTAAGGTGAGGGGTTGCCGGACGTTTCAGGTGGTTCATGAATAGGTCAGGTTAGGACGGAAGTCCCAAAATTTCCGCGACGACGTCATCCTCCGGAGGCGCTCCTGATGAGAACTTCCGCGCCCTTCAGGCCTTCCGATTCGGCCTTGAGGGTGATCGTTCCCGGCTCGCCCGCTTTTGTGCGGATGATTACCAGACAAAGTCCATTGTAGGCGTTGCGCTCCTTCGCTTGAAACGGCTCGAAGCTGGTGGCATCCCCGTTGTCCACGGCGACAATCTCGCCCGGGCCGGAGATTGCGAACTTCACGTGGTTCTTTGAGCGCGGCACCATCAGGCCGTCTTTGTCGGCGATGCTCACCGTGACGAAGGACAAATCCTGTCCGTCAGCTTTCAGCATGGCGCGGTCGGCCTGCAGCAGCAACTTGGTCGCGGGACCGGTCGTCTTCATCGCATCCTCGGCCCATTTACTGCCGTTCTTGTAGGCAACCACCTTGAGTTCACCGGGCTCGTAATTCACGTCGTCCCAGCGCAGACGGTATTGATACTGTTCCTTGTTCTTCCGACCGAGCGACTTGCCGTTGAGGAAGAGTTCTGCCTCGTCACCCGAGGTGTAGACATGTACGGGCGTGACCTGGCCGACACGTTCCGGCCAGTTCCAGTGCGGCAGGATGTGCGCCATCGGCAGATCGGGCCGCCAGCGCGCTTGGTAGATGTAGAACCGGTCTTTCTTGAAGCCGGCGAGGTCGATTATGCCGAAATAGGAACTGCGGGAGGGATCGTTGCGGCCACCGTACGGGGTGGGTTCTCCGAGGTAGTCCCAACCCGTCCAGACAAACTCGCCCGCGACAAAGGGTAACTCGTCCTGCCCGCGAAACTCCGTGTCGGGCGTCGTCGCCCATCTCGGTGCGTAGAGATCGTAGGAACTCATCTGGCGGCCGGGGGTCTGGCCTTTGGATTTGTCGTCGACGACGGGGAACACATACTCGCCGCGCGAGCTGATCGTGGAGGCGGTCTCGCTGGCGATGAGCGGAATGTGCGGACTGCTCTTGTGGAAGTTGCCATACTCGGCCGGCTTGTAGTTGAAACCGACGACATCGACCGCGGTCTGGAAACCGTTGTAGCCGGAATCAGTCGAATTGAAACCCGCAGTGATGAAGCGAGTGCGATCCTCCTCGCGCACGATGGCGGCCAGATGCGACGCGACCTTCCAGCCCTCCGGCACGCCTTGCTCGCCGATTTCGTTGCCGATGCTCCACAGCACGACGCTCGGGTGGTTGCGGTCGCGGCGGACCAAGGCGCGAAGATCTTTCTCGTGCCAGTCGGAGAACAGGATGTGGTAATCATTCGGCCGCTTTTGGCGCAACCAGCAATCGAAGGCTTCGTCCATTACGACCATGCCCATGCGGTCGCACAGTTCGAGCAGCTCCGGCGCGGGCGGATTGTGGCTGGTACGGATGGCGTTGCAGCCCATTTCCTGCAGCACCTCGATCTGGCGCTCGAGCGCGCGGAGGTTGATCGCCGCGCCGAGCGCGCCGAGGTCGTGGTGGTCACACACGCCATAAATGCGCACACGTTCGCCGTTAAGGAGAAAACCCTTGTCGGGATCGAATGCGATGGTGCGGATGCCGAACGGGGTGTCGTAGCTGTCGGTGACTTTGCCGTCCTGCGTGATTGTCGTGACGGCCACGTAGCGGTTCGTCGTTTTCAAGCTCCAAAGTTTCGGGTGCGCAACCGTAAGGCTCTGCGCCGCCATCGCCTGCCGGCCCGCCGCGAACGGTCGCCGGACGTTGACCGGCGCGGCTGTGGCGACAGGCTCGCCGACCTTCCGGCCATCGGCACCGAGTTCGTAAATGCGCGTCGCCACCTGCACGTTCGCGTTCGTGCTAGTGTGGTTTTCGACGGTGACCTTCACCTCCACGGTCGCGGCGTCCTTGGAGATGATCGGTGTCGTAACGACCGTGCCCCACTGCGCCACGTGGACGGGCGCGGTCTTCACGAGCCAGACGTTGCGATAGATGCCGCCGCCGGGATACCAGCGGGAAGAGTTCTGCGGATTGTCGAGACGGACCGCGAGGACGTTCTCATCGCCGGGTTTGAGGTAAGGTGTGAGATCGAGCCGGAACGACGCGTAGCCGTAGGGCCAGCCGCCGACGAACTGCCCGTTCAGCCAGACCACCGCGTAGGCCATGGCCCCGTCGATATCCAGATAGACGCGCTTGTCCCTGTCTTCAGCCGGTACGGTGAAGTGCTTCCGATACCAGCCGACGCCAGCCCAAGGGAGTCTGCCGGTCGCGCCTTCCAGTTCCTGCCGGAACGGCCCCTCGATGCCCCAGTCGTGAGGCAGGTTCAGCTTCCGCCAGCCGCTGTCATCGAACGCGGCCTGCGTACAGGCCACGTTCGCGCCGAGGTTGCCCTCGGGTCGCGTTGGTTTCGTCCCGCCGGCGTTCAGAAAGTCGGAGCCGGTCGCCACCACCCAATCCTTGATCTTCGCATAAGCGAGCTGGTTACTTGCATCCGCCGGATCGTCCTTCTGGAAGCGCCAGTCGGCATTGAATGAAATGCGCTCCCGCAGTGAGTCCTGCGCCCAAGTCGATACGGAGCAAAGTCCCGCAAGGAATAATCCTGCGATCAGGCGGATCGCATGGCGTCGTTTATGGTGCGGCGTGGCTGTCATGATCCTGATATTCATTTTCGGGAGTATGGACTTAACGCAAACAGCGCGTCAAGCAGGCCGTGGCCGGATTTGAAGTTTCTTGTGAACGACTCTCGATGTCTCGTAAACGACACTCGGCTTACCCCGCACGGCGGGGCGTCGGCGCAGGCGTACCGGCAGACTTGCCGGCAGTCAAACGCAGGCTTGCCCCGACCGGCTCGCGTTGGCATACTGCTCGGCAATGCCACGAAAGAAAATCAGGTACTGCCCTGACAAAGCACACTTGGCGTGGCGAAGGAATCACGCCTTTGCAGCCGCGACCGTATCCTTGCCGCGCCACGGTCGCTCTGTTAATGTCGTTTCACCGCGATGAAACGGAACAACCTCGAATCGACTGCTGAGAGTGGTGTGACGCGCTGGCCGCCAGCGATACGGGCTGCACTGCCCAAGCCGTCGGGCGCACGGTTCTACCGCTGTGCGCTTCAGGTCAATCCCCACCACTATGCCGAGACCTTTCGTGGCCGGCCGTCAAGCGGGGACGAGAATAGTTACCTGCAAGCGCTCGTTGACAAAGCCGTTGAATTGCACGTTCAAGTTCTAGCGCTGACTGATCACAATCACGTGGGAGCGGCGGATGTAATGCGCGCTTTGGCTCGCGGGCACGGCATTCAAGTGATTCCCGGTTTTGAACTCGCTTCAAGCGAAGGCGTGCATGTGTTGTGCCTCTATCCTCTCGAAATTCCAGTGGCAACTTTGGAGCGATTTCTCGGCGAGTTCGGCATTCGGGATACCGATCCGTCGTCTGGATTGTCCTCAAAAACCTTCTCGGAGATTCTGCGTACTGTCAAAGCACAAGATGGGATCACGATTGCTGCACACATCACCCAGAACAAGGGGCTGCTGACATGTTTGACAGGGCTGGCGCAGATTAGAGCATGGCAGGATGAATGCCTTTTCGCCGTGCAGATTCCCGGGAAAGTTGATGACTTGCCGCAAGACAAGAGGGACATCGTCCGCAACATCAACCCCGATTATCGCCGAGACCCAGCCCGCGCCCCCGGACTCGCCGTAGCTGTCGTCAACGCGAAAGATGTGGCCAACCTAGACGATCTTGCTGATCCTTCCGCGACATGCTGGATCAAGATGTCCGAAGTGTCCATTGATGGGCTACGGCAGGCATTTTTGGACCCGGAGTCCCGAATTCGGCTAAATTCCGACCCGCTTCCGGTGGGTCATGCGGAGTTTGTGGCAATGGCATGGCAGGGCGGTTTCCTTGATGGTGCGGCGATTCATTTCAACGAGAATCTGAATGTGTTGATTGGCGGACGCGGCACGGGCAAGTCCACTCTCGTGGAAAGTCTCCGCTATGTTTTGGGACTTGAGCCGATGGGTGATGATGCGCGCCGGGCACACGATGGGATCGTGTTCAACGTGCTTAAGAGCGGGACAAAGATTTCGCTCTTGGTGCGCGCACACCGGCCGGCCAAGCAGGAGTACTTGATCGAACGCACGATTCCGAACCCCGCAGTCGTGCGCGATGAAAATGGTCAGCTTCTCCCCTTGCTGCCTACCGATCTGCTGAAACAGGTTGAGGTGTACGGCCAACACGAGATTTCCGAACTGACAAAAAGCCGGGAGAAATTGACCCGACTGATCGAGCGATTCGCTGACCGTGATCCGAATCTGACACGCCGCAAGTCCGAGTTGAAACTCGCGTTGGACCGGTCACGCATTCGCATTCTCGACACCCAGAAGGAAATGCGCCAGGTCGAAGAGCGCCTCGCCTCGCTGCCCGCGTTGGAGGAAACACTAAAGCGCTACCAGAGCGCCGGCTTGGAGGAACGACTCAAAGAGCAAAGTCTGCTGGTGAGGGAAGAACGTATTCTGCAAACCGCGCCGGAGCGGCTGTCAGTCTTTCGTGAAATTCTCGGCCAGCTTCGTCAAGAGCTGCCCGTGGATTGTGCCTTCGTGTCCGCCAAAGCTTTAGAGGAACTGCCCGGTAAGGACACTCTCGCCGAGATCGAGAAGGTATTGACGCAGTTGAGCCGGGAATTGCTGGATGTTGCTGGCCGAATGGAAGCAGCACTGAACAAGTCTGACCAAGGTTTGACGGCGGTGCGAGCGCAGTGGGAACAACGAAAACAATCGGTGCAGGCAGCTTATGAGAAAATACTGCGTGAGTTGCAGAAAGCGAAGGTTGACGGCGCGGAGTTCATCCGCTTGCGGCGGCAAATTGAAGACTTGCGACCTTTGAAAGAACGCCAGAATGCTCTCAAGCGAAACCTCAAGGAACACCAGACCGAACGTCAGCAACTCTTGACCGAATGGGAGGACGTGAAGGCTGAAGAGTTTCGGCAACTACAGCGGGCGGAGAAGAAGGTAAACAAGCAGTTGCGCGACCGAGTTCAAGTCACAGTCGCCTTCGCTGGAAACCGCGAGCCGCTCCTCCAACACTTGAAAGACAATGTCGGCGGGCGACTGAGTGAAACCCTCGACAAGCTGAAGGCAATTGAGGGGTTATCCTTGAAGGACTTTGCTGATGCCTGTCGCGCAGGTCGCGAGCTACTGGCGCAAAAATATGGTTTGCCGTCATTGCAAGCCGATCGTATTGCCCAAGCGCCCACAGAAGCGATTCTGCAAATGGAGGAGCTTGACCTGCCTGCCACCACTCGGATCGATCTGAATGTCGCTGCCGAAGGCCAATCCCCCAACTGGCAACCGCTGGAAGCCTTATCCACTGGCCAGAAGGCGACCGCTGTTCTGCTGCTGTTATTGCTCGAATCGGACGCCCCGCTGGTGGTGGATCAGCCAGAAGACGACCTCGATAACCGCTTCATCACAGAAGGAGTCGTTCCCAAGATGCGCGAAGAGAAACGGCGACGGCAATTCATTTTCGCCACACACAACGCCAACATCCCTGTCTTGGGTGACGCCGAGTTGATCGCGGGTCTGTCAGCTACCGGCGAAGCCGGTCAAGGCAGAGCAGAAATCCGCGATGAGCACATGGGTTCAATTGACTCGCGTCCCGTGCGCGTGTTGGTCGAGGAAATCCTCGAAGGCGGCAGGGAAGCGTTTGAAGTCCGGCGACTGAAATATGGATTCTAACTATGACCAAAACCGAACTCCTTGAGACTATCCGCAACGGTGAGAACTCCGGCGTGGAGTTCAAGCGCGATGACATCCAGCCTCGTGATCTGGCCGAGGGGCTCGTTGAGTTGGCGAATTTGGAAGGTGGCTGCATTTTGTTGGGCGTTGAGAATGACGGAACTGTCTCCGGGTTGAGAACGACTCAGGGCGACCGCGCAAAGGCTGAGAAGGGAAAAGAAGAACATCCAGATGCGGACATCGACATAAGAAAGATCACAATTGAGCGGGTCGAGGGATGGGTGATGAATATCGCCCGCGATAAGATACGTCCCGAGATCATTCCTTATTTTGAGGTTGTCCGCGATGTCGTCCCCGGTAAAGACGTCGCGGTGGTGAGTGTGCAGCGAGGTTACACAGTACACCATGTTTGGCATGATAACCACCGAACGTATTATATTCGGGTCGGGACGCAAAGTCGCGAGGCCAGCCAAGATGAACTGGAACGACTGTTTCAACAACGGGGCGCATTTCGTCTGGAAGTTCGTCCAGTCACCGGCTCTTCCATGACTGATTTGGATCACCGTCGCCTTCGCGACTGGTTCGAGAGAATCGGCCTCCCTAACATTCCTTCCGGTCAACCCGCTTCTGCTTGGATAGCCGAAGCTAAAGCGAGAGCACAGGATGAAGAGAGGCGACTGAAAGAAGCCGGTGAATCCAGTGCCAATTGGGAGCAGATTTACTTACAGGTTGAGAATCAATGGTATGCCGACATGCAGGCGCAGTGGCGAACGTTGTTGATAAATACGGAGATGCTTAGTAACGAAGACAAGGCAACGCCGGCAACCGTCGCCGGGCTTTTGCTTTTCTCCAAGAATCCAAATCGCTTTCTACCGCAAGCCGGAATCGATGCTGCTGCCTATCCGGGTACGGTCAAAGATTACGCAGCCATTGAAAGGGCCTCGCTTCGTGGCCCGCTGGTTGGCCAGTTTACTAGGGCGGGCGGCTCGGTCACTTTGGTTGAACCGGGCTTGGTCGAGCAGGCTGTACAGTTTGTCCGACGGAATGCCGGTGTGACAGCAGGATTAGTTGGGGGCTCGCGCAGAGAGGACCGGCCTACGTACCCCGAAGAAGCTGTGCGCGAGGGTGTAGTCAATGCACTGGTTCATCGCGATTATCTACTTTCAGCCACAAATATTGAGATGTCCCTTTACGCCGACCGCTTGGAAATCATTTCACCCGGTCATCTTCCCAACGGCATAACACCCGCAAGGATGCTTGTCGGGCGTCGCGCAGCCCGCAATGAACTCCTCAAAGATGTAATGAAGGACTATCGCTATATGGAGCATGCGGGAATGGGCATCCCGCGCAAGATCGTCAAATGCATGCAGGAACACAACGGCACGACACCGGACCTGATCGAAGATGGCGAGCGGTTCATCCTGCGGCTCTGGAAAGAAAAGAAGTCCTGACTCGAATCTCGTGGTTCAACTCGCGGAGAAGGATTCGATGTGGCCGGGGTGGCCGGGGTCAACGCTTCAGTCGTCAAATTCCTGCGACGATTGAAACTCGTGGCGCAACAGGGATCACAAAGCCTTGAAGTAGTCTTTGATTTTGTTCGCCATCAGTTTACGTCTCTCCAGCCATTGGAGATCCTTCGACTTCGCTCAGGATGACAAACGGCCGGTATGTCCAGGCCGGGCTCGGCTACCGGCCATTTGCGTTAGCTACATACTCCCGTTCATTTTTGACCTCGCGGTTGGGTTCATTTATCCGGGCGATTACCTTGCGTTTCGGGAGCTGCCGAGCCGGCCTCGCGCAGCCGGGCCACAATGTCGTCTGTCACAGCGATCACCGTCCCGTGCCGCATTCCCGGCACGAACGTCATCTGCGCGGTGACATCCTCCCATGTCTTCAGGTCCCGCGAACGGGACGCTGCATAATGCTTGTCGCGGTAAACATCGTAATACACGATGTAATTATCGCCAATCTTAACCGCCGTCGGGCCTTCCACCCAGTCGCGCGTAAACGACGGCGAGAGGTCGGTGAACGGCCCCTCGATATCGCCGCTCGATGCCATCCGAAGATGTTTCTTCGGTGGATTCCGCGTCTCGTCTTTCACGATAAGATAGAAGCGGCCGTTCGCGCGCAGGAGCGTGGCGTCGATCACGCTGAAGCCGGGATCATAAAACAGCCGCGTGGGCGTGAAGCTGACGAAATCTTTCGTCGTCGTGCAATAAATGCGGTGATTGTAATCGTTCTCCGATTGGCCCGCGGTTTCCGGAAACTTCCCGCGGATCGTTGTCGCCCAGAAGATGATGAACTGCTGCCTTCTTACGTCGTAGGCGATTTCCGGCGCCCAGCAGTTGCGCGCCTCCGGCTCGTGCGCCATCACGGGGATGGCTTTCTGCTCCGACCAATGGATCAGGTCCTTCGACGACGCGTAGCCGATGGTTTTTCCCTCCCACGCGGTCGTCCAGACCAAGTGAAACGTTCCGTCCGCGCCGAGCAGCAGGCAGGGATCGCGCATCAACTTCGACTCGCCGACTGCGGGCTGCAGGTAGCTTTTCCCGCCATTCAACGCCTCCCACTTGTAGCCGTCTCGGCTCCAGGCAAGGTGCAGGCCGTCCTCGCCGTTGCGCACGAAGTAAGAGAACAGATAACAAGTCGAGTTCACTTCTGCGCGGGCGGACGTGAACTACCCATCGCTGTTGTAGCCGCGGCGCTCTGTCGCCGCGCCAGCCTGACCGGCGAGCCTTTCCGCCCCACGCCGACAGAGCGGCATGGCTACAATAATTGGTTTTGTTAGGCGCTCTAAGTCGGGTCGTCTTCATTTTGCCATGGCGCATACTTCTCAGTATTACCAAATGTCCGTACGAAATGGCGAGGCGGGAAGACCGGCCTTGTTGTAAAGGTTGACTGGTGGGTTGTCGGCCCAGCCGTAGCGGACGGCGGCCCGCTTGCCGACCAAGAGTAGCAAACAGACCAGTTTGAGAGGACGTGTCGCTTTCATAGATCATTCATTCTTGTTGCGGTGGATTTCGTTTCATCTGCGTTCACCATTCGAGCACGAGCAGCGATACCGCCTGGCGTGGCAGTTTCAGCCGAACCGTGGCTTTACCGTTCTCCACACGGACGGTTTCCGGCGCACCCATCGACGCAAGCTGGCCGGCTTGTTCGAGTAGCGCGTGCTCTTCCACCGTGGGCGGCACCGACAGGCCCATGCGCTTCCAGACCGTGTAGGCGTTGCTGTGCTCGTCATCAATACGGAAGTGCTGGAGGCGCGCCCCGCCCGCGGACAGCGGAAGGCTGCTCAGCGTGATCTCCACCTCGGCGGCGGGGCCGGGCACATCGTCGTCGTGGTAATGCCACGCAAGGACGCAGAGCTTGCCCTTGTCCAGACTCGCCAGCGCGGAGACATCCGGCTTCGCGCGAACCCCGTCTTTGAGGATCGCGTCCAACGGCACGGCGCCGTCGCTTTCCACCGCGAGGCGCTGGCCGCTCATCTTGCTGAACATGCGGAAGACGTTCATCACCGGCAGGTCAATGCCGTTGCTGGCCAGCACGCGGAAGCCGGCGAAGTAAGGCTGGTCTTCGAACTCGAAGGCCCACGTCAGCGCGCCTTCGAGGTTCACGCCGTGCTTGTCCGCCAACTCGTGTTTGCGCGCGAAGCTCGCGGCGGTGTAGCTGGAATACAGTGT
Organism: Verrucomicrobiia bacterium; assembly: GCA_050013395.1. Lineage (GTDB taxonomy): Bacteria > Verrucomicrobiota > Verrucomicrobiia > Palsa-1439 > Palsa-1439 > JBEKZD01. Next base: position 9,705 of record JBEKFI010000130.1, on the reverse strand, counting down.
GCCGTTGCGGTAGCCGTTCTGCGGGTAAACGGCGGCCGAGCACGCGGCGCAGCCATCCGGATCCGATTCGCCAATGATGATCGGCTTGTTTTTCACTTCCGGATAGGAGGCGACAATGGCGAATCCGGCGTCGATGGTGCGAAGCTGATTGGCGATGCCCATCCGCACGTGGCCATCCGCAAAGTTCGGCGAACCTTTGGCGTGGAAAGAGACGAAGTCGAGCGGCGTGCCGATCTTTCCAGTCGCGTAGTTGGTGCCGCGCAGGGAGTGCTCGATGAAGTTGCGCGTGAACTTGCCGCCGTCGCCCGCTGTGTCCGCGCCACCGACCTTCGCCGTGGGCAGCGCCCGGCGCACGCCGGTGATGGCGTAGTCGTGCAGCTTGCGGAACTCTTCGGGCGTGCCCCGCCAGTAGCCGGCGTTGGATTCGTTCCAGACTTCCCAATACCACTGCTCGACCTCGGCGCGGCCGTATCGTTCAATGCAATGCTTCGCCCACTGGTAGGCGAGCTCGCCCCATTTTGCGTAATCCTCCGGCGGGTAAGCCCATCCGGTAAAAATCTCGCTGTACTTGGCGCCGGGCGTCCAATGATGCTGATACGGCTCCGGCTTGATGGAAAGCTCCTTCGGCATGAAACCGATTTGGACGTAGGGCCTGACACCGCGTTCCCGGTAGGTGTCGAAGATGCGGTCGAGGATCGTCCAGTTGTAAACCGGATTGCCTTGAGCGTCCTCGCTGTAAGCGCCCGTGGAACCCCACTTCAACGCCGGTGTGCCGTCACCGGACGTCAGCAGATTGTGCGTGCGAAAGTAAACCGTTTGCGGCGCGAGCTGGCCGAGTTCCGTGAGGAGCTTGCTGCCGTCTTTCATTGTCGCGTAGTTCGGCTCGTCGGCACCGAAGAACCGCCAGATGGGACGCAACTCGCCTTTCGTCCTAGCGGCGTCCACGCGGATGGCAACTGGGAACGCGTTGGTTGGGGATGGTTCTGCGAGCTTCGCATCGGCGGCGGCGAAAAGTGGGCCGCAGCCGAGCAGACCAAGGATCGTCATGAGCGTCAAGGTGGTGCGCACGGGCTTGATGAAATGACGATATGCTGTTCGGGAAGGCATAGCAATACTCAAGTTGGTCCGCGCTGACGTCGTCGACCCATGGAGCAAACGCAGGTGAGAACGCGAGAAGAGAAATTGCTATTGACAAGAGTTGCGTGGGGAGCGTTAGCATGAGAGCAAACGTTAGGACAAGGGAGTTGGTAGATGTCGCCCGTGAATGCGGCTACCGGGAAGTAGCCGGTTGGCCAAGTGGTTCGTCGACTCGAACATCGAAGCTTGGAGGACCCGCTCCTTCGGGCGAAACCGGACAATGTCCGAGTGGCTTTGTCAAGAGTGCAGAGTTGACCCCAAGATAGACCAAGAACAGCCGCACGGTTGGACAATGTGAAATGAGAAGATGTGATCCCTTGCGCGTCCCTGCCTGTCTGGTCTCTGCCTTGCCTGCTGGTTTGATCTCTGCCAACCACCCCAAATCGGTCGGATGATTATGGTGCATTAGCGGGCGTCAGGGGTAATGCTTTCTACTGACCTCGAACCCGACGCGACGAGTAGCAACAGAGCGTGGCAAGGGACGAACCCTTGCCACGACGAGGGAAAGCCGACTGCCAATGGGTTTTACCCCACGAGCTTTCGTCGAAGAGCGACGAGCAATGGTATTGCGAAACCGAGCAGTCCCAAGGTAGATGCACCCTCGGGCACGCCCGAAATATCGGTTGTGACTTTCCCCATCAAGTCCGCCGTGGCAGTGTTTTCCTCGAGCACGTGCAACTCGTTACCGCTCTGGAGGAAACCGCCGCCCTGCAGGTTCTCGAACGCCAGCGTCAAGGTGTACGTGATTCCTGAGATATTGAATACACTGTTTGGGAAAGTGCTCAGGATGAGATAGTCGGCACTGGCAATTGGATCGGAGGTGTTCGCCGTGTTGATTAGTTGCATGGTGTAAAGGAAGTTCTGGTTTACTCCACTGGGAAGGGTGAAGGTAACGTTCAGGTTGAGCCCGACTCCGTCTGCGCCGGTCCCAGCACTGATAGCTCCATTGTAGTAAGTGAGGGTCCCGATCTTGAAAGGTATCTCGGTCGCCGAACTGAATGCGACGTTTTGGTAATTGACAGAGCTTGGGTCGCCGCCCGCCCCCCAGAGGAAGGTGGATGTTCCAACCCCGAAGACAGTCATGCTTGGGTTGTCAGCCCCAGGATCCGGGTTGACAAAAATGCCGACACTATCGCCACCGATGTTTATGGCCCAAGCATTTCCCAACGCCGCGCAGCATCCAACTGCCACAATCAGTAGCGGTTTGACAAGTCGCGTCAAACAAACTGGGGCTTCCTTTTTCAAAACCTTTTTGTTCATAATCTCCCCCAATTGGGTGTTTTCCGTAAGTTCGCTTTTCTATTCATCTCCGCATCCGTTATCGGTTGCGGACCACGTTGCACACTGGGGCAGATTTGATGGCGGCAGATTTCATGCCACATAATTGACGTTCAGGCTGGCGTCGCATAATGTATTTATGAACAGTCACTTACAGATAAAGCCCTGCGCGCTGGTCTAAGGAACATATTGGCCAAATCGTAAGGATATCCGACGCGCTGGGGAAAATAATTACACTTTTTTTGGAAGCGTTTCCATTTCAGGAACGTAGGTGGAAAGGGGGTCACATCTTCTCATTTCACAATTGGCAGGGTTAGCCATTTCCGGGTATAGATCGATCAATTCATTGCCGTCATATCGGCCGCCACGGCTGCGGCTTTTCATTTCGCCTTGTTTCAGAATCGGTGCTTTAGCCGCCGCCGGCATGCGTTCTTGACGAAGGACTTCGGAGATGCGCGCCACTTATTCCCCACCCGCGGTCGTGCCTGCACTCGTAGCGGGCGGCTTGGCGGATGCGTCAACTTCCAAGCGGAGGTAGTCGTAAATGATACCGCTCGTCAGGCCGCCGGCGGGGATCGTCAGCTTCATGACGTTCTCCCCGGCTTTCATCAGCGAAGCGTCGAAAACAACGCCCTTCTCCACCCAGTATCCGCCGATGCCGTCGCGGTTGATCGAAAAGGGGAAAAGGGGTCAGTCCGCTTTTTATCACATTGACTGAGTGGGCTGGGTTGTGTTATCGAGCGTAGGCATGCCACGAGCGCCGCGCATTGAGTTTGCAGGGGCGATTTACCACGTGATGAATCGCGGCGATCATCTGGAGCCGATCTTCGCGGATGACCGCGACCGCGAACGGTTCATCGAGACATTGGGGGAAGGATGTGAAAGCGCCGGCTGGGCGGTACACAGTTTTGTGTTGATGCCCAATCATTATCATCTGCTGCTAGAAACCCTACGGCCCACCTTGGTGAAGGGCATGCAGTGGCTGAACGCCACCTACACCCAGCGCTACAACGCCCGGCATCGGACCCGCGGCCACCTATTCCAGGGCCGCTACAAGGCGCTGCTGGTAGATGGGGACTCGGGCGGGTATTTGCTGACCGTCAGTGATTACATCCACCTGAATCCGGTGCGCGCGAAGCGGGTGCGAACGGCTCAAGAGTTATGGGCCGATCGCTGGAGCAGCGCCGGGTGGCTGGCGGGAAAACGCTCGAAGCGGCCGGCGTGGTTGCGGGCTGAGCGGGTGTTCGGCGAATTGGGGCTAGGTCGATGGGATCGCAAGAGCCAGCATCTGTATGCGGAGTATCTGGGGCGGCGCGCGACCGAGACAACAGCCACTGAGCCGCAGTGGGATCAGATTCGGCGGGGCTGGTGTTTGGGCGCAGAGACGTTTCGGGAGGCGATGAGGGCGCGGCTGGCTGAGTTCGCCCAAGGGCCGTCGCGACCGGACAGATGGAGCGGAGAGGCTGTCGAGGAACTGGAGCAGCATCGGGCGACCCGGCTATTGGGCGAAGCCCTGCAAGTTTTGGGCTGCGGTACTGGGCAGCAGTTGAGGGGAGCGGAGCGATTTCTGGTGGCGAGATTCATCCGCGGACGCGCGGCACGATGAGCAATGGGCTGTGTCTGATCACACAGCGTCTCGACCAGGACAAAGCCCTAGCCCGAAAGTGGAGGCAACTGGGTGAGTTGTGATAAAAAGCGGACTGACCCCTGTTGTGGCACAACGCGGGAAATGAAACCGCAAGGTGCTGCAACCGAAGCGAAGCGGAGACGCGGCAGCGAAGTTTCTGGCCCAAAAACACCGTTTCGTTTCGGTGCCCGCAGGGTGACGGTCGCGGGAGTGAACATCATCAGCGAGCGGTAAAGCTGGTAGATTTCAAGTTTTAAGAGTTGACCCTCAGATGGCAGCCTTTATTGTCATTTCCGCAACAAACTTGAAAGGAGACACGTATGACCACACCGCTAAACCAAAGCGAGCGCAGGACCACTGAGAACCAACACATCGAGCGGAGCCGGCCCAAGGGCGGCTACGGTTGGCTCGGCGTGGTGTTGCTCGCAGCCTTGCTGATGCCTTCGCCTGTCACTGCCGCTGCGGCCAAGAAGGGCAAATTCGCGGTTGTGGGCAAGGGCCAAGGCAACACGGCGCTGGGCAATTACGCCACAGTGGCGGGCGGCCAGACAAACATCGCCAGTGGGAGCTATGCCACGATCGGCGGCGGAGGATTCAACGCAGCCACAACCGATTTCGCCACGGTCGGCGGCGGCAGAAGCAACATTGCTGCCGGCGTCAGCGCGACAATTGGCGGCGGGGAACGGAACATTGCCAGCGGGGGTGACGCCACGGTCGCCGGGGGAACATTTAACAACGCCACCGCGTCTGACGCCACGGTCGGCGGCGGCGGCAGCAACATCGCCGACGGCAGCGGTGCAACGGTGCCGGGCGGGGTTGCCAACCATGCTTCCGGAGCGCATAGCATGGCCGCCGGCCAAGGGGCCAACGCCACGCTGGATGGCACCTTCGTGTGGAACAGCTATGTCAACCCGGCCCACGCTTTCGGGCCAAACACTTTTCATGTGCACGGGTACAACGGGCTCGACGTTGAGTACTTCGACCAGCGCCTGGATGGCGGTGGTTCGCGGTGGGTCTACTTGGGACCGGCCATCGCCGACCAAACGATCGCGACCTGGACCGGGGCCTACTTAAGCAACGCCGGCGTCTGGCAAAACAACTCCGATCGCAATCGCAAGACGGACTTCGTTCCGTCGCACCCACGAGAGGTGTTGGAAAAACTTGCCGACCTACCGGTATCGACCTGGCACTACAAGAACGAGACAGCCGAGGTTCGCCACCTCGGCCCGACAGCGCAGGATTTTAGGGCCGCGTTCGGCCTGGGTAGCGACGAGAAGACCATCGGCACCGTGGACGAGGAAGGCGTGGCGCTGGTGGCCATCCAGGGATTGAACCAGAAGTTGGAATCGCAAATGAAAGAGAAGGACGCAAGGATTATCGCATTGGAGCGCCGCCTGACTGATTTGGAAGCGAAGCTGCAAAAGGTCAGCGAGTGAGTAACCGGAAAGGGGGTCACATCTAACTATTCATCATTTTAGGCTTGACCGGGCTTCCGGGGACAACGGAAAGGGGGAAAGGCGGTCACATCTTCTCATTTCACAACTGGCAGGGTTAGTCATTTCCAGGTATGGACCGATCAATTCGTTGGCGCCGTATCGGTCGCCGCGGCTGCGGCTTTTCATTCCGCCTCGTTTCAGAATCGGTGCTTTGGCCGCCGCCAGCATGCGTTCTTGACGAAGGACTTCGGAGATGCGCGCCACTTATTCCCCATTTGCCGTCGTGCCTGCGCTCGGAGCGGGCGGCTTCGCGGATGCGTCAACTTCCAAACGGAGGTAGTCGTAAATGATACCGCTCGTCAGGCCGCCGGCGGGTATCGTGAGCTTCATCACGTTCTTGCCGGCTTTCATCAGCGAAGCGTCGAAAACAACGTCCTTCTCCACCCAATATCCGCCGATGCCGTCGCGGTTGATCGTGGCATTGTAGCCCAGCCCGGTGGCCGAGCCCGCAGGCTTGTCATTGACGGTCACCTCGATGCTTCTGGCGCTGACGCTGCAGATCGCCAGGCGCAGCGTCGCCTTGCCGTGAGGAGCAGCCGGCTGGTTGAACGTGATCGTCCACGTCGTGCTTCGCCCATTGCCCCTGCCGTTGCCTTTTTCGATGGTGTTGTTGGGATCCTCGCAGTGCGGGACCTGCTCGAAGTACCAATCCTTGTGAAAGTCGCTCTTGCCGACGATGTAGTTCACGTCGTTGGGAAACAGCCTGGCGTATTCGAGATACATCCCCCAGTGGAAGTAGTCGTCGCCCTTGAAGAACTCCGAGCCGGTACGGTTGGGGACGCCGATGTCCCAGAGCTGCCGGCCGTAGCGGACGGGCGTCCATTCGAGGCGGCCGAGGTCGATGGACCTGCCGGATTCGACGGTGATGTTGGTCTTGGCGTACTCACCGAGGACGCCATCGGCAATCGCATGGAGCGTGTACGTCCCGGCCCGGACTTTCGGGATCGTGAAATGGTCTTGATTGTCGCCACGGACCCAGAACTCATAGTGCTTGGCGTCGTTCTGCCAATCGACAACCCGCGGACCACCGAAACCGCCGAAGCCGCCGAAGCCGCCTCCCCGTCCGCCCGGTGGCGTGTACTCAGGCGCAGACAAACCGACGAGCGGATTGCTCATCTTGAGATTGGGAGCCTGGGGATCGCGCAGCACGAGTTGACCACTGACCGTGCTACGTTCGTTCTTGTGCGGATAATCAACACCGGAAACCCAGTCATAGGGCCACGCGTTCGCCTCCTTGGCAGCCTGCGCGAGGGCGTCCTTAAACATCTCATTCGGTGTCGCAGCGGCGTTGACATAGATCATCATCGGGCCGACGACCTTGGTCCACTTCTCATTGGCGCCAATCGCGCAGACGCTGCCGCCGTAGTGCGTGCCCCGCCAGTAGTTTAGCACGGTCGGCGCGCCGCCCGGGTTGTTGTCCAGGTGGCCGGTAAGCTCGACCTTGGTCGCCCCGCCGCTCAGGTACTCCATCGACGGATTGATGAACCACAGCCCGACGTGTTGCTTCATGCTGGACCAGCCGAAGGCGGGAATGTTGAATTGAATGGCTGAGTAGTCGTACTTGTGCGAGACCTCGCCTTTGAACTGGCCGGTGTTTATCCGGCGGACTTCCTTCATGTTGAGTTCCGTGCCGTGGTCCCAATCCGAGCCGGTGATCATGAGCCTGTTGCGGTTGGCGTCAATCGACAGCCAATCGAACACGTCCCCATTGAGTTTGGCGCCGAACCGGCTTTCGCCGATCTGCGTGCCGGGGTAGTTGGCGGGATGGTCGTAGATCGCATAGGTGTAGAGGCCGCTGTCGTGCCGGCCCAGCGTGTAGCGAAGCTCGATGTCGCACAGCGTGCTGCCGCCGGGCCCGTCGCCGAGGTAGGTTGTGCCGTCGGAAAAACCTTTGATGGAAACTTCGCCGCGCTCGCCGCCGTTCTTGGCCGGATCAATCGTCACGGTAACGGCATAACGTTGGGCCGCAGAAGGGTCCTGTTCCCAGTACCCGGCGGGGTGGCCCGAACCGTAGCCAATCAGTTCCAAGCCCTTGTATTTCAAGGAAGTGAGGTCGCCGGAAGTTTTGTTAACCTTGACCGTGACGTAACCGTTGGCGAGCGTGAAGCTCGACTGGTCCTCGACCACTATGACCGGTGCGGTATTGCGATTGGCGGCCTCGGGGTCACCAACCGTGGAATTCTGCAACGTGTCGGCGCTCATGCCGCTCGTGGCCATCGCACCGAGTGCAATCACGACCGCTACGGTTTTTGCAAACTGTCTCATCATTGGGTCTCCTTATCAGTTATTGTACCGTTAGTCGCACCTGACCTCCAGCACCTTCTCCTTCGGCTTCTCACCGAGGATGAAACATGGGCTTTGATAGCCGCTGTCATTCCCGCCATCCGGGGGCTTCACGGCAGCGTGGCGAACGTGGCGCCAGGCTGAGCCTCGATTTCGATCGAGGCTTCCTTGAGTCCCTCCGCACGCGCCACCAGTCGGATCTTGCCCGGTTTCCGCGAACCCTGCACAATGGCCAAGCACGACCCGTTGAAAGCCTTCCTGTGGTTGGCCTTGTAATCCTCGTGGCTCTCCGGATTCCCGTTGTCCACGCCGATGATCCTGCCTGCGCCTTGAATCTCGAAGGCGACCTCATTGTCCGCAGTCGGCACGACCCTGCCTTTGTCGTCCAAGATTTGCACCGTGATATGAGCGATATCCCGGCCATCCGCCGCCATCGCGTTTTTGTCGACCGACAACCCAATGGCCGCCGGCTCTCCCGTTGTGGAGATTTCCGCCGTGCAAACCTCCTTGCCATCCTTGTACCCGACGGCCTTCAGTGTCCCCGGCTCATAGGGGACATCCCACACCAGATGAAGATCAGCCGTGGTCGGGAACACCTGCGGCCGGGCGTACCAGTTCCAGCCCCCCGCAGCGCCTTGTCGCGGAAATTCCAGCGCCTTCGCGCCGAAGTTCTTACCGTTGAGGAACAATTCGATGACATCGCAGTTGCTGTACGCGATCACGGGGATAATCTGCCCTTCGCGGCCTTTCCAGTTCCAATGCGGGAAAAGATGAATCATCGCGTTCGTTGTCCATTGGCTTTGGTAAAGATAATAACCGTCTTTCGGAAACCCGCAGGTGTCGAGTACGCCCGAAGAACTGTTCTTATTGGGCCAACGCGATTCGCCCAGGTAATCGATGCCGGTCCACGTGAAATAGCCAATCACGTAATCGTGCATCTTGTTGAATTTCCAGAGTTGCTCGGCCCTGATCATCGACCTCGCGTAGCGGGGCGGACGGGCCGCATCATTCGTCCCCAGCGGCGCGAGGTCGTAACGTCCGCGAACCCCGCCGAGGCCGGAGTCTTCCGTGCCGACCATCTTCCGATTCGGATACTTGACCCGGTCATCGGCGAAAAACGTCTCGCGGCGTGTGACCCAGCGATCGACGTAGTTGTAACCGACAATGTCTAGCAGGTTGGCGAACGCCGCCGGCAATTCACGCGTGTCGGTAAACACATTGTCGCAAGCCGCCGTGACCGGGCGGGTCGGATCCTCGCGGTGGAAAACGTCCACCAATTTCTGCAATACTTCGTGGCCGTTGGGCGCCAGTTGTTCACCGATCTCGTTGCCGGCGCTCCACATCACGACGCTCGGATGATTGCGGTTGCGGTGGATCAGGTTGATTAGGTCCCGCTCGTACCAGTCAGCGAACCAGTCGGAATACCCATGCTGGATCTGCGGTTTGCGCCGGGTCCATTCGTCGAATGCCTCGTCCATGACCAACAACCCGAGACGATCGCACAGGTCGTAGAATTCCGGCGACATGGGATTGTGGCTGCAACGGACGGCGTTGCAGCCCATTTCCTTCAACAGTCGCAGCCGACGCTCGAGCACGCCTTCGGGTCCCGCCGCGCCGACGGAGCCACCGTCGTGATGGAGGCACATCCCGAGCATCTTCACCGGCTGACCGTTCAACAGGAATCCGCGGTTCACATCGTACTGGATGTCGCGGATGCCAAACGACGTGTCGTACTCGTCGGCTACCCTCGTGCCGTTGCGCACGACGGTGTGGACGCGGTAAAGGTTCGGTGCGTCGGGCGACCACAGGCGCGGGTTGGCGACTTCGACCGACTGGTCAAATTCGAATTCACCACCGGCGGGAATGCTCTTCTCTGTTTCCGCT
>JBEKFI010000129.1:0-11200 GCA_050013395.1 Verrucomicrobiia bacterium | reverse complement strand
TGGCTTGCTTCTCATCAAAAGCTTTTTCCCACCGGGCAACTGTGATCGTGGCAATGCCATTGCCGATCAGGTTTGTGACCGCACGCGCCTCATTGATAAAGCGATCAACTCCGAGCAGCAGTACCATGCCGGCAACGGGTATCTTGTCCATCGAAGCCAGTGTCGCTGCGAGTGTGACGAATCCGGCACCGGCAACTCCAGCCGACCCCTTTGACGTGAACAGCAAAACTCCCAGAACGATCAGCTGGTCCCAAAGCGTCAACGAAGTGTTGGTTGCTTGCGCGACGAAGATCGCCGCCATCGTCAGATAAATTGATGTCCCGTCCGCGTTAAATGTGTAGCCAGCCGGCAGTACCATGCCAACGACAGGCTTGGCGCAGCCAAGTTGCTCCAGCTTGACCATCATACGCGGCAGCACGGCTTCCGTCGAGCAAGTGGCGAACGCCACGACTATCTCATCTTTGATGAATTTAAGAAATTTCCAGAGAGAGACGCGGCTCATCCTGGCGATGGTGCCAAGGACAATGAAGACAAAGGCGAAGCTGGTAATATAGACGCCGCCCATAAGCTTGCCGTAGGAACCTAATGTGCCGAGGCCGTACGTCCCGACGGTGAATGCCATGGCACCGAGCGCCGCGAGCGGGGCCAGACGCATAATAAAACGCACGATGCCGAACAGCCCGTGCAGGATAGCGTCGATCACATCTACAATCACTTTTCCCCGGTCGGGAAGCTGCGCCAAAGCCAGACCGAACAGTACCGAAAACAGGATGATCTGCAGCATGCTTCCTTTGACGAAAGCATCTGCGATGCTGGATGGGATGATGTCCATGAAGAAACTGACGGCATCCTGCTGTCTGGCTGCCGAGGTGTACGTGGCGAGCGACTTGGTGTCGAGCGTGGCGGGGTCAACATTCATCCCGGCCCCCGGTTTCAAGACGTTCACCACGACAAGCCCGATGATTAGCGCCAACGTCGAGACGATTTCAAAATAGATAAGCGCCTTGACGCCGACCCGGCCCACTTCTTTCAGGTTCCCCATCTTCGCAATGCCGACGACAATCGTGCCGAATATGATCGGCGCGAGCAGCATCTTGATGAGTTTGATGAAAGCGTCTCCGAGCGGCTTGAGTGATTCTCCCAAGCCCGGATTCACAACACCAATAAGAATGCCAAGCAGGACGCCCAGAATCACCTGAAAATACAGATGACTGAACAGCTTTGCGAGGCGGCCCTTTGTTTTGGAACTCATACAGGAATTCCTATCGGTTGTCACCCTGAGCTTGTCGAAGGGTCTCGGTCGTTTGGGAAACCGGGGCAACACCAGAGTTTCTTCGCTTCGCTCAGAATGACAGACTTTGGTGGATGAGTGATCACATGCCGAGCGATTTCATCAGTTTGAAGAGTTCTGCTCTGGTTTCAAAACCTATACCCGGAACATCCGGCAAACCCACATATCCGTTCTCGATCGCAATGCCGTCGGCGAAGCCGCCGAACGGTTGGAAGACGCCCGGATAAGACTCGTTGCCGCCGAGATGCAAACCCGCGGCGATATTGAGCGACATCTGATGACCACCGTGCGGCACGACCCGGCGGGTTGACCAGCCATGCTCCTTCAGCATTTCCAAGGTGCGCATATATTCGACCAGACCGTAGGACAGCGCACAATCAAATTGCAGCCAATCGCGATCGGCGTGCATGCCGCCGTACCGGATCAAGTTGCGGGCATCCTGATGCGAGAAGAGATTTTCACCCGTGGCCATCGGCGAATGGCAATGCTTCGAAAGCTCCGCTTGCAGGGCATAGTCGAGCGGATCACCAGCCTCTTCAAACCAAAACAGTCCATAGGCTGTCATCGCCTCGCCGTAGGCAATTGCGGTGTCCAGATCAAAGCGGCCGTTGGCGTCGACAGCCAGGAATTTGCCGTCACCAACCACCTCAAGCACCGCCTCGATGCGACGGATGTCTTCGTCGAGTGAAACGGCGCCGATTTTCATCTTCACTACCTGGTAGCCGAGGTCGCGATAGCTCTTCATCTCGTTCTGCAGGGCTGTCATATCTTTGCCCGGATAATAATAGCCGCCGGCGGCGTAGACCCAGACCTTCGAGTCGGCCTTGCCGCCGCGATAGCGGTCAGCGAGCAGTCGGTAGAGCGGCTTTCTCGCAATCTTGGCGACAGCATCCCACACGGCCATGTCGATGGTGCCTACCGCAACTGAACGCTCGCCGTGTCCGCCCGGTTTCTCGTTTGTCATCAGCGTGGCCCAGATGCGGAATGGATCCAGATTCTCACCAGTCTCGTCAACAAGCGTCTTTGGATCCGCTGCCATCATGCGCGGGAAGAAACGTTCGCGCATCAACGCTCCCTGGCCATACCGGCCGTTGGAGTTGAAACCATAACCAACCACCGGTTTGCCATCGCGGATGACATCGGTCATTAACGCGACGACAGAGCACGTCATCTTTGAAAAATCGATGTAAGCATTGGCAATGGCAGAGGCGATAGAGACAGTCTTTTCCCGGACAAATTCACGATCTCCCTCAATAAGATTTCGAGCCTGAACAGTTGGTGAGCCGGCTGGGACTCGAACCCAGGACCCACGGCTTAAAAGGCCGTTGCTCTACCAACTGAGCTACCGGCTCGCACGATGGGGCGTACAAGCGGAAGCGAATCTGCCACAGCCTCGCAATGGTGTCAAAACAAACGAAGCCGCCGGGTGCGATTCGGGCGCCACTTGGCACTGCCCCCGGTCAGGCGGTGGTCCAGAGTTCATCCCAATGATCATTGCGGCGCGCTTCTTCCAACGGGCATAGATGGCGCAGACCGGCCTGAGTCCAAAACTGGCCTGGGCGCTTGAAGCGGCATTGCCGTTGGCGACAGGACGATTCCACCGCACCGGAGCCAATCGGCCAGCCCCGCTCCGCCACGGCTTGGTAGTGCATCCTCCTCGCATGGCCAGCGAAGTAGTTCTGTTCTTGTCGCACCGCTTCACCGGCCTCGCCACGCGGCGCTTTCAGGGCAGCAATCTCTGCCAGTACCACCGCTTCTTGGCCGTGGCGTAGCCGATGCAAACCACTGTGCGCCGCTTGCTCTTGCCAATACGCTGTGGGCGACACTCGAGGCCCTGGAGGAAGCGTTGGGCGAGGAACTGCGTCCGATCTACCAGAGTGCCGAGCGGGTGCGGAGGTTGGTTTCACACCCCTGGCTTGTCGATCAGATAAACGCTACCGTTCCGGAGAATAGCGCAGTTACGTGCTGAAACAGGTATAAGCTGGCCGCTCGCGCCAGTGTGATCAGAGCCGCAAGCACCTCGGTTTCCTGTCCTGCTTTGTATGATTGTGTCGTGCGAATTAGGAATTCGCAACAAACAAAATGACGACGCAAACAAAAGTAATGATTCAAGCCCGCGCGCGCAAAAACGCAGAGCGCGTCGTCGGCCGACCGTCAGTCGGTTTTCCTCAGCTCTTCCCAACGCGGGCGCTTTTAAGGACAACATGGACGCCATAGACGCCAAGGATTTCAACAGAGCAAGTACCGGTAAGTGCCCACCAAATTCCTTCCGTATTCTACTTGGCGTCTGGACCGTTGTTGCTGACGTGGATATTAATTTGGTCGCCCTCCGTCGTCTGGGTACGGTCAAGGGTGCCGGCAGGAAGCTCCATGACAAAGACCGCTTTTTTTAAGACACAGGCACGGAACGGAGGGAGTTCTTTGATGATTCGCAACACGCGAAAGTCGGTGTCGAGGTAGACGACATCAATCGTGAAACGCATCCCGAATGTGTGGATCCCATAACAACGATCCAGCAACAATCCCTCCCCCTCCACAACCACCTTGCGATTGAGCAAACCGATTAGGCGCTTCCAAAGGGAGTTGGCAAAGCGACACCGGTCGGAGAGGATGGTGTTTTTTGTAGCGTTAACGACTACCATGGCTATCTCTGGGTTGTTTCATTTGAACAGGGAATCAAACAAGCGCAGCATTCCGGGCCCAAGCACCACCAAGAACAGCGCCGGGAAGATCAACAAAACCAATGGGAACGCCATCTTGACGGGAGCTTTCATGGCCAGTTCCTGGACCTGTTGACGGCGGCGGGTCCGCAATGAATCCGCTTGGATCCGCAATGTCTCCGTGATGCTCGAGCCAAGCCGGCTTGCGTGCACAACCGCCGTCATGAAAATTTTCAGATCCTCCACTCCCGTTCGATCTCCCAAGTCTTCGAGCGCTTCCAGGCGGGGCTTCCCGAGCCGGATCTCATTGAGCGACTTCGCAAACTCTTCGGACAACGGCCCCGTCATCTTGCGCATGGCATAGGCCAGTGACGCATCAAAACCAAGTCCAGCCTCAACCGTGATCGAAAGCAAATCCAAGGCGTAAGGCAGTGCCAGCAGGATGGTTGCCTGCCGCTTCTGGATGGATTTGCTCAAGAAAAACTGCGGGAGCATGTACCCGCCGGCCGTGGCGGCCACCAGATACAGGACCGCCAGGCTGGTCCGCACCGTCCCGTCCGCCTCACGGGCAATTCGCGTGCTCAGCAAGAAGCAGAACATCACGCCGAGCAACACCGCCCCGCTAATCCAGCAGAAACCCTGAAATTGCGCCGCAGTTAGCCGCGATTCAAGATTGGCCATGACCAATCGCTGTTGAGTCCGTTGCATGATCGCGACTGGCATATAGTCGTGCAACAATCGCGACACGCCGCCGCCCAACGGCGCCAGCACTCGCTGAAGAAACGGAACCCGCAGCTCCTCATCCCGCGTCTTGTTGGTTTCTCCGATGACCCGCTCGAGACGCTGTTTGATCAACGTCTGCGGACGGCTGTAGTAGAACCCCGTCACCAACAGGATGATGGTGACAAACACAAACGCTAGAATAATGGGAATCTCGATCATAATCACACCTTGATGGAAACGATCCGATAGATCCACAACGCCCCGATGATTTGCATAACGAGGGCCAATCCAATCGCCACCACTCCGACCGGCAGCGACCACGGGCCCAGTTGTGCCAGCGGCGGCTTCAATAACGGTTCAAAGTACGACGGGTTGAGCAGCACGATCAATCCGCTCAGCACAAAAGGCAGCACCGCGACAACGACTCCTGACAGACGACCCTGCGCCGTCAAGGTGTGGATCTCAGCGCGAACGTGGAAACGCCCCCTGATTGTTTCCGCAACATTCTCCATCAACTCCGTGAGATTGCCACCCACTTCGCGCTGGATGAGATAGGCGCAGATCACAATCTCCATGTCGGCGTTGGCGACCCGTTTGGAAAGGTTCAGCAGCGCCTGGTCCACGGAGTTGCCCAACTGAATCTCGCGCAAGGCCCGCTTCAACTCCTTCGACATCGGGTCGTCCATCTCGGCGGCCACCAATTCGAGTCCCTTGATAAATCCTAACCCGGACCGCAACGAACTGGCCAGCAGCATGAGCGCATTGGCCAACTGACGGGAAAACTTCAGCCGCCGGTGGTGTTGGCGCACCCGCATCATGACCATTGGCGCCAGAAACCCAACGATCCCCAAGATCAACGCGCTGTGCATAAACCCGAGCAGTAGCCGGCCGACGATCAGACCGGCAACCGCCAACCCGGCTTGCAAGAGGAGATACTCATTCGGCCGCAAGGGCATATCGGCCTGATTCAAATTCGTCGCCAATTTTTCCATGTATGGCCCAAAGGAAGAAGCCCGATGTCCCGCTTTCTGGGCATGCAATCCTTCCGCTTCCGCCTGCGCACCGTCGGCGCCTTCCGTCTCAATTTCCGCATACCTGCTCACGCGACTGGCCAACGAAGTTCTCCGCTGCACCGCCAAACTGTACACCCCAATCACCAACAACGTGATTGTCAATCCCACCAACAGCACGATAAGTAAATCAAAGGACATGGTCTAACCCTCCTCATTTCTTGGTTGAGCAAAGGTCTCCCGGGGCAGGCTAACGCCCCGCGCGGCAAACCAATCCAGGAATTTCGACACCATTCCCGTCGGCACCAGTTGGCCCAACACCTTGCCCCCCTCGCCGATGCCTTTCTGACGAAACGTGAACAAATCCTGGAGCACCATCATGTTGCCTTCCAACCCTTGAATTTCGCTCACCGTGATCAGCTTCCGGCTCCCGTCGTTCATGCGACCGACGTGAATCAGCAGATGCAACGCCGACGCGATTTGCTCCCGAATCGCCCGCGACGGCAACTCCATCCCGGACATCATCACCATCGTCTCCAACCGCGCCAGCGCGTCGCGCGGCGTGTTGGCGTGAACCGTCGAAATCGAACCCTCATGCCCCGTGTTCATCGCCTGCAACATGTCCAACGCCTCCCCGCCGCGAACCTCGCCCACCACAATCCGATCCGGCCGCATCCGCAACGAATTCCGCACCAGATCGCGAATCGTGATCTCACCGCGCCCCTCAATGTTCGGTGGCCGCGCCTCCAACCGCACCACGTGCTTCTGATTCAAATGCAACTCCGCCGCATCCTCAATGGTTACGATGCGCTCACCTTCCGGAATGAACGACGACAACACATTCAACAATGTCGTCTTGCCGGCCCCCGTCCCGCCCGAAATCAACATGTTAAACTTCGCCTGCACCGCCGCCGCCAGGAACGTCACCACTCGCGTCGTCAACGTGCCGAACCCAACTAAATCCTCGGCAGTGTATGGATCCACGGCGAACTTGCGGATCGTCAGCACCGGTCCGTCCAATGCGAGCGGCGGCAGAATCGCATTCACACGCGACCCATCCGGCAACCGCGCGTCCACCATCGGGCTGGACTCGTCCACCCGGCGTCCCAACGGTGTCACAATTTTGTCGATGACAGTCCGGATGTGCTCGTTGTCACGGAACTGCACCTCGGTCAACTCCAGCCTGCCAAAACGCTCGCAGTATACTTGATCCGGACGGTTTACCATCACCTCAGTCACCGTCGGATCGTGCAACAACGGCTCGATCGGGCCGTACCCCAGAATCTCGTCGGCGATTTCCGTCACCAACCGGTTGCGCACTTGCCGGGAATACGGCATCCGGTCCAGGCGCAGCTTCTCATCCACCAACTCCTCAACCCGCCGCCGCAACATGTTCCCGTCGCCATGCTCCAGCAACTTATGATCGATGTTCTCTATCAGATGGCCAAGGATGGCTTTCTTCGAGTCTGCGTAAACTTGTCCGCTCAGTTCAGGTCCGGGATTCATTAATGTGTCATCTCTATCTAAGGAGCCCTCCAAAAATGGATTTCGACTTCTTAGGGACAACTTCCACCCCGGCAGACAAATCGTCTGCCAATTCCAGCAGTTCACGGGACAACGGCTTGTGCGGCGATGAAACCACAAATGGCTGGCCCATGTTTATCGATTCACTCACTAATCCATCGTCATTCGAAAGGTAAGCGGCGACCGGGAACTCCAGGAGCGACTCGGCTTCCTTCTCGTTGATTGCCTTGCCGACGCCGGAACGATTCACGACCACCCGGATTCGTTCCTTCGAGTAATTCCCGGCGACCAGGTTTTTCAAATACTGCTTGGCATCCCGCAACCGCGGCAGGTCGTTTCCCACTGCCACGAGGATGATATCCGAGGAATCCATCGCCGCCAGCGTCCCCTCAGAACTCGGATGCCCGCAGTCGGCGATTGTGAAGGCGCACCGGTTCCGCATGAAGTGTAGCACGTTCTGCACCACAGAACGAGACATCCCGTTGCTGTCGTAGTTGCCCCCAACGGGTGCCGGCAACACGTACAGCCCCGAGCGGTGCTTCATCATCAAGCTCTCCATCACGTCCTCATCAACGCCCGCATAGCTCGTCATCAGATCCGCCACCGTCCGTTGCGGCACCAAGTCCAACAACACCGCCACGTCGCCGCCGATCAGGTTCAAATCGAGCAGCGCAACCTTGTCTTGTTTCTGGGCCAAGGCCACCGCCAGATTCGTGGCGATCATGGTCTTGCCAGTGCCGCTACGGGGAGCAGTGACAGTGATGACACGGTTCTTGGAGATCTCCTCTTCCGCCGGGCTGGGTGTGACGGATGCCTTCCTGGAGGCGGCCAGTCGGCGAATCGCTTCGACGATGTGATCGTCGGGAGTGTTGCGGGTGATGAAATCGCGCACGCCGGCATGCAACATTTTGTGCCACATCTCTTCGCCCGTACAATTGTCCAACATCAGGATGACACCGATGTCACCAGATCTTTCGGTGATTTGTTGGGCTAAATGCAGCCCGCCTTGGGTCGGGATGTTTTCCTGGATCATGAGCACCTGGGGGCGTTGTCGCGACGCGAGGTTCAAGCACTCCTGATCATTGGAAGCTTCTCCAACCACCTGAACGTCATGATGCCCGGCCAACAGCTTACGCAGTCGTTCCCGCTCAGTCATCTGGTAGCTGGCGATGATGATTGTGATGGGCGCTTCCATCTCCAACGGTCCTCCCCCGGTTTTTCAAATCCTCGTGGTGTTATTGCGCCGCCGGTCTCGCTGGACCGTAGTTGGCGGTCGGCGGTTGTTGGTTTGGCTTGTCACCCTTTCGAAGCTCCAACACCTTTTCCCTCCCGTTGCGGTTCCATTGGTTCATGATCGGTGTCCGGCTGGCGCCGGCTGTCGCGGCATCGACATCTTGCACGACAGTCGGCGTCATGAAGAACAACACTTCACGCTGGGTTTGATCACGATTATGCCAACGGAAAAGATGTCCGAACAACGGAATATTCGCCAGCCACGGCACTTTGCGAAGCTCATCCGCGGTGAGGTTGTTTTCGAGCAACCCGCCGATAACGATGGTCTGGCCATCGTCCACTTGCAACGTGGTTTCGGCTGTCTTGTTTCCGATGATCGGAAGCGAAACCGATCCTTGTGACACGATACCGGCGATTTGGCTGACTTCCGCGTGAATCGCCGCGGTGATCCGGTTTTTGCTGTCGGCCGTCGGTTTGATCTTCATGATCACGCCGATCTTCTTGTAATCCACGGTCACGGAATTCGGGAGAACCTCCACAATGGGATATTCTTGGCCAACCAGGAAGTTGGCTTCGCTGCCGCTCTTGGTCAGCAGCGTCGGCTCCGCAAGCAACCGGGCGCAGTTGTTATCCAGAAACAACTGGAGCACCACGTCCAAGGACGGCGTGGCGGTGTCACCAATCGAGCCGACCTTTGTCCCGGTGGCGCTGGCGGAAGCCGGCTGAACGAATCCATGAGTAATCTGATTCACCAGCGAATCAATCCCGTTGAATGTCATCGCGTATTGCACCTCGCCCGCGGGACCAAACCACTTGAATCCGACCTGCTTGACTGCCGTGGAAAGAACCTCGGCCACGCGGATGCGAATGCTGATTTGTCGGGGTTTCTCGACTTCGACTAGGTTGACCACTTTCATCTTGCACGTCTCGGCCACTTGAATCGCGCGCTGCAACTGCAGCTCATCCTGCACCTGACCGTCGAGCACCACCGAGTCGCCCGCCTCGCGCACAACAATCCCCGGTTCGCCAAGCAATGCGCGGATCTTCGCAACCACTCCATTGTTCACCTGGATCTGATAAACTTCCGTTGGTGTCTCCGCGGAGTGGCAAATGGTCAGCGTCGTCGTGCCGCTTTTTTTGCCGATGACGCTGACCTCGTTTTCCGAAAGCACCACCACATCGGCGACCGCCGGATCGGCAATCGCCAACTTGGTGACCTGTTTGCCCACTGGCAGGATAACCGCCTCGCTCACGTTCACCTGCAGCACAGCCGGTGCCGCAGCCGCACACAGTCGTTCCGCGCTCCCAGGCAGGAGCAGCAATCCCAAAACGGCCCCCAGCACCCAACGCCTCCACTGATTTCTTGTTTTGCTGTTCATAATCATCGCTCGTTTTTATTCATTCTGTTTAACGACCTGTTACTGCACGACTATCTGCCCCTCAGTGCCGCGGATGATTGTGATCTCCCTCAGCCTCGGCCTGTACTCTTGGACCGGCGGGGCTGGCGGAGCAACAGCCGGAACCGGTGCGTGCACTTCTGCCTCACCCCGCATTCTTCCAACCGGAATTTCCCGCACCGTGACACCGGCAGTTCTGATCACTTCGGTGTCCGCGGGCGAACGGAGCGACACTCGCAACTGGCCGGCCACAGCCGCAGCCGTCAACCGTTCCGTGTCTTCCGGGGCAACCGCCAAGGTCATGGACGTCTTGGCGCCTTCGGGCGTTGAGGATTCCGTCTGGCCGACGTTCACGGCCAAAACGGGCGCGTTCTGCAGGATCATCTGCGTGATTTCGATCTTGCCATCGGGATCCCGGTAGGTGCCGAGAACATCCACATAATCGCCAGGCTTGATCATCCCGCCGACGGCAATGATTTCACTGGCGGCAATGGCAATCGCCCGTTTCCCCGGCGGCACTCGAACGGCCAGGCCGGGAATCTCGCCCTCCACCATCAGGTCGGCCGCCGTGATCTGGGCGGCGGAGTGGATGGTCGTGCGGGCCAATTTGCCTTCAACCATCCGTCGATCCTGAATGGCCCCCGGTGAGATAAGTTCGGGCGGGGTCGTGAAAATGACGATCTTTTCACGGGTGATTTTGGTACGGGCCGGTATCTCCATTGCTGCCACCACCACCGTCTTCCAATTCGCTTTGTACGACTGGGTTTGTCGGCGCAGGTAGACATAAAGCAGGATGGTGCTGGCCAAGCCCAAGACAACGCCCACCATTAAGATTCTACCGCCCGCCATGGTTTTAGCCATATCGGAATTCCTCCCCTGCTGTTTTTTTGTTGGTTTCCTGACTTATTTGTACTGCCGGTTCCCGTCCAGCCTCTTACTGAACCAATGCCATCCCATTCAGCATCATTAGTTCAGTTGCACAGCAACGCTGGCAACCGTCTTGCTGGCGTTCGTGCCGAGCAGCGTCAACGCCACGATACAAACCATCACCACGAGTGCGATGACCATGGTGTATTCCACCAAGCTCTGGCCGGAACGCTGGCTGAGTTTGCGCATCAGGCTGTTCATGAACTTCTTCATTCTGGCGCACCACCTCGCTTGGATAATCTGATCGGTTTGATTTTGATGTCATTTCCGCGCCGCCAGATTATGGCGCAGCGCCGATCTGTGTGGCGACGCTTGCCACCTGCGCGCTGGTTTTACTGCCAAGCAATGTCAACGCAGCAATACAAACAATCACCACGAGTGCGATGACCAGGGTGTATTCCACCAAGCTCTGGCCGGAACGCTGGCTGAGTTTGC
>JBEKFI010000128.1:0-8937 GCA_050013395.1 Verrucomicrobiia bacterium | reverse complement strand
TTCATGGCGCCGATGGACTGCTCTCGCCTTCAAGTTTTTCCGCGTCCGGCAGCAAACCGGCAGAGGCGCGCCAGCGGCGGACCCATTTACCGACCCGATCCAGGTAAAGGTAAACGACTGGTGTCGTATACAGCGTGATAAACTGAGAGAGCAGCAGGCCGCCGACAATCGAGATGCCCAGTGGACGGCGCAGTTCCGAGCCCGTGCCTCGTTCCAAAGCCAGCGGCAGTGCGCCGAGCAACGCGGCCATCGTCGTCATCATGATGGGCCGAAACCGCAGGAGGCAGGCCTGATAAATCGATTTCTCCGGTGGCAGTCCTTCCTCGCGCTCCGCATCCAGTGCAAAGTCAATCATCATGATCGCGTTCTTCTGCACGATCCCGATGAGCAGAATGATCCCGATCAGGGCAACCAGTGACAGGTCAACGTGGCAGATGAGCAGCGCCAGCAAAGCTCCGACGCCCGCCGAGGGTAGGCTGGAGAGGATGGTAAGCGGATGAATGTAGCTCTCATACAGCACGCCCAGGATGATGTAGATGACGACGATCGCCGCCAGAATCAGGAAAGGCTCGCTCTTCAGCGAAGACCGGAATTCTGCGGCGCTGCCGGAAAAGGTCGGCATCACCGTTTCGGGCAATCCGATTTCCCGCCCGGCCCGTTGAATGGAGTCAACGGCGGCGCCGAGCGAGCTGCCCGGACGCAAGTTGAACGACAACGTCACCGCCGGGAATTGGCCTTCGTGAGAGATCGCAAGTGGCGCAGTCACGGTTCTCAAGCGGGCGAAAGCGCTCAGCGGCACCATTTGGCCAGTGGTGGACTTGACGTAAATCTTGTTCAACGACTCGGGGGTGAGTTGGAAATGCGGCTCGACCTCGAGAATGACGCGGTACTGGTTGAGCTGGGTGAACATGATCGACACCTGGCGCTGCCCGAAGGCGTCGTACAACGTGTCGTCGATGGCCTGCGGCAGAACGTTCAGGCGCGAGGCCGTGTCGCGGTCAACGTCGATGCTCAGTTGCAGGCCGTTGGCTTGCTGGTCGGTGGCTAGATCGGTCAGATCCGGCAGCGTGCGCAGCTTGGCGAGAAGCTTGGACGCCCATTGCGACAGCTCGGACTCATCGGCGTCCTGCAAGGTGTATTGATACTGGGTGCGGCTGACGCGGCTGTCGATCTGAACATCCTGCACCGCCTGCATGAACAGCGAAATCCCCGCGACGTCCTTCGTCGCCTCGCGCAACCGGTCGATGACCTCGCTGGCGCTGGCTTGGCGTTGGTCGCGCGGCTTGAGATTGATGTAGAGCCGGCCGGTGTTGACGGTCGCATTGACCGCGCCCGCGCCGACGAACGAGGCGACGCTGACTACATCGGGATCTGTCCGCACGATGTCGGCGACGGCGCGCTGGCGTTCGACCATTGCCTTGAACGAAATGGATTGCGCTGCGTCGGTCACGCCAACGATCAGGCCGGTGTCCTGCTGCGGCAGCAGACCCTTGGGCACAATGATGTAGAGCCAGATCGTAGCCACCAAGGTCGTGATGGCAACGCCCAACGTCAGCGGCTGATGTTTCAACACCCATCGGAGACCATGATCGTACCAATCCAGCATGCCTTTGAACATCCGCT
This sequence comes from Verrucomicrobiia bacterium, assembly GCA_050013395.1. GTDB lineage: Bacteria > Verrucomicrobiota > Verrucomicrobiia > Palsa-1439 > Palsa-1439 > JBEKZD01. Next base: position 7,314 of record JBEKFI010000128.1, on the reverse strand, counting down.
CGGTCATCTGATAAAGGTGGCCCGACTCGCTCTCTTTTTCCGGCCGCAGCAAACGGGCGCACATCATCGGCGTGAGCGTGAGCGAGACGATGGCCGAAACCGCCACCGCCACGCTCAAGGTGATGGCGAATTCCCGGAACAGCCGGCCCACGATGCCCGACATGAAGAGCAGCGGGATAAAGACGGCGATCAGTGAGACGCTCAGCGAAACGACGGTGAATCCAATTTGTTTTGCGCCTGTGAGCGCCGCCCGCATAGGCGGGTCGCCCGCCTCGATGAAGCGGACAATGTTTTCAATCATCACGATGGCGTCATCGACGACGAACCCGGTGGAGATCGTCAGTGCCATCAGCGAAAGGTTGTCCAGGCTGAACCCGACCAGTTTCATGACGCCGAACGTGCCGATCACTGCCAACGGCAGCGCAACACTGGGAATGACGGTGGCCCAAAGTTTTCGCAGAAAGACGAAAATCACCATGACGACCAAGGCCACAGTGAGTAACAGAGTGAACTGGACGTCGTGGACCGACGCGCGAATGGTTACGGTACGGTCGGTCAGGATCGAAATCTTGACCGCCGGCGGAATGGACGCACGGAGCCTCGGCAACAACGCTTTCACACGATCCGCCGTTTGAATGATGTTGGCGCCCGGCTGGCGCTGGATATCCACGATGACCGATGGTTTGCTGCCCACCCAGCCGGCTAATCGCACGTTTTCCACGTTGTCGATCACTTCGCCGATGTCGCCGAGCCGCACCGGTGAGCCGTTATTGTATGCAACGACAATGGGCCGATATTCAGCCGCAGACAGAATCTGGTCGTTCGCGCCGATGGTGTACGATTGCCGCTGGCCGTCGAAGCTTCCTTTCGGCGCGTTGATATTGTTTTGGATGAGCGCCGTGCGCACATCTTCGAGACCCAGCCCGAGCGAGGCGATTGCCGCCGGGTTCACTCGGACGCGCACGGCGGGTTTTTGATTGCCCTCGATGGTCACCAGTCCGACTCCGGCTACCTGGCTGAGTTTCTGGGCCAGCACGGTATCGGCCAGGTCGTTGACCTTTTCCAGCGGCAGAGTATCGGAGGTGACCTGCAGCGTGAGGATGGGTGTATCGGCCGGGTTGACCTTGTTGTAGGTCGGCGGGTTCGGCATGTTCTTCGGCAGCACACCGCTGGCGGCGTTGATGGCCGCCTGGACGTCCTGTGCCGCTGCGTCGATATCACGATCAAGATTGAATTGGAGCGTGATGGTCGAATTGCCAAAAGAACTCTCAGAAGTCATCAGGGCCAGACCGCTGATCTGGCCGAACTGCCGTTCCAATGGCGTCGTGACGGACGAAGCCATGACGTCCGGACTCGCGCCTGGATACTGTGCGGTCACTTGGATTGTAGGAAAATCGACGGGAGGCAAGGCCGAGATCGGCAGCAGGAAGTAGCCCAGCGTTCCCATCAGCACCACGCCCGCCATCAACAGCGAGGTGGCGACCGGCCGATGGATGAATGGCTCCGAAATGTTCACGACAGCCAACCGTTACGATTCGGTATCGGCAGGCTTCGCGGTCGGGACCAGCTTCACCTTCGAGCCGGCCTGCAAGCGGTATTGGCCATCGACGACGACCGATTCACCGGCCTGCAGCCCTTTGTCGATCAAGGCTTGGCCCGCCTCGATCTGCGCCACCTTAACGGGCCGGACCTCGACGGTCTGATCCTCGTTGATCACGAATGCGTACGATCCTTCCGGCCCGCGCTGCACCACCGAGGCGGGAACCACGATGCCGCCTTTGCGCGTTGTCAGCAACAGCCGGGCGTTCACGAACTGGCCCGGCCAGAGCCGCAGGTCGTCGTTAGGGAAAGTCGCCTTGACGCGGATGGTGCCGGTCGTGGTATCGATTTGGTTGTCGATCACGGCCAGTTTCCCTTCGCACAACACGGTGCGGTTGTCGCGGTCCACCGCCAGCACGGAGATCTCGCCCGCCGCCAACTCCTTTTGAATTTCGTTGAGATTCTGCTCGGGCAGCGTGAACACCACGGAGATGGGGCGCAGCTGGGCGATCACCACCAATCCGTTCGGGTCGGTGACGCGAACGATGTTTCCCTGGTCAACCACTCGGATGCCGGTGCGGCCATCGATGGGGGAGACGATCGTGGTGTAACCAAGCTGCACATTGGCGAGATCGATTGCCGCTTGATCGGCCTTGACCGTTGCGTCGAGTTGGTCAACGAGAGCTCTCTGGGTGTCGTACACCTGCTGCGCGATGATCTTGGCGGCGAGCTGCTCGGCGTCCCGTTTCAAATCCAGCCGGGCATTGGCCAGTTGCGCTTCGTCCTGGGCCTTCTTGGCTTCGGCCTGCTCAACCTGCGCCCGGTAAAGCTCCGGATCGATTTGGGCGAGCAGGTCGCCCGCGCGTACGTCTTGGCCCTCGACGAACGCGACTTTTTGCAGCCGACCATCGACCTGGACGTGAACGGTCACGGTATTGAACGCTTGGACGGTGCCGAGTCCGTCGAGATAGATCGGAACGTCCTTCTGGGCCACCGTGCCGGCTACCACCGGCACCGGGGGCGGCCCAGTACGGGCAGTGGCACCCCTGAGTTTGCCGGAAGAGGCGTGGCGTTTCTGGACTACCCACAGAACGCCGACGACAAACAAAACACATAGGGCGCCGACAACCACCTTTTTCATGAGGCTCGGGCTCGATTTCGGCTTCTCAATCTTCGATTTCTCGGATGGAGACCCATCTCGTGCGTCGCCATACCGGTCAGATTGTTGTCTGTTTTGGAGTTCGTTGCTTTTCATCATATTATCGGAACACCTTCAACAAAGCATTCCGCACCATTTTCCATTAGCCGTTTTCAAATCCAGAAGCAACATCGCCTCACCTCCCAGACCGCGTCCTTGGCTCGAGGTGGTTCCCAAAAACATGGTGCAGAACCCGCATGGTCTGAAGGATCATGCCCCGCTGCTCCGCATCCAAGGCGGCCATCTGTCGCTCCAACTCGGCTTGAGCCGCCTTGCGTGCCGCTTTGAGCGCCTTTTCGCCACGTGCCGTGACCGACAGTGAAACCTGCCGGCGGTCGGCGAGCCGAGTTTGCCGCACCAGCATGCCACGGGTCACCAAGTTGTCCGCCATCCGCGAGACCGAGGGCAGGGAGAGTCCCACATGCTCAGCCACAGCCGACAGGGACGACTCGCTGAAGTGGCTGATAAACAGAAGCACTCGGAACTGGGTCACGGACAGGCCCGCAATCCTGCGGCTCCGTATTTGGGAGCGAATGAACCGCATGATCAAAGGAACCGTGTCGAGGAGTTCGCGGGCGCATCTGTCAGCGGTAGCATGCATTTAATTGTTAATAACAACTATTAACAAAGCTAAGTATATCCGGGCGGCGCGTTTGTCAAGCCTTCCCCCATGTGACGACCCAACACCGGACACTATCGACTCAAGTTTTCGGTTTCCAACAGTCTCGACTTAATTGTGGTTTGGGCAAAGTCAGCGGAGAGCAGGTTCGCAGTAGCGTCGCGATCTGAAAGCCAAGCATGATGGTTGCCGGCAAATTGACGGCTACGCGCACGTTTGTTAGCTTGAGGCCATGCCGGACACGTTGGTCATCAGCGAGATTTTCTACAGCATTCAGGGCGAGTCCTCGTATGCGGGACTGCCCTGCGCGTTCGTGCGCCTGACAGCCTGCAACCTGCGCTGCTCTTGGTGTGACACAACCTACTCGTTTCATGAGGGCCAGCCGATGAAACTCGGCGACGTCATCGTCAAGGTGCTGGAGTACAATTGTCCGCTGGTGGAAATCACGGGCGGTGAACCGCTGCTCCAACCGAATGTGTTCCCTCTGATGACGCGGTTGTGCGATCTCTGCAAACGGGTCCTGCTGGAGACGAGCGGCTCCGTGGACGTGTCGCAGGTTGATCCGCGCGTCGTCAAAATCATGGACCTGAAATGCCCGGGCAGTGGCGAGTCCGGTAAAAACTTCTACGACAATGTCCGTTTCCTCGATAAGAAAGACGAAGTCAAATTCGTGATCGCCGACCGAACCGACTATGACTGGGCCAAGCTTAAAATGGCGGAGCACCAATTGCCGAGCATCTGTACGGTTTTGTTGTCGCCGGTCTGGGAAAAGCTGCCGCTGAAAACGCTTGCCGAATGGGTCCTAGCCGATAAACTCCCCGTCCGCCTGCAGACGCAATTGCATAAGCACATTTGGGGCACCGAAGCCCGAGGAGTTTAACCGCCATGTCGCTGCGCATTCTGTTCAGACCCGACCAAATCAAGTCCTGGCTCGCCGAGCGCAATGGCACGCCTGCCCGCCGACCGGGCAGTGATGACGATCTGCGCATCGTGTTCAGTACTCAAAATGGCGAGTATGCGCCGATTACCTTCGACGAGCTGATCGAGACGATGAAATTCCATCACCTTGTGATCATGGTCGATCAGGAACCGGGAAAAACATTCTATAAGTTTTATCAGCATAGCTGATTTGGAGTGCTGCGGGTTGATCCCGCTCAGAGCGGGATTGACGCAGCCCTGTCGTCGGGTGTGATTAATACTTTTGGGGCAAAGACGACGCCTTTTCACCTTGATCCTCTCCCCCACGGGTTGGGGGAGAGGAGATCCCCTCGCCCCGCATGCAGGGAGAGGGTCAGGGTGAGGGGTTGCCCAAAACTCCCAATTACACCCCTTGTCGTCGCGAGGCTTGACTCGCCGTGCCGCTCTGCCCAGACTACCATCCATGACCGGCGTAGAGACGCGACCGTGGCATCATCGCCCCGCGCATCTCTTTTCGTTATGATCGCCTCAATGTTCCAGATGACTTCTGACGTGGAGCGCTGCGGCTTGACGCAGCCTTTCGTGTCGATGCGACTTAATCCACTACTGTCGTCGCATTCGGGGCGAATCAAGCTTCGCCCCAATAAGGCGGCGTCAAGCCGCCGCACTCCATAGCGTTATGCGCGGCGACCAACTCCCCCTACTCCGAACGAAAGTCCCAGGACCGAGATCCCGCGCCCTCGCCCGTCAACTTCATCGCTTTGAATCGCGGAACGTCACCTTTGTCTCCAACAATTGGCCGATCTTTTGGAGGCGAGCGGCAGGCGCGAACGTCTGGGACGTCGACCGGAACCGTTACGTCGATCTGAGCGCCGCGTTCGGCGTCGCCAGCGTCGGCCACACCAACCCGCGCGTCGTCGTCGCCCTGAGGAAGCAGGCGACAAAGTTGCTCCACGCGATGGGTGACGTGCATCCGAATGAACTGAAGCTCAAGCTCGCGCGCGAACTGGTGGAGTTGACGTTTGGACGGTGGCGTAGCCGCGCTTCTGCGAAGCGCGAAACGGCGCTTCATAGAAGCGCCACTACAACGCCTCCTGCCCGCGTCCTGTTTGCTAATTCAGGCGCTGAAGCAGTCGAAGCAGCACTCAAAACAGCGGCCATCGACACGAAACGATCCGGCGTGATTGCATTTGAAGGCGCGTATCACGGCCTGACCTACGGGGCGCTGGACACGACGTGGCGCGCTGATTTTCGCACGCCGTTCAGCAAGCAACTTGGCCATTTCACAACCCACGTTCCGTACGCTTGCTTGCCGTTGGTAGGGACGGACCGCCGGGCCGTCCGAAACCGGCGCGGCGCGCCCAGCGGTCGCGCCCTACCCCATCCCATCGGCCACTACGGTGCGGTCATCGTCGAATCAATCCAGGGTCGTGGGGGCATTGTCGTTCCGCCTGACGATTTTTTGCCGAACCTGCGCCGATTTTGTGACGAGCACCATCTGCTTCTCATCGCAGACGAAATTTACACGGGCTTCTGCCGTACGGGCCGCTGGTTTGCCTGCGAGCATTGGAACGTCGTGCCCGACATCGTCTGCGTAGGCAAGGCGCTCACGGGCGGACTGCCGCTGGCCGCCTGCATCGGTCGCGCCGAAGTCATGGACAGTTGGCCCGAGTCGCAAGGCGAAGCGATTCATACCAGCACGTTCCTCGGCAACCCGCTCGGCTGCGCCGCCGCGTTGGCTGCGATTGCGGAAATGCGGCGGCTAAGGCTCGACGCACGCAGCCATAAATTGGGCGATTATCTCAAGACGAAACTGGCGCGTCTCGGCAAGGTGCGCGGGAAGGGCTTGATGATCGGTGTTGAGTTCGCCGACCCATCGCTGGCGGTTCGGCTTGCGCAGCAGATGCTTCAGCGCGGCATCATAGCGCTCCCTGAAGGCAACGGCAGCGAAGTCCTTGGCTTCACGCCGCCACTCGTCATCACGCAGCGGCAACTTGATTTTTGCGTGGACGTGTTGGCCGAACTGCTGCAATCCTTGTGAACTGCTGCGATGCGCGGTCGGACAAAATCGCTTGTCTTCGTCAGTGTGCAGCTCCTTGCGCTTGCGTATCTCTTACTCACTGGTCCGCTCGTTTCGCCGCATCCGTTGTGGGTCTGGCTCGAAATCGGTGGACTCTTCCTTGGAGCGTGGGCAGTCGTCACGCTCAAGCTGCCCTATCTCCGCGTCTTTCCTGAAGTTGCATCCAACGGCCGTCTCGTCACGAGCGGGCCGTATCGCTTCATCCGCCATCCCATGTACGGCGGTGGCCTCGTTCTGGCGCTCGGCGTTGCGCTTGCCTCCAGCCCGGCTGCGCTGGCGCCCGTCCTGGCGCTCGTTCCCTTCCTGCTCGTCAAGGCTCGCTACGAAGAACGGCTGCTCGCCGCGGCCGATCCGAGCTACGTCGAGTACTTGGCGCGGGTTCGTAAGCGCTTCTTCCCCGGGCTCCTCTAGCGTCTCGACGCACTCGCGTGGAGGCCGGCGCTAGTGGCGCCAGCACCAGAACTGCCCGCCGTCGAGTGGCGGCGGGTCGAGCACCAGCAGCTCCGGGATAGTCACCGGGATGTAGCCGCGCTTCTTCAGGCCGGGCAAGATCAGGTACTTGAGCGCCCGCACCGCCTGGCCGCGATTGTCGTGCAGCAGGATGATCGAGCCGGGCCGGACGTTCCCCAGCACCTCGGCCGCGATCCCGCGCCAGTTCTTCCCCTGCGAGTCGCCGCTGTCGATGCTCCAGAGAACCTCCACCAGGCCCAGCCTGCGGGCGATGCGGTCGACCTGGGCGTTCCGGTCGCCGTAGGGTGGGCGCAGGAGCGCGGGCTGCCGGCGCGTGACGTCGAAGATCGTTGCGCCCGCTCGTTTGATCTGACCGAATATCTGAGGACGGCGCAGCTCGGTGAGCGCCTTGTGCGACCAGGTGTGAATGCCGACGGCATCCGCGGCGGCGACCTCGGCGCGCGCCCGCCCGGCCCAGGGCCTGACCACGCGGCCGATCAGGAAGAAGGT
>JBEKFI010000127.1:0-9072 GCA_050013395.1 Verrucomicrobiia bacterium | reverse complement strand
CCTTTTGCAGAGCGTATCTCCTCTTCACTCCAGCGGGGTCTCGGAACGGCACGAGAGAATCTTGTTTCCAGCGCCCAGAACAACAATCCGCGCTTTGTGAGATGGAATCTCCTGTTCGGAGACGGCGGCATACGCCAGGAGGATGACCTTGTCGCCCACCGCTGCCGACCGCGCGGCCGCACCATTAAGCGAGATTTCTCCTTTGGTTTCGGAACGGATGACGTAGGTTTCCAGTCGTCTCCCCGTGGCGATATTCAGCACCGAAATCTTTTCCAAAGGGAGGAGACCTGACGCTTCCAACAGATCAGGCCCGAGCCCGCAGCTCCCCTCGTAATACAGATCGCAGCGGGTCACCGTGCCCCCATGAATTTTAGCCGACAGCAGTTGTCTCACGCTCATTTGAAGTGTTCTTTCCGTAATCGTTTCAGCAACGCCGACCGCATCCTAGTCGCGCCTCGGCGAAGAATCAACCCCTGAAAAGGCGATATGGACCCGAGGGCACTCGCCCCAAAAAGGTTGTTGCAATTCCCTACTAAACTACTAGACTTGCTCATTGTCTGCTAACTAAGTAGGCGTTTACGAGGTGAACATGGAACAGGATGTCAGGCAGGACAAAAGCAAGGACACGCAGTGGCTGGAGCTGGTGCAGCAGCAAGTCGCCTCGCTGCGCTACGGCGTCGTGCAGATCGTCGTGCACGATGCAGGGGTGATGCAGATTGAGATAACTGAGAAGCTGCGCCTGGAGCAAGCCGCCTAGCAGTTGGGAACCGACCAGGACAGGCTGGAGGTTGACCAGTGACCCAAACACAACAGCATGGGCTGACCGGACTACCGGAGATCCCTGCGAGCACAACCGAAAGGAACTATGACTAGTCGTTACAAAGGTATCGCGATTGTCATCGCATTGGCCGCTGTAGTCATCGGCGGTTCTGCAATCGGTGCGCAACAGGAGCAGCAGTCGCCGCAACAACAGCCGGCGCCGCCACCGCCGCAGACCCCGGCGTCGGAGCCGACCTGGCAGCAGAAATATGAAGAACTCGATCAGCGCCAGCGCATCCTGGAGCGCAAGCTCGAACTCAAGCAGGAGGCGGAAGAGGCCGCTGCAAAGGATAGGCAGACCAAGGCAAAGGAAACCCCGATCCTGAAGGCAGGCCAAGATGGCTTCTCTCTGCAATCGTCGGACGGCAACTTTGTGCTGAAACTGCGCGGCTACGCGCAGGCTGACGGACGATTCTATCTCGACGACAGCGCAAAGAATGGAGCCGACACGTTCCTGATGAGAAAGGTGCGGCCCATTTTGGAGGGCACGTTGTATCGAGACTTCGACTTCAGGATCATGCCTGATTTTGGTGCCAACCAAGCCGTGCTCCAGGACGCCTACCTCGAATGGAGGTATTGGCCGTGGTTGAAAGCCCGTGTCGGCAAATACAAGCCGCCGGTCGGTCTTGAACAGTTGCAGCAGGATCAATGGCTGTTCTTCGCGGAACGTGGTCTGCCGTCTGACCTGGTACCCAATCGGGATGTTGGTGTCCAACTGTCGGGCGATTTGTTCGGTGGTGTCGTCAGTTACGCCGGCGGCATCTTCAACGGAGTCGTCGATGGAGGTATTGCCGATACAGACGCTTGGGATTCGAAGGACGGAGCGGCGCGCATTTTCATTCAGCCGTTCAAGAAGACTGATATCGACCCGCTCAAAGGGTTGGGCTTCGGCGTGGGCGGGACAGTTGGCAACCAGCAATTCACGAGCGGTTCCACGAACCTGCCCACGTACAAGACGACCGGGCAGTTGCAGTTCTTCTCGTTCCGCTCTGGAGTGGCGCCCGATGGAGTGGAGGTTCGCGGCTCACCCCAAGGCTATTACTACTGGGGACCGTTTGGCTTGCTTGGTGAATATGTCATCGCCGACCAGGAGGTTCGCGCCGGCACGCTCCGTGACCACGTGCGCAACACAGCATGGCAAGTACAGGCGTCGTTCGCGCTCACGGGCGAGAACGCGACTTACAATGGCGTCACCCCACACCGCGCATTTGACCTGAGAAGCGGCGGATGGGGTGCCTTCGAAATCGTCGGTCGCTACGGCGATCTGCACGTCGACCCGGATTCGTTCTCCAAGACACCGCTCGCAGCAGGCCTGCGGTTCGCCGACCCGACCAAGTCGGCCCAGGAGGCGCGCGAATGGGGCGTCGGTCTTAACTGGTACCTGAACAAGAACGTCAAGCTGGTTCTCGACTACGAGCAAACATCGTTCGATGGCGGCGCGGGAACGGCGAGTTCGACCGCGTACACCGTGAAGGATCGCCAGACCGAGCGCATCGTGCTCACGCGCGCCCAAGTCTCGTTCTAACGGCGGTGGCTACGGCACAGCGGCACGGCACTCAGCGAGCAGGGGCGCGGCCTTCCGCCGCGCCCCTGCTGTCAGTTGCGCGGTGGCTAACAAGTACATGCTGACGCCGCAGGGTTTGTAGGAGATGAAGTTCTTCTTTACGCCGGGCTTCGAAACCACTGCGGGCACGGCCCTGAGCAACACCAGCGTCAAGGAGCAGATCGCCCAACTTATCGGCCGCGAAGACCCGGCCAAGCCGCTCTCCGGTCAGGAGATCGTCGCCCTTCTCCGGGAACAAGGCACCCCCATCGCCCGCCGCACGGCCGCCAAGTACCGCAACGAGTTGAACATCCTGCCGTCCAATCTCCACAATTCTGAGGTTGGAGTGTGAACGCGCTGTGCTTGCGGTTGTTTCCCGGCTGATCCACGCCTGCCCTCGTCGGGTGAATTCAACGCCCGGGTTTATGACACATTTTGCAGTTGCGCGACGCGCGAATCTGACTATAATTCCCCCCGTAATACACATCCAGAGCGGTCGAGTGGCAACGACTCGGCCCGCCAACCGAGGTTCAGAAATCCTGCGGTGGCGTGATCGGACAGCGATCGATGTGCGGGAGCCAGAGGCTTCCGAAATAAAATTCTGGTGAGCCTGCCAGCCGCCAGAGTGAGCAAACAACAGCTCAGTGATGGCGGCGGACGTTTTCCCCCATCTCTGATGCGTAACTGACGAAAGGAAATTACGTGTCATGAGTCGGACAACAATAGAAGCAGTTCGGGTGAACCCCGCGAATCCGCGGCATCACCTCTGGAACAACAATGGGACGTGGTTTGTCCACTACACCGTTCATCCAACGCCACTGACCAAGCAGAGAGTCCGCGCGTCCCTCGGCACCAAGCGGATTGATGAGGCCCGGCGAAAGCGCGACCGGCTTCTGTACCAGTTGGCCGGCGGCAGGGATTCGACGCAACAAACTGCCGCGCAGTCAGTTCGAGGTGAACCGGGTTACTGTCCCGTCGATTAAAATAGTTCTTGCAACTTCTTTGAATTCTCGTAGATTACACAATTACATGACTAAGTTGACTAATGTAGTATTGATTGGAAGCCAATATGGAACAGAAGCAGGCACATAACAGCGGGGAACCGCGACGCCGCGAACCGGACTGGCTGGCCATTGTCCAGTCTCACGTCAAGTCGCTACGTTACGGCGTTGTGCAGATCACCGTGCACGACGGCCGCGTGACGCAGATTGAACGGACGGAGAAGGTGCGCCTGAATTCGGCCACGGATTGGGAGATATGAATTTGTCGCCCACCAGACAACTTGGAGGCCAATAATAAAACATGTAATGGCGAGGCTGACCAGACGACTGGAAGTGTTGCTGAGAAAGGATCAGTTATTGTCATGAACCAGAATCGTAAGCTGCTCGTTATGGCTATTGCCGCCGCGCAGTTGTTCAACGGTCAACTCACGGCGCACGCGGAAGAAACCACGAATACCGCGCCAGCAAAAGCCGCCCCGGCAGAAAAAGGGCCGCCGTTGCCGTTGCACCAAATCGAAGGGAATGGCGGGATTTTCTCGACGCTGTCCGCCTATCTCGTCAACCCGCCGCGCAACGGCGAGCCGGTCGGCCATCCCAGCCTCGGATTCGCTTACGTCAATATCGGGCACGGACAGAACCTGCAGGCGCTGACATTGACCGAAACGCCGTGGAAACGGCTCGAACTCGGGTACGGGTGGGATCGCTTGGGTCTGGGCGACCTTCCGCAGGCGATCCAGAACGCGACCACGGTGAACATCAACCCCAAGGAAGTCCAGTTGCACAACTTCAATGCGCGACTGCAATTGCTCAAGGAGGGCGAGTTCGATCAAAAGTGGATCCCGGCCCTGACGTTTGGCGCCCACTTCAAGTACAACGACGGCATCCGTCAGATTGACAACGATCTCGGCGGCGCGCTGACCAGCGCCGGGATCGCCCACGATGTCGGCGAAGACTTCACGCTGTACGCCTCCAAATTGTTCACCCAGTTGCCACGGCCGGTTCTGGTGGAACTCGGCGGACGCGCCACCACGGGCGTCTGGAACGGCCTCGGCGGGTTTACGTCGCGCTACGACTTCCTGTTCGAGGGCAACGTGGTGGTGTTCGTCACTGACAAGTTCGCGCTGGCAGCCGAATACCGGCAGCAGCCGAACGAGTACAAACCCATCGGCAGTTTGGTGCAGGCTGAAGGGGACTGGTGGACGCTGGACGCCGCGTACGTGGTGAACAACCACCTGACGTTGGCGGCAGGCTACGGACACTTCGGCAAAGTGCTGAATCACGAAGCCAACGGCGTCTGGGGCGTCACTACGAAATGGGAGTTCTAACCCTCGTCATCAACCACAACCACATCAATTCGCAGGGGGGGGGAAGGACAATCCCTCCCCCCTCGCGAGAAGGAGATTTGACCATGCCAAAGTATTTTGAAGACAATTCACAATCCATCGGGCGCACCCCGCTGGTGAAACTGAATCGCGTCACCGACGGCGCGCGGGCCACGGTGCTGGCCAAGATTGAGGGGCGCAATCCGTCCTATTCCGTCAAGTGCCGCATTGGCGCCGCGATGATTTGGGACGCCGAAGAAAAGGGACTGCTCAAGCCCGGCGGGACGATCGTCGAGCCGACGAGCGGCAACACCGGTATCGCGCTGGCCTTTGTGGGTGCGGCGCGCGGATACAAGGTGATCTTGACGATGCCTGAAACGATGAGCCTGGAGCGTCGCCGCGTGCTGGCGGCGTTCGGCGCGGAAGTGATCCTGACCGAGGGCGCGAAAGGAATGAAGGGCGCGGTGGCCAAGGCCGAGGAAATCGCTGCCTCCGGCCCGTCGTGGTACTTCATCCCCCAGCAGTTCAAGAATCCCGCGAACCCTGCTATTCACGAGAAGACAACGGGGCCCGAGATCTGGGAGCAGACCGACGGCGCGATTGACGTGCTCGTGTCCGGCGTCGGCACGGGCGGAACGATCACCGGCGTGTCGCGCTACATCAAGAACACGAAGAAAAAGAAAATCCGCTCGGTCGCCGTCGAGCCGAAGGAGAGTCCGGTCATCACGCAGAAGCTCGCGGGCCAGGAACTCAAACCCGGTCCGCACAAGATTCAGGGAATCGGAGCCGGCTTCATCCCCGACACGCTCGATCTCTCGCTTGTGGATCGCGTTGAACTGGTGGACAGTGCCGAGGCGGTGGCGTTCACGCGGCGATTGATCTGCGAGGAAGGCATCCTGGCCGGCATCTCGTCCGGCGCGGCGGCGGCGGTGGCCGTTCGGCTCGCGCAGCAACCCGAGTTTGCGGGTAAGACAATCGTCGCCATCCTTCCGGACGCAGGCGAACGGTATCTGTCCACCGTGCTGTTTCAAGATTGGGTGTAAAAAGTAACGAAATCTGGTAAAGACAACCAAGAATAAAAGGAGATTGGAAATGTCAGACAACAAACCAAGTCATCACCTCGGCACGCTGGCCCTGCACGCCGGGCAGGTGCCGGATCCGACGACCACGGCGCGGGCGGTGCCGATCTACGCAACGACCAGCTTCGTGTTCCACGACACGGACCACGCCGCGAATCTTTTTGCTCTCAGGGAATTCGGCAACATCTACAGCCGGTTGATGAACCCGACCAACGACGTGCTCGAAAAGCGCCTCGCGGCGCTCGACGGCGGCGCGGCGGGACTGGCGTTCGCCAGCGGCCAGGCGGCGATCACCGCGTCCGTGCTGACGATCGTGCATGCCGGACAGAACTTCATTTCCGCCAACAGTCTGTACGGCGGAACATGGACGTTGTTCACGCAGACCTTCTCGAAGCTTGGCATCGAGGTGCGGTTCTTCGATCCTAGCAAGCCGGAAACCCTCAGCAAACTGGTGGACAAGAACACACGCGCCGTGTACATCGAAACGCCGGGCAACCCGAAGAACGACGTGCCGGACTATCGCAAGATCACCGATATCGCGCACAGTCACGGCTTGCCGACGATCATCGACAACACCGCACTGACGGCGGCATTGTTCCGCCCGATCGAACACGGCTTCGACATCGTCGTGTACTCGACGACAAAATTCATCGGCGGTCACGGCGTGCACATTGGCGGTGCAATTGTGGACAGTGGCAAGTTCCCGTGGGCCAAGGACCCGAAGAAGTGGCCGGAATTCACCGCGCCCGATCCCGCCTATCACGGCATCGTCTTTGAGGAGGCGTTGCGGCCAATCGGCAACATCGCCTACATCCTTCACATTCGCACGCACTGGTTGCGAGACACCGGCGCCTGCATGAGTCCGTTTGCAGCGTTTCTGTTCCTGCTCGGGCTGGAGACGCTGCACCTGCGCATGGAACGTCACTGCGAGAACGCGCAAAAGGTCGCGGAGTTTCTCAAGAAGCATCCCGCCGTCCAGTGGGTGAATTATCCGGGGCTGCCGGATCATCCGCACCATGCCAGCGCCCGTAAGTACCTGCCCGATGGTGCGGGCGCGATCATTGGTTTTGGCATCAAAGGCGGCCAGAAAGCCGGCATCAAACTGATCAACAACGTCAAACTGTTCAGTCATTTGGCGAACATCGGTGACGCGAAATCGCTGGTCATTCACCCTGCCTCTACGACGCATTCGCAACTCACGCCCGAGGAACAGAAGCAAACGGGCGTGACGCCGGAGTACGTCCGGTTGTCGATCGGCATTGAGGACGTGCGCGACATCATCGCCGATCTTGACCAGGCGTTGAAAGCCTCTCAAACTTGACGCCGAGAAAACCGATGGGCGAGAACATCCTCGATAGCAGCGACAGCATCCGCAGCGCGCAGCCGTTGAAGCACACGCAGACGGTGACGTTTGATACGCCGCTGAAGCTGGAACTCGGAAACGAGTTGCCGTTGGTGACGGTTGTCTATGAGACCTACGGCCAGCTCAACGCGGCGAAGGACAACGTCGTGCTCATCTGTCACGCGATCAGCGGGGACTCGCACGTCGCGAAGCACAACGATGCCGACGACCCCGGTTGGTGGGACATCGTTGTCGGTCCCGGCAAGCCGATTGATACGAACCGCTGCTTCGTGATCTGCCCGAACCTGCTCGGCGGTTGCCGCGGCACCACCGGACCCAGCAGCATCAATCCGACGACCGGCCAGCCGTACGGTCGCGACTTCCCTATTGTCACCGTCGGCGACATGGTCGAAGTGGAGCGCCGACTTCTCGACCATCTCGGCATTAACACACTGCTTGCGGTGGTCGGCGGCTCGATGGGCGGTCACCAGACGCTGACGTGGGCGACGCAGTTTCCCGAACGCGTGCGCGGCGTGGTGGCGCTCACTACCTCGCCGCGATTGACAAGCCAGGCGCTGGCGTTCGACGTGGTCGGACGCAACGCCATCCGCCGCGATCCGCAATACCACGGCGGCCAGTACTACGAAGAGAAACGCGGGCCGGAAGTCGGATTGGCCATCGCGCGGATGATCGGGCACATCACCTACCTCTCGCGCGAGGCGATGAAACAAAAGTTCGGGACCGACCGGCTCCAACCGCGCGAGGTTGCCACCGAATTCGAAAAAACATTCTCGGTCGGCTCATACCTTGGCCACCAAGGAACGAAGTTTGTCGAGCGCTTCGATGCCAACAGCTACATGGTGCTCTCGATGGCAATGGACCTGTTCGACCTCGGCGGCACCGACGCCGAGCTGACCGCCCGGCTCGGGCGCGCGCGTTGCCGCTGGTTGATCGTCAGCTTCAGCAGCGACTGGCTCTTTCCACCCGATCAGTCACGCGACATGGTGAACGCGCTGATTGCAAACAACGCGCCGGTCAGTTACTGCGACATCCAGAGCGACTGCGGCCACGACGCCTTTTTGCTGCCCAACGACCTGCCCCGTTACGGCGAACTGATCCGCGCGTTTCTCGGGAACCTGACCGGCACGGCGACGGCCGACCGAATCGAGGAAGAGTTGCACCGTCAGAGCCCGACCAGCATTTTTCATCCGCGACGGCTCGATTACGACCGGATCGTGGAACTGATCCCACCGTCGGCCAGCGTGCTGGATCTCGGTTGTGGTGGCGGCGGCTTGCTGGCGCGGCTCAAGCAACGGAACCACTCACGGCTGGTGGGCGTGGAACTGGACGAGCAGGAAATCATCACCTGCGTGCGCCGCGGCCTCGACGTGATTCAGGCCGACTTGAACAAGGGCCTGCGCGCCTTTGCCGACCGGCAATTTGACTGCGTCGTGCTTTCGCAGACGTTGCAGGCGGTGTACGACGTTGAAGGAATCATCGCCGACATGCTCCGCGTCGGTCGCACCAGCATCGTCAGTTTTCCGAACTTGGCCTTCCACAAACTGCGCCGCATGCTCGTGGAAGAAGGGCGGGCGCCGCGGGCCTACGGCTGGCTCCGCGATCAATGGTACAACACGCCGGACATCCGTTTCCTGTCCATCGCCGACTTCGAAGCGTTCTGCGGTGAAAAGAAGATCCACATCGAGCGACGGATCGGCCTCGACACCGAAGCCGGCGTCGAAGTCTTCCACGATCCGAACCGTAACGCCGACCTCGCGATCTTCGTTATTAGCCGGGGCTGACAACGGCTCTCATCCTTGATTTTTTGATGCCGCAAGCAAAAAACTGCTTGCCATTGTCTACTGCTATAGTAGACTTGGATCATCATGCGGATATCCAAGCGAGGCGAGTACGCGTTGCGGTCCTTGATCAACCTCGGTATCGCCCAGGAACTGGGTCTGCCATT
>JBEKFI010000126.1:0-9133 GCA_050013395.1 Verrucomicrobiia bacterium | reverse complement strand
ATCCTCTCCCCGCACGCGGGGCGAGGAGATTTCCCCTCTCCCTTTCCAAGGGAGAGGGTCAGGGTGAGGGTTCGCGCGGTTACGCACTGTTACGGATTTGAGCGTCTCGTGAATAATCCAGGCTAGAATCTTAACGAACATGGTGTGCCTGGCCAATTAGGCCGGCCCGTTTTTCACGCGCGCGTCTGCGTGAATTAAGGATGGGGCACATAACCCATTTGGCTCGCGATCTGCTGTCCGCGAGCAGATCGGACAAACTCAATAAAATCGTGCGCCGCCGATGTTTCCTTCGTCTTGTTGATATAGAATCGGAGAACCCGCGAATAGGGATATTGGCCTTTGTTCACTGTGCTAACCCTGCAAGCCACTCCATCAATCGACACAGCCTTGATGCCGGCTTTCGTCGTGAGGTCAAAGCTGCAATATCCAATTCCGTCCGGATCGTTTGCAACGGCTTGAACAATGCCGACGTAGTTGGTGAACAGGTTTGCACCAACGGCGTAGGAATCGCTCTTCATCGCCAGTTCGAGAAAGCCCAGATACGTGCCTGAAATGGGATCGCGAATGTACAAGTGGATGGGAGCATCCGGCCCTCCCACCGCCTTCCAGTTCTTGATTGCGCCGGTAAAGATATCGTGCACCTGGTCCGGTGTCAGGTCGCCCACCGGATTGTTGCTATTGACAATGACCGCGACGATGTAGGAGCCGATGATGTATTCGTTCATCTCGAGCCCTTTGGATTTGTTCATTTCGACTTCCCATCTGCTCAGCACCCGCGATGCTGCGGAGATGTCACAAAGGCCGTCGCGCAATGCCGCCAACCCGTATCCAGTCAATTTGAATTCAGTGTCAAACACGACTCCTGGATGGTCTTTCTTGTACTCTGCAATCAGTCGCGGGGCCAATTCTTCTCCAACCGTGTTCGAGCCCCTGATGACAATTGTTTGGGCATCAATCGCAGGATAACCCATGACAAGAATACAGAGCAAAAACCCAGCGACGTTTCCCATAATCCTTGTTTTTCTCCGCCGAAGGAACTCGGTGGTCGGAGTCGTTTTTATGGTGTTTCCTATATTGGGTAGGGACATCAGTTTGGTTTTCATTATCACTTGTTCCAGCAACAATGTCAAGGGCGAAAATTGATCGTTTACTAACAAGCGCTAACGAAGAAACACTGCAAAGCTTGTGGTCCTCACCGAGGCGGGAGCTCCCAGGCCCTCAAAGGCCCACGTCTCAGTCTCTCCCAAGCTTTCTGAGCGTGGAAAGACATTGTAATCGAAGTTGTTCTGGAGTACCCGTGAACTTTGTGAACCTTCATGTGAATGAGATTGATTGGGTGAATTGGCGGCCAACCGAGTATGCGAATCTCTGCTTCGTCATGCGGGACGAGCAGATTCTGCTGATTCGAAAGAAGCGCGGGTTGGGGGCAGGCAAGATAAACGGACCTGGCGGGCGACTGGAGAAAGGTGAAACGGCGCTTCAGGCAGCTATCCGAGAGACACAAGAGGAAATTGGCGTGACCCCCGTGGGCTTGGAGAATGTGGGAGAGCTTCTCTTTCAGTTCGCGGATGGCTACAAACTTCATGTAACGGTCTTTGTCGCAAGCGGCTGCACGGGTGATTTGGTGGAAACTGATGAGGCAAAGCCGATGTGGACAAAAACCTCTGAGATTCCCTACAGCGAGATGTGGCAGGATGACCCACATTGGCTGCCACTGGCCGTGGCGAGAACGAGATTCAAAGGATATTTCGTATTTGATGGCGAACATCTGCTGAGTTATCGTGTGACCAAGCATTAGCACTCACCACATGTAATACCAAGTGCTTGCGTTCATGATTGCAGTTGCGCGTTGCGCTCGCTTCCCCTTGAGCACTCGGTAGATGTAGGGGCAGTTAACGGTGTAAATGTCCAGCGTTGATATGGACGTAGGTTCCCCGAAAATCCCCTTAACCGCAGATTGGCCCGGTAGGTCGGGTGGCGAAGGAATCAGAGAATAATGGCATTTGGGGGGCGTCTTCGAGAGGGCTTGACTCTGGTATGCCGCTGGAAGTGTTGGATCGAACAGTTCATGGGGCGCAAAGAGCCTCCCACAAGTTGCGGGCGAGAAGCGCCTTCAACCCGAAGCTATGGCTTAGTGCTTTTTCAGCGTAACCTTGCCGAGGATGGTGAGCATCAGCACGCCGCCGATCAGGCCGAACGGCACCATGAAGTAGAAATAGTTGCCGAGGCTCTCGTCGAGCAAGCTTCCGAGCACATAGCCCGCGAGGCTTCCGCCAAAATACTGGAAGGAGTCGATTACACCGGAAGCGAACCCAGCCATTTTGCGTCCGCCGATGTCCATGGCCGCGGCGGTACCGAGAATCGAATGCGTCGAGTTGGCAGTCAACGAAATGAGCACGAGGAATGTGACTGCTGCGTTCGCGCTGTGGAATTGTGCCGCCAAGAGGATGATGCCCGTCTCCAGGAAGTAGAGCGCAGCGGCCACAGGTGCTCGACGGCCATGGAACACAGTGTCCGAGATATATCCCGACGCGAGCGATCCCACCGAAGCGACAAATGGAATGAGGAAGGCGAGAAACTGAAACTGCACGGAGTTCAGGTCGGCGTGATACAGCTCCTGCATGTAGCGCGGAAACCACTGGTCCACTGCCTGTCGAACGGCACCCGTACACGCATATGCGCAAGCTACAATCCACACCGTCGGATTCGTGACGATAACCCTGAACACGACGCCGATCTGCGCGGTCACGTCCTTGTCCGCGTGATCCGCTTCCCCCGCGTGGGCACCGTGAAAACCCGCCTCTTCAGGGGTCTCTTTCACAGTTATCGCCATGCCGACCGCCACCAGTGCGCAAATGATCGACGGCGCCCAAAACAGCCACCGCCAGTGCAGCGGCGAGACATGCACCAACCCAAGAAACGTGAATCCCGCCAGCAGTGCGGGCCCGAGTGTAAAAATCCCAAATCGGCCAAGATTGATCATGAAGCCAAAAATGCCCGCAAACCGGCCTCGTTCGGTCTGGCTGAACCATGCCGCGTTGATTTTCACCATACCGGGTGAACCGAAAGACTGGAGGTAGCCGTCCAGCCCACGGATCGCCACGAACATTCCGAGCATCCCCCAGAACGATGCCACGCCGAATAGAATGTTCATTGTGATTGTGCCCGCTGCACCAATCAACATGGCCTTTTTCCCGCCAAGTTTGTCCGCCAAGAGCCCGTTGATGATCTGGCCGCAAGCGTAGGCAAATAGCGACGTCGTGATAATCATGCCCATGTCCGCCCGCGAGAACCCAAACTCCGTGCTGATGGACTTGTTCGCCACTGAGAGATTGTAGCGGCACATGTAGAACGACGTATACAATAGCCCGATGAAGCCCCAATTCAGGCCGCGCCGGGCGCGGAAACCCTTTGGGCACTGAACTCGCTGGCTGTTGGACGCTGCGCTCATCTTCTTGGGAGCGGCAGAGTAAGGCACGCGGGGCGTCCGTGTCAACCCGCCCGGAAGAGCTGTCCCATCCTCTTGCCGAGAGAACGGAAAGGTTTAGGGTCACCCATTGAAGGAGCCAATCAAGACAAAAGTTTCCCCACTGGCCCTCACGGCCCAGCCCGCTGCTTCTTTGGTTCACCATCGCCGCGCACCGAGTCCGGTCCCGCGATCCCGCGACTTGGTCGTTGCTGGCGCTGGGCGTCGGCGCGATCCCTCTCGACCAGAGTGCGCTGGAGTTCGCCGAGATGCTCGCAAATCAGATCCGGCGACATCGCACGCAGTTTTTCGACGTGATTGTATCCAGTCAACACGGCGCAGGTGTGCACGCCGCCCGCCTTGCCCGCCTCGATGTCGTGTTCCATGTCGCCGACGAACAAGGTTTGACTGGGAACCAGCGCATTTTCGTGGAGGATCTGATGAATCTGTTGCGTTTTGTCTTCGATGCCAATGTATGGTTTGGTGATGTAATCTTCGATGCCGAATCGTTTGGTCTGATAGTGATAAGTCTCACGATCGACCGTGCTGGCGATGTATACTCCGAAACCTCGCCGAGCGCAGAAGCGCAAAAAACCTAACGTGTGCGGCAGCAGCCGGATATCATCCCGCCACTCGGGATACTGCGCCAAGAAAATCTTCTCGAGTGTCGCTTGGGGAACATCCGGGATGCGACGTTGATAAAACTTGCGGATGGGCAGACAAAACTCTGCGCGGAATTCCCGCAACGTGATGGGCGGACACCCGCAGGCCTCCAAGACGTGGTTGGTCGTCTTGAACACGGGCATGAGGTCATCAACCAGCGTGCCAGACCAATCCAGAATCACGTTGCGAACCATCATGCCGCGAAACTACCACAACAGCATGATCGAGAGGATAAAAAAAGGAACCGACGCGGCCTCGAATTAACTCAAGTCAAATATTACCGGGGGGAAGGGCTGCCGGGGGGCGTTGACTCATAATGCAGGTTACCGAAAGGAGACGGCAGTGTCGGTATGAATTCCAAACGCGAATACCTCCAAGCCAACCGCGCACGCCATCAACGCGTGGGGCGAGTGCTCAAGCCCAAGATCCTCGACGAGTTCTGCGCGGTCTGTAATTATCACCGCAAGCATGCGATCCGCTTGCTGCGTCCACCGCCGCGCAGTCGGCGGCGACACCCGGGACCGAACCCGGCCTATGACGGCGCGCGGCCATACAATAAATCCACATAGCCTCCCTCGATCAGATCGGCCTCCTTGATACCCAACTCACACATGAGTCGTTTTGCTTCCTGTTCGGCTTGCTCTGGTTGTTCATTATCAGCAAGTACGGTTTCCAGTTCTAGAAAGTCGCCCAACCCCTCTACGTGGTCTAAGTGAATCCTTGTTCGGCCAACAGTGCAAAGCTCCCTAGTTTTCCGGATTACAGCCTTTATGCCATATGCGCCCTCTAATACCTCTTTGAGTTGGTACGGTTTATTCGTCGGGGCGATTGAATAGGTCGACATCTTCGGGGCCGCTTGATCGGGACGATGATATAGAATTAGTTCGCCACTTGCGGCGGCGAGTATGCGTAGCTTCAGCCGTCCCTTTGGGACATGGAAGAAAACGTCTTCCTGCTCAATGAGCTTTGGAGGCGTATCTGAGATTCGGTAGGCAGTTTCAGTTTGTTGCTGAAGGTTCCTTGCTCTTGCCTTGATCTCTATGTTGCGAGGCATCGGAGGGAACGGTACTTTGGCCGAGGCGCCTACTCAAGCCACATGTGCAGCATAAGCACTACCCAGTCCTATATGAAGTGCCCGCCCTTAACCCGGTGACAAACTCTTGACCAGTCGCATGACAACGGGCGCATCTTGGCACTGTCACCGATGTCGTGACTGCGCCGGTGTAGCAGCGGCTCTGCGAGCCGCCGCAATCCCCAAGAAACCACCGACTCAGCGCTTCACAGAAGCGCCACTACACCGAAACCGATGGTTTCGTGGTGGCGGTATCAACATGCGCCCCATCACAACGGCTGGCAGCCCGGCATGTTTCACTTTCCGTACAGTTCGTTCAGCAACTCGGCGAGACGGTAGCCGGCAAGGACAATTTGGCGGCGCGCCGTGCGCGCGGATTCGGTGACGTACTTCTCTTGCAGCTTGATGTCCCTGGCACCGTACGGCTCTCCCAGCGTGCCATAAACTTGCGCGCAGGCGATTTCGTGCGACTCCAGCGCCCACTTCTTTACGTCACACTGCAGATCAGGTTTGACGGGCGCATAGGGCTGCAGGCGCTTCATCCATGCTTCCATTTCAGGGCTGCCCAGCGCGGTCGCTTCGCTGAGTTCGGGAGTGGCTTTCACCTCGCCGTTCTCGTAGAACCGCCGATACGCCTCGTCCCAAAACGTGTGGAGGTTCTTCGACCACGGGGTGTCCACGAGGTTGGCCACGCTGATGCCGTTGCCGCCCGCGTCGTGCTTGTATTTGTCGTCCGGTTCCGGATGGGGATTGTAACGCGCGGTGGTGTGCAACGGCTGGTGGATATCCCCCACGAAGTGTATCACCAACGCCAAGGCCACGGCTTCGCTCGGCACCATCGCGTCGGTCTTCTTATTTTTGATCAGGTCAACGCAATGGGTCAACGCCGTGATGACGTCGCCGTTCGTTGCGGTCAATGCGGGGGGAAGCCCGAGCACATCAGGGTCTGTCGGCAAACAGCCGATGTCAATGTAGTGCCACGGCCTGAACTGGCCTTGAAACGGCGTCTTGAGTTCCCTTCCCTTGATGTCGTCGGGCCAGCAGGCGACATTGATGGCATTGTAGGGCACGCCGTTGCTGTCGAGCTGGGAGGCCAATGCGTCCACACGCGCGCGCGCCTTGTCATTGAGACGGTCGTGCGCGATCTGTGCCGCGAGCATATGACCAGTGCCGTCCCAGGCGCTGACCTTGAACGTTACGGTGATTCCCAACAGCCAAGTGAATGCAATGCACGTTAAGTTTCTGATTTTCATTATGTCGCCTCCGTATCGTGGGTTCATGACCAACATCTGCACCCAATGTGCACGTTCAGTATCAGCCGTAACCCGCCGGTGCGCAAGTACAGATGAGGCAGCAAGCCCCGTCACCTAGACGATGGGCGGCGGCAAGACCAACGCGCCACAGGCCGCGACTGGGGACGCTTTCGGCAGTTACTCCAACGCCTTCCGACCTCTTTACCGTCACGAACACGGTCGGCTCGGTGACCAACCATTTTGACGCTGGCGGGGCGACGAACGTGCGCTCGCGGTTTTACCGAGTGCGGCTGGTGCCGTAACGGCTAGGTTATTCAAGGGTTCGTGGCTGATCTCGCTTTGTCGGCCCGTCACCCTCGACCTCACCACCGGAGGCACGCTGTCCCTGTCCTTTCCATGCTAGTGAAAGTTTCACCTGCAATCGTGAAGGTGAGCGTTGTAGGAATCCGACGCTCTGTCCCTTTTCTTTGACTCATGGCTGCCGCATCCGTCAAGACGATAGTAGCGAGAGCGACGATGTAAAACACGAACTGCAGAAGCTCAGAAGAGACTTCCAAATTGGAGATCGACCTGACCTCTCCCATCGAAGATTACCCGAAGCTTCGCGGTGCTTTGGAGAGGATCAAGTATGTAGCGCGGATCCTTAGGCAGGAATCCGAATCTCAAATTCTTTCCGATCACGGCCAAGCGGCAATCGAGAGTCCACAATCACAGAAAAAAGAGACGGAGTTGACTCAGTCAAAGTAAGACGAAACCAAGCGAATGGGACTTTGTTCCGGAGTTCCCCATCAGAATGTCCTGCATGGGTTGGCAAGCAATCCGTATGCGCTCACGGTCCGGCAACGCACCACCGCCACGCGAAACTGACAACTAAAAGCCCATTTAGTACGGATCATATTGTCCCCGCCGCCCCTCAGGTCGTTCGCCGCGCCCTCTCTCCATTATACCGTCCGGTCAAGGTCGCTCCAGCCTCGTCAGGCTTCGCTTTCCTCACCGGTCGGGCGTTCCACCGTGCTCGTTCCACCTTGACTGCGGACGGTGCGTCGAGAGTGCGTGACGGCTCACGACGCCACGCACAAAGGTCGAACGATTACCAGCCCAACTCACCATCACCGCCATGGGATACATCGAGCAGTTTGAAGCGGAGTTTGCCAAGAAGCTCGAAGGAGCCGAGGACACTGCGACCATCTCAGATGGGTCATAGGCCAGCGTTCAGCGCTTCCTGCCGTCTGCCGCCACATACTCGGCGTCGCCCGCCAAAAGGGCCTGCTCGCCAAACTAGGAATGCATTCTGGATACCCGAATCTCTGCGAATGAGCGGCAGGGCGCGAACTCCCCGACGGATGCCACGGTTTCGCGCCATTTCCTTAGCTGCCGATGATGCGGCGCGATACCCAAACAAAAGGCGTCGCGTCCCTACATACAAACCAGTTTAGAGTCTTGTCTTTGGGATCCGTAAACCCCTCGCCTTCAGGCGAGGGTCGTTCAGACCAAGTATTATTTTGGAATGCTGCCTCGCCGTCCGTTATAGATTGGTCCTCCGGCCTCGCGATACTGCCACAGAACAGCAGCAGCTTCTTGCCGACTGACATCCTGTAAAACGGCAACGCCACGCGCTTCAAGCTGCTGCACCCAATCGTGGGGTATCGGTCCCTCATCAAATCCAATCCCCTGCGCATCCTCTTTCCGAGCGCCACAAATGATGCGGCGAATGCCGGACCAAGGGATGGCTCCAAAACACATCGCGCACGGTTCCGTGCTCGTTACGAGTTCGCATGATGGTGCGTTTTCGCCACCGAGGTCATATTGACCTACCACTTGCTGTGCGATTACGATCGCCACAATCTCCGCGTGTGCCGCCGAACAACGAGCCGGAACCACGAGGTTAACGCCAGGAGCAAGCAGTCGGTTACTCCGAGAATCGAAAACAGCGGCACC
The DNA here is from genome assembly GCA_050013395.1 of Verrucomicrobiia bacterium. Taxonomy (GTDB): domain Bacteria; phylum Verrucomicrobiota; class Verrucomicrobiia; order Palsa-1439; family Palsa-1439; genus JBEKZD01. Next base: position 741 of record JBEKFI010000126.1, on the reverse strand, counting down.
GAACGGCCCACCAGTTCCGTTTTTGACGTTCAGCCGGGAAAGTGTTATAACAAATTCCATGCGCTCCTGAACGGTTTCGAACGTTCTGCTACGATCACTAACGAGCGGCCCTATCCATTCAGGCAGGGCTAGATTCAACCGGGGAAAACGCATGTAATGCCTTTCTTTTAGCAGCCTTGCTTTGTGATAGTCCAGAGCATTGTTTTGTGGGGCAAGGTGTGGGTGTTTCGCGTCAAGGCTGGGGTGTTGATCTTAATGGCCGCGCCAATCGAGTTGAGCCCAAGACCTAAATGTAAGCGCAGGCTTCATTACTCGCCGCTCCTACAGATAGTGCGCGAGCACAAACGACATCACGGGTACAGACAAGATGACTACCAGCCCCGAACGCGCATTAGGTCCATAATATCCTCCGAATACTACAGCAGCGAATCCACAAAGGACGATTCTGTAGGATATACAGAACGCCGTCCTTGCCAGATGCCGGCGTGGAGGGGGCCGAGACGGCTAGTAGGCTTTGTGCGGTTGTAGATATCTTTGCTGCCTCGTTTAGATTTGCTTTTCCGGGGACGATAGCGCAGCTTCACAGCGCTAGCCCGGATTATTCACAATGCGCTTAAACAACCCACAGTGTGTCACTGCTCGAACCCTCACCCTGACCCGCCTGCGCCGAGGCTTCGGCGGGCAGGCCCTCTCCCTTGGGAAGGGAGAGGGGAGATCTCCTCGCCCCGCTTGCGGGGAGAG
>JBEKFI010000125.1:0-9372 GCA_050013395.1 Verrucomicrobiia bacterium | reverse complement strand
TTGCCGCTACCGTCGTAGATAAACGTCGCGGGCAACGCGCCGCTCCAGCGCGGATCGACCCCGTTGATGAACTCCTGATCCTTCTCCGCCTTGAGGTACGATGGGAAATCGACTCCCTGTTTCGCCAAGAATTGTTTCACGCTGGGCAACTCGCTTTCGACATCCGAGGACACGAACACGACTCGCAATCCGCGCGCCTGATAGCGTCGCGCCAGCTTGACGATGGCGGGGAATTCCTCCCGACACGGTCCGCACCATGTGGCCCACATGTTCACCAGCACCACTTTCGTTCCTGGCTCATTGACCACACGCAAAACATCGTGCGCCTTCACCGGCGTGACCTGCACACTCTCCAACGGCACGGGCCGCGGCCGCCCGCAGCCTACGATCAATGCCAATCCTACGACGCCCACCAACCACCATCTTGGTCGATTCATATTTCGTTACTCTACACCAAGTCATCTGCTTCGTCAGTGAGGGTCTTCGAGGGTGCGATCAAAAGTGGTGGTCACCAGCACAGGCACCCCCTCACCTTGATCCTCTCCCCCGGCAAGCAGGGGCGAGGAAATCCCCTCTCCCTTATCGCGCAAGAGAGAGGGTCAAGCTGAGGGTTCTGACCACCACTTTAATCGCACCCGATCTATGGCCCGTGATTGCTTTGCGCGCCAACTTCTGTTATGGACGAAGACCTGAGTCGTCATGATCTGGTTGGAGAAACTGCTCTTGGCTTGGATTCCACTATTCGTGGCGCTTGATCCCGTCGGAATTGTCCCGCTGTTCCTCGGCATGACGACGGGGATCGAAGCGAAGCGGCGCAGCCGCATCACCCATCAAGCCACTTGGACGGCGGCGATTGTGGCCGTCGGATTCATGTTCCTCGGCAAGCTGATCTTTAAAGCAGTGGGGATCAGCGTCGGCGATTTCAAGGTTGCGGGCGGTCTGATTCTGCTGGTGCTGGCATCACGCGATCTGCTGCGGACCGGGCCGAGCGTAACACCATTGCCGGAAGACTTCGGGATCGTGCCGCTCGGTCTGCCATTGATTGCCGGCCCGGCCACGCTGACCACCTTGTTGATCCTGATGGATTCGGTGGGGATACCGTTCACGCTGGTGGCACTGGTGATCAATCTGTGCCTGGTGAGTTTGGCGTTGCACTTCAGCGACCGGCTGGCGCAATGGATTGGCATGACCGGGCTCAACGCCATCTCGAAAATCATCTCCCTGCTGCTTGCCGCCATCGCCGTCAGCATGATCCGCCACGGCTGGCAAACGATATAGGTGAGGCTTAACATCTAAGAATAAGCGAACACGGGCAAGCGCAAAAGTGCGTTGAACTAGGATGGCCCCGGTACATCGTGACCCCCCTCCCGGATTTGGGATGCGCAAGATTCAGTGCATTTCACAGAAGACCTGGAACTAGTTGCGCGTGTGGCTCCGCACCACTGGGGCGGACTCACAGCCCCCCTGTCGTTCGCCGCGCAGCGCCCCGCCCCTCAAGGGGGGAATGGGGGGCGGGGCGCTGCACGGCGGCGGCGGGTCAAGGAACGTTCGACAAGCCGCCGCGACTGTGGCTCAACCACGCGCATGTCCAAGATCACGACCCAAGCCACATCGTCCCGACCCTACTACGCCATGATCCGCGCCGAAAACACCCACTTCGCCCTGCGCCACAACCTCGTGGTCCACGCCCTCCAGCATGGCATCAAGGCCGCCGCCCGTCACTTCGGCTGTGCCCGCAACACCGTCCGCCAATGGCTGCGCCGCTACCAGCAGCACCATCTCCAAGGACTGCACGCCCACAGCCGCGCCCCCCACAACTGCCCGCACAAGACTTCCGCCGCGCTCGAACGCAAGGTGGTCACGCTGCGAAAGAAAACTCCCGGCTTCGGCGCTCGCCGCCTCATCGCTGAATTCGATCTGCCCCTCGGGCACAACGCCGTCAACCGCATCCTGCGCGCCCACGGCCTGACCCGCAAAACCAAACGCCGCCATCAGAAAAAGCGCGATCTGCGCGCCATCAAGGCAGCCTACCAGCCGTTCACCCGCTTCCGCATGGACACCAAACACCTGACCGATCTGCCCTTCTACTGGACCCAGATGCAGGCGCTCGGCTCGCCGCAGTACCAGTACAGCCTCCGCGAGCTCAGTTGCAGCACGCAGTTCCTAGCCTACAGCAACGAGCTGTCCAAAACCTACGCCACCCTCGCCGCCGACCGCTTCTTGGCGCACCTGGCGCGCCACGGCATCGACCCCCGCGCCATCGAAATCCGCACCGATCTCGGCACCGAGTTCGACGGCGAGACGGTGCACCTGCAACCCCGACACCTTATGTCGGGGCAGATCGAGCAGCAGTGGCAGGCGCGCCACGAATTCAACCCGCCCCACTGTCCCAATCCCGCGGTCGCGGGACCGATGTCGAGACCGTGCACGCCACCATCGAGCCCCGACACCCGGTGTCGGGGTTGGAAAAGCCCTGTCGAGTTGCTCGCCGAAAAAGCCCCCCAGCTCTCCCCCACAATCTTCTTGCTTCACCCCCTGCCGTTGAAGTTACTTCTCACCCCCAAGGGGGGTACACGATGTACCGGGGCATCCCGAAAAGTGCGTTGAAGTTGCAGCAAACCGTTCCCGCTTCCACGTGGTTTGCTTCATCCGACTTCTTCGCCGAAGCCACGGAGGGGGTCAATGGAGTCAATGGGGTCAGGTCTAGGCATTGGACAATTCCATCTCTGCTGCTATAATCAATTCATGGAGTTTTCTCGCGCGGCCGGCGCGCCTCGCGAAGCGTCTGACCGCCGTCGCCACGCTGCTGTAGTCCATGCCGCCGGCTTGTTCGGCCAGTTCCCGCAGGGTCAGCCCGCAACGCCGCCGGGCCAGGTAAAGCACCATGTCCCGCCCCCAGTCCCCGTACCGTTCCCGAAACCCATCCCACTTCTCGCCCTTCAACTGCTCCACCACTGCCACGACCTGCTCAAATGTCGGTCGCGGCTGCATCCGTCGCAGCGCGGGCTGCTCGCGCGCATCGCCCCGAGCCCGACGACCGATCCGTCGCACGAATTCCTCGCTGCCCAGCAATAACCCCGCCCGCAATCGCTCCCACGGGCTCGGCAGCATCCCTTCGCGCACCGCTTCCTCCACGTACTGCCGATGTGCCGCGACCTGCGCGGACCGATTCCGCCCTTCGCCCAACTCCAGCACCCGACCGCTGGTCAACCAGGGCGGTGAGTCCGCCAGCCTCGCGTAGGCACGATAAGAACTCCACGGATAAGTCCGCAACTGCCGCAGCCGCTCGGCCACGAGTTTCGGATCGGGCTTCTCGCCCAGGCCCGCGCGACTGCGTTCCTGTGTCGCCTTGTCCAACCCCAACCGCCGCAGCCGTACGGGATTCAAATGCACGTACCGACTCAGTTCCCAGGCCGATTCCTCGCTCTCGAACACGATTGCCTTGAACCGCCCTTGAAACAAATGCCCCGCACGCCCGTGCCGCCGGTTGAACCACACCGTGTAACTGACCTGCAACCACTGCATCGCCGCGCTCAGGTTGGCGTGGGGTGTCTCTACCAGCAGGTGATAATGATTGTCCATCAGCACATACGCGTGCAGGCGCACCGCAAACCGTTCCGTCCACTGCGCCAGCAACTCTAGGAAGTGCCGCCGATCTGCGTCATCACGAAATACCGCCCGCCGCTCATTTCCCCGGCTGGTGACATGATACCAGCCTCCTTGCAGATCGATTCTGAGCGGTCGGGCCATTTGCCAGCAGTCTGCCCTTTGCCTGCCCAAAGGTCAATCCAATTGTCCAATGCCTAGACCTGACCCCGCTTGTCGTTGCCTTGATCTGTTCGTCACTGAGGCCGTCGGGCGAACGGTTGTAATGCTTAGCCAGACCGGCCACCGCGTTGACGTAGGCTTCCTGGGTTCTGGGTGATGAGCCCCGTAAAACGAGCTCCCGAATCAGTTGAGAACGTAGTGTAGTCATGCCGCCAGCATAACTGACCCAGGGGAAATGCTCCGAAAAATCTCGAACAGAAGCTTCGCGAAGCGGTTTAGTTCAACGTTTAAGTGAGCTGCATTCTTGCAGTCTATTCCGCTAGTCTAAACCGGAGCTTGCCTTTGTGCAGATCATTGATTACCAACTCCCTAACCCGAAACATGAACGATTTCGCTCCCGAAGTGAAGACAGAACTAAAGGCTGCAAGCCCGGCCCGACCGCTACGGTTGCTCGATCAGGTGCGTCACCTGTGTCGGCTGAAGCACTACAGCCTGCGCACCGAGCAGACGTACGTAGATTGGATCAGACGGTTCATCATGTTTCGCGGGAAGCGTCATCCCAAGGACATGGGGGCGGAAGAAGCCCGTCAGTACCTCGAATACTTGGCTGTCAGGCGGCATGTGGCGGCGAGTACTCAGAACCAGGCGCTAAACGCCTTGGTGTTTTTGTATCACCAGGTGCTGCGGGTCAAGTTGAGGGAGGTCGGTGAGGTCACGCGGGCCAAGCGGCCGCAGCGGTTGCCGACCGTGTTGACCCGCGAGGAAGTCAACCGCCTACTCAATGCGCTGGACGGCACATATCAGTTGGTCGCACGGTCACTTTACGGCACCGGCATGCGCCTGCTGGAAGGATTGCGGCTGCGGGTCAAGGATGTGAGGATAGCTGTCAGCAGTCAGCAGTCGGGTTTCAGCGAAAGATGAAAGACTTTCGGCGATTGGAACTGTGGCAGCAAGCTCATGCATTGGCATTGGAGATGTACCGTCTCACGTCAAGGTTTCCGCAGGAGGAGAAATTTGGGTTGTCGAATCAAAGGCGCCGCGCGGCCGCGTTCATCAGCGCCAACTTGGCAGAAGGCTGTGGCCGCAGCGGTGATGCAGACTTTGCACGCTTTGTGCGGATCGCGTTTGGGTCGGCATGTGAACTGGAGTGTCAGTCACTGTTGGCCCGGGACCTCGGCTTCATCCCGCTTGAAGATCATACGAAAGTTGAAGGCCCACTGGTGAGCATCAAACGGATGCTGGCGGCGTTGGTAGAAAAGCTGAAAGCTGACCACTGACTGCTGATCGCCATGAACGACATCCGCACAGTGCAGGAACTGCTCGGCCACAAGGATGTGGCGACGACGCAAATCTGTACCCACGTGATGGCGCGTCCCGGCCTCGGCGTGCGCAGCCCCTCGGATGCGTGAAATGACAAAATTCAAACCCTGGCTGCCTTACGTCGCCCCGTTTGCGATCTACCTGGCGTTTCTCTCGGTGCAGTCGTCGCAGAATTTGGTGTGGGTTTATCCCGTGACGACAATCGTCGTCGCCGCTGCGCTCTGGGTCTTTCGTAAACACTATGAGGAACTTCGTTTGCCGAGGTGGTGTAGCTGCGCTTCTGTGAAGCGCCGAGGACTTGCGGACGGCGGAAGCTCTGCGCTTCACAGAAGCGCAGCTACAACGTGGTTGTCAGCCGTAGCGGTCGGCTTGTTTGCGATTGCGATTTGGATCGGGATCGATTCGTACTACCCCAAACTCGGAAAGGCCGAGGTCTTCGATCCGAGCGGGAAGTGGGTGTTCATCGGGTTTCGTGTGGTCGGAGCGGTCGTCGTCGTGCCGCTGATGGAGGAACTTTTCTGGCGGGCGTTTTTGATTCGGTGGCTGGTGAAAGCAGACTTCAAGCAAGTTCCCGTCGGAACGTTCAGTTGGCCGTCGTTTGCCGTCACGGTGGCGTTGTTTGGCGGTGAACATCGCGAGTGGTTGGCGGGTCTGATTTGTGGCGCGATGTACAACTGGCTTCTCTACAAACGCAAAGACGTGTTCTGGTGCGTCGTCGCGCATGCGGTGAGTAACGCGGCTCTGACGGCGTGGGTGTTGGCGCGCGGAGACTGGAAGTTCTGGTGAGATGAAGCGCGAGGCCCGCATCGTGGTGGGGGTGGCGCTGGCCGTGGCGGCGATCACCGTTTGGGTGCATTGGCCGTGCACCCGAAACGGATTTCTCAATTGGGACGATGATCTGTATTTGGATGAGCTAGCCCGGCATCCGCGGCTGACTTGGGAGACCGTCGCGTGGGCTTTCTCTACGGTGCTTCCCTTTTATTATCATCCGCTCACTTTCTTGTCGCACGTGGCGGATTATCAGTTGTGGGGTAAGCATCCGGCAGGACATCACCTGACGAACCTGCTGTTGCACGGCCTCAACAGCGCTTTAGCGGTGCTGTTTGTGTGGATGCTGCTGGAAAACGTTGGCGCGTCATTTGGCGAACGGGTGGCGCTGGCGGGCGGCGTTGCGCTGGTGTTTGGGCTGCATCCGCTGCAAGTCGAACCTGTGGCATGGGTGGCGGAGCGCAAGACAGTATTGTGCACGCTGTTCTCGCTGGCGAGCCTGTGTGCTTATGTGCGGGCGGCGCGTGTAGGGGTGCCCGTCGCCGGGCGCACGGTCACAGATTTGCCGCAGGGGATAGCGGCCACTACAACGGGACAGCTCGGCGCGCCCGGCGGGCGCGCCCTACCAACGACAACCCAGCGGCGCTGGTGGTGGGTGCCGATGGTGCTGTTCGTCGCGGCGTTGTTGAGCAAGCCGATGGCGATGTCGCTGCCGCTGGTGATGTTGGCCTTGGATTTTTGTCCGTTGCGGCGGCACGAGACCGTTGGGTGGTGGGGGCTCTGGAAGGAGAAAGCGCTGCTGATCGGGCTGAGTGCGGTCGATCTTGTGTTGACCGTGATCGGCCAGGCGCGCAGCGGCGCGGTGATGGCGATGCAAGCGCACAGCGTGGGAGAACGATGCTTGGTGGCGGCGCGTGCGTTCATTTTCTATTTATGGAAGCTGATCTGGCCGGGATGGCTGTGTCCGTTTTATCCGCTGGCAGGAACGATGTCGCTTTCGCAAGTGGAGTTTCTCGTGCCTGTGATTCTGGTCGCTTTGATCAGCGTGCTGGTTCTTTGGCTCAGAAAACGCGCGCCTGCGTTGCTGGCGGCCTGGTTCGTTTACCTCGCGCTGCTTGTGCCTGTATCGGGTCTGATGCAGGTGGGTTCGCAAGCGGTGGCGGACCGGTTCATGTACCTGGCGATGCTCGCGCCGTTGCTGGTGCTGGGATGGGGCGGCGTCTGGTTGTGGCGACACCTGCACGCATTGGGCCGGCCGGTGTTGCTTCTGCTGGTGTGTGGTGAACTGATCTTTCTGGGCGTCAGGACGCACCAGCAGATTCTGGTGTGGCGTAACAGTGAAACGTTGTGGAGTGTCGTGCTTGGTCATTTCCCCCGGTCCGGCGTGGCGCATGGGCAGTTGGCCATGGCGCTGGCGGAGCAACGGCGCTTCGAAGAGGCGCTGCCGCATGCGCAGGCGGCCTTCACGGAGATTCCCGATTATCCAGGGACGCGCGCCACGCTGGAGGACGTGTGCTCTGAATTGGCCGGCGCGTGTGTGAAGCTACGGCAATTCGCAGAGGCGCTGCCTTACGCAAAGGACGTATTGGAATTGAATCCCACGAATTCGTCAGTTCGCGCGATGCTCGGGCTGATTTATCTGAAGACGCACCAATTTATTGAGGCGGCTCCGGAGCTGCAGGAAGCCTTGCGTCTGAACCCTGATTTGCCGGCGGCACGTTACAACCTGGCTTGTGCCTACAGCCGCCTTGGCCGGTTTGCAGAAGCTTGCGAAGTGCTCCAGAACCTTCTCTCATCTCAGCCGCAGTTTGCTCAACTTGCCGCGCGTGACACTGAGCTCAACCGCCTGCGTGATGATCCCGCATACGGAGAGCGGTTCCGGGCGTTGGTCGGCGGAACGGACAACCCATGAACTGGACGAATACGAAATTGCAGCGCTCATGGTTTGCCTTGGCAGCGGCGGCGATCTCAGCCCTGACGATCCTCGTGCATTGGCCTGCGGTGCACAACGGCTTCGTCTATTGGGACGATCCGCTTTATCTTGGAAAAGTTTCGCAGCTTGAACGCGTTTCGTTCTCGGCGCTCGAATGGATCGCCACGGCGCTGCTGCCCCTGTATTACCACCCCTTGACGTGGCTCTCGCACCTCGTCGATTTTCAGTTTTGGGGCTGGAATCTAGCAGGCCACCACGCCTCGAGCGTGTTGCTGCATGGAATAAACGCAGGTCTGGTTTGCCTGTTGGTCTGGATGCTGACGGGCACGGTGGAGAATCTCTCTGACTCGACACGGCTCGCGATGGCTGCGGGGATCGCTGTCGCCTTCGGAATTCATCCACTGCAAGTCGAGTCGGTGGCGTGGTTGGCCGAGCGCAAGACGGTGTTGTGCGGGTTGTTTTCGCTGATGTGTTTGTGTGCTTACTTGCGGGCCGTTTCCGGAACTGCGGGATTACGCCCGGCCTCGTCGCCGGCTCGGGAGGATGATCCCGCAGTCGCGGGAGCCCGGATTGTGAACCGTCGCTGGTGGTGGGGGATGACATGTTTGTTCCTGGCGGCACTGCTATCGAAGCCAATGGCGGTGTCGTTGCCCGTCGTCATGCTGGGGTTGGATTTCTATCCGCTGCGCCGCCAGATGCGCTCGGGCTGGCTGTCGCTGGTGAAAGAGAAAGGGCTTTTGTTCGCGTGCTGCGTGGCGTTAGGAGTCGTGACGATCATCTCCCAGTCCCACGCCGGAGCGGTCACGAACATGGCTGGATTCGGTGCAACAGCGAGATGCGCTGTCGCCGCCCGCAACGTCATCTTCTATATCTGGAAGCTGGCCTGGCCGTCGTGGTTGTCCCCATACTATCCGTTGGAAGGAGAAATCCCTCTGGGCGCTCCGGAATTCGTGTTTTCGGTGATCGGTGTCATCTTCATCTCTGTGTTCGCGTTTTGGCTGCGGAGGCAAGTGCCTGTAGTTTGGTCTGCTTGGTGCGCTTGCCTGGCGTTGATCGCGCCCGTGTCCGGGCTGATGCAGGTCGGAGGCCAAGGGGCAGGTGATCGGTTTATGTATCTCGCGATGATACCCGTCCTCCTACTGGTGGCGGCAGGCTGTGTCTGGCTCTGGCGACGCTTCAGCTTGATCGGACGCGGCGCATTGGCTGGATTACTGGGGTGTATGCTGCTGTTTTATGGATTCCAGACGCGAGGTCAAATTACCGTGTGGCATGACGATGAAACGTTGTGGACGGCGGCGGTCAGGCGCTTTCCTAACTCCGTTCTGACGAATTGGAAGCTCGCTCAGGCGTTGATGATGCAGAAACGGCACGAGGAGGCGCTACCTCATGCGCAGAAGGCGACGCGCCTGAATCCGACGTTCGGCCCGATGCACGCGACTCTGGGCGAGATTCATGTGAGAACGCACCGATACCGCGAGGCGCTCGCGGAGTTGCAGGAGGCGTTGCGGCTGAAACCGGATATGCACGACGCCCGGTACACTCTGGCATGTGCGTACAGCCGGTTGAACCGACTGGACGACGCC